>PUOC01000225.1 GCA_003551965.1 Clostridiales bacterium | reverse complement strand
GAAGCCGGGTTGGTGGTCAAGGTAGCACCATTGGCAGCCGGTGTAGATCCTGATGGTTTTGCTCGGGCCCATGCCCCTGATGAAGTGAACGATTGGATTGAACAAGCAGTCCACCATGTGGAGTATCGGATTGGCCGAACCTGCGATCGTCATGACTTATCCACTCGAGAGGGCAAAGTGGCGGCATCTCGGGAGGTCGTAGGCATCATCTCTGCTCTTACTGATGCAGTGGAACGTAACGAATACGTGGAGTTTGCTGCACGGCGGCTGGGTGTTGATCAAGCTGCTCTGGCTGAGGAGGTATCCGAGAGTCGCCGAGGTTCGGTGTCAAGTGGTCGTGTGGACGATAGCAGAGACAGCAGAGGGGTGAGACGGGGTTCGGCGGCGCCGGAGGCCGGTATCTCCTCCGTGCATGAAGGGGGACCGGTGCGGCCCAGCGCTGAGCAGGGCATGGTGGTGGAGAGAGATATTCTGCGGTGCGTACTGCACAAGCCGCAGCTCTTGGAGTCTTTGAAGGAACTAGGCATTGGCGTCAAACATTTCGCCCATGCTGATTACCGGCATCTATATGTTCTGTTGAAGAACGGAAGCTGGGATCTTCATGGTGAGAAGGTGGCCGATCAACTGTTCCAGCATGCTGTTCCCAAAGGAAAGTGGCGGGAATATATTTATCGGCTGGTATCGCTCAATTTTTCCAGGGAGCTGGTGAAAATAGAGGAAAAGCTTAACGCGTTGGAGAAAAATGTGGATAGCCCGGAGGTGCGCAACACTTTCTGTCAGCTTATCTACGGGTATTTTCGTGTCAGGAAAAAGGTTTTTGATCTTCGGGAACGAATAAGAGAGCAAGGCCCACTGGGAAGGGGGGAGTCTAGATGAGCAAGAAAGACGCATCAGCACTTGAATCGGTCAATGAACTAATGGAGCGCGGCAAAAAACGGGGAATGCTGACCTATCGTGAGATCATGGATGCCCTCCAGGATGTGGACTTGAGTCCAGAACAAATCGACGAGGTGTATGAAAGCTTGTCGGCCATGGGAATCGACATTATCCCGGACTCCGGTGACACTCCGGACGTGGAAGATGACAAGGAAACAGACACCGATGAGGACGAAGAAGAAGAGTTTGACCTCTCTATTCCAGAAGGTGTGGGCCTCGACGATCCGGTTAGAATGTATTTGAAGGAAATCGGCCGAGTTCCTCTGCTGACTGCAGAAGAGGAAGTAGAACTGGCAAAACGTATTGAGCAAGGAGACGAAGAGGCGAAGCGCCGTCTGGCTGAAGCGAATTTGCGGCTGGTTGTCAGTATCGCCAAACGATATGTGGGCCGCGGCATGCTGTTTCTGGATCTGATCCAAGAAGGCAATTTGGGGCTTATCAAGGCCGTTGAGAAATTCGATTATCGTAAAGGCTATAAATTCAGCACCTATGCGACGTGGTGGATTCGTCAGGCCATTACCCGTGCCATCGCCGACCAGGCACGTACCATTCGAATTCCTGTCCACATGGTCGAGACAATCAACAAGTTGATCCGAGTGTCCAGACAGCTGCTGCAGGATCTAGGCCGAGAACCCACACCGGAGGAAATAGCCGACGAGATGGAGATGCCAGAAGAACGGGTGCGGGAAATCATGAAAATCGCCCAGGAACCAGTATCTCTGGAAACTCCCATAGGTGAGGAAGAGGACAGTCATCTAGGAGATTTCATTGAGGACCAAGATGCGCCCGCTCCTGCAGAGGCAGCATCATTTGCTATGCTCCGGGATCAGCTTGGCTCCACATTAGAGTCTCTTACACCCCGTGAGCAACAGGTCCTGCGGCTCCGTTTCGGCCTTGATGACGGCCGCACACGGACGCTAGAGGAAGTAGGGCAGGTATTTGGGGTTACGCGCGAACGTATTCGGCAAATTGAGGCAAAGGCGTTGCGGAAACTGCGCCATCCCAGCCGCAGTAAGAAACTGAAGGACTTTTTGGGTCAGTGAATTTATTGACAGCTGCGGACAGCTAGCGTATAATAAGATCTGCAGTTGGACCCCTAGCTCAGTGGTTAGAGCAGCAGACTCATAATCTGTTGGTCCTGGGTTCGAATCCCAGGGGGTCCACCATATTTATTTCGGTCAAAAGCACACTGCCATACAACAACCCCCCCATTGGTCCATGGACTATGTGGGGGTTTTTCTTTTCGTTCCTGGTTGCCAAACATCGTTGTCTCCCAATGTTTCTGCCACCCCACGGCATTTGCGGGCACCAGAGGTTTTTTCAGTGTTCTGTCGAATAGGTAGGTCAAGCACCGCCCGATGCCTGCCGCGTCCAGCTGCGCGGGGGGCAGCGGGCTGCAGGGCACCGGATAGCTGATTGTTTGTTCCATGGGCGGGCGATGTTGGCCCAAGACGGGCTGCCTGCACAACCCAATGGAACAGGCTGGCTATGCATGGAGGCGGCTGTGGAACAGGCCCGGAACCGAAAGGAGGTTCTGCATGGAAACGCTCGTTGGCATATTGGTCATGGTCGGCCTGGTGGTCGTCATTTTGTTTTTCAACCGCTCTCGATCCAGTGGTTCGGGATCGAGGGGTTACGACAGACATACCGATCCCCATCTGCATCGTGACGAGGTGGAAAGAAACGACGAGAGCGATGACAATGATGATGGCGACGACGACGATGATGATGACTAGTGGGCAGGTGTTAGGTTGCGTTATTCTGATTCCATAGTCAACACCAGTTTTACCGCGAAATTGGCAGTACAACCGGTCTGCCCGCCGCTTTCTATGCAGCGTATTCCCCGAGTACGGAGACAAAACGCAGAAGCCCAGGCAGTCCCTGCTGCTCTGGGCTTCTGACCAAAACTACAACTGGCGAATCTTCGCCTCGACCTCGTCTTCTTCGGGGAAGCGGTTGAGATCTTGTTTGGAAAAAATGCATTTGGAGTCGACGAAGATTTCAAAAACACCACCGCTGGCTGGTATCATCTCTAGCGCATCGATATTGTTTTTGTGTTCATTAAGCAGCTTTTCCGCCAAACTGACGGCTTTGGGTAAATAGCCTCAAGCAGTACAGTAATGGATCTGCAGACGCATTGGCTCACCTCCCTTTTATTGATTATCTTACCACTATCATATGCAAAGCGTAAAGTGGTTCCGCAAAGAAGGATGGGACGGTTCGGTGTCGAATGATCACATTACAGGTGGTTGGTATGCTTTCGAAGAGGCTTGGCAGTATTTTGCAGAGATTAGACTGCAGTGGGCGAGTGGCCGATATCGGGTCCGACCATGGTCTTTTTGTTCGAGCTTGCGCCGAACAGGGTTCTCCCCGGCCTATTGCTGTAGAGGTGGCACGGGGCCCGTATAGCCAGAGTTTGGCACAGGCAGGACAATCTCGAGAACCCATGGATGTGCGTTTTGGATACGGCCTGGATCCACTGCAGCCGGCGGAAGTGCATACAGTTGTCATGGCTGGAATGGGCGGAGAAACAATCATGGAGATTCTTGGCCACAGTGCAGGCAAGCGCTGCTCTTTTCCTCTGTGGTTTTTCCAACCGATGACGAGGCATGTCAAGCTCCGACGATATCTGAGCGAAATTGGCTTCAGCATTCTTGAAGAATGGATTGTTTGGGAAGGGCAGCGGCCGTATTTGACCGTGCAAGCTGTGCCGATAGAACAACCATGGCCAGTGCAGTTAACTCGGTGGTATCCCGATTTCGGGGAAGAGGAGTATATGATTGTCGGACCAGGCCTATTGTTGAATCCCACACATGCAGTGCACCAGTTTTTTCAGCACAATCTGCAGGGTTTGAAGAGTTGCTTTGCCCGAATACCAGAGGCGCACCGGCGGATCCGCCAGACCATGCAGCAAGACATTTTCCTGTGGGAGAAGGTGATCCAATGCCACTTACAGTACAGCCAGTGGCACAGGTGATGGAACAGTTAGCACCAAAGGCATTGGCCGAGGAATGGGATAATGTCGGCCTTCAGCTTGGCTACTACCAGATGCCTGTAAGGAAGATACTGGTAACCCTCAGTATTACCGAGGCCTTGGTGAAACGAGCTGTGACAGAGAATGTCAATTTGATCGTAGCCCACCACCCACTGATATTCCAGCCGCTGAAGAATATCCGCACGAACACTCCGTTGGGGAGGAGCTTGGCGAGATTAATAAAAGATGATATTGCCGTGTATGTCAGTCATACCAATTTAGATCATGCCAGCAATGGCCTCAACACTTGGCTGGCTGAGGATTTGGGACTGGATGCCACGACCGTTCTGGCTCCTTTGGACGACACGCTGGAGACTGGGTTAGGGCGGGTGGGCCTTTCTGAACCGATATCGGTGGAAGCATTGGCGGGGCAGATCGGCCGACGGTGGGATACACCGGTGAGGATCAGCGGCGATCGTAGAAAGCAGTGCCGCAAAATCGCTGTCTGCGGAGGGTCCGGGGGCCGACTGGTTCGAAAAGCCTTCTCCGCTGGAGCAGATGTTTTCATCACGGGAGATGTGGATTATCACCAAGCGTTAGAGGCGAGCCAGCTGGGGCTGGCCATCATCGATGCCGGGCACTTTGGAACCGAGAAGATCATGCTTAAGCAGACGGCAAACTATTTGGAGCAGGAGCTCAGCGATGAAATCGTTGAAGTCATCCAAGCTTTGGATGGCGACGATCCGTGGCAGCAGCTCTAGGTTTTCCAACATCAAGGAGTGGACTTAATGGAACGCAAATGCGAGTTCTGTAACAGTGTTATTCCAAAAGAACGGTTGGACATCCTTCCGCAAACCAAACGCTGTGTAACTTGTGCCGAGAAGAAGGGATCCGATGTGGTAAGCCGAAAGGCCGACATCGGCATGGATTCGGACACCTATAAGGATCTTCTAGGAGCCACAAGGAGTTAGCGGTTCGGCGAGGGCAATAAAGGACCGGTGGGCAGATTAGAATGCATGTACAGCCCCTGTTGGGGAATTGTACCGCTCTGCTCTCGGAACATCGTGATGCCTGCGGCTATGGGAGTGAGAGCCAAGAGGCGAGAAGCCTGTCAGTGCGGGTTGCCTAGCCAGGACAGTGCCCGTTTGGGCTGGAATGGAGCACAGCAAAACGTTCCTCGGGCCGCAGGGTCATTCGCCTCGCCCCCCAAAGTGAGCCGGAGTGACCGGAGTGACGGAGTGACAGGCTGGACGGCAAACGGTTCGCTGACTTGCTGCAGCCGCGCAGATATGTTATTATGGAGGCGTACTGAGTGGGCCGGATGATCGCGGGTATTCCCGAGGAAAGTCCGAGCTCCAGAGGGCAGGATGCTGGGTAACACCCAGTGGGGGCGACCCCAAGGCGAGTGCCACAGAAATATTCCGCCTGGTTTTCCAGGTAAGGGTGAAAAGGTGAGGTAAGAGCTCACCAGCAGCTGGGTGACCAGCTGGCTAGGTAAACCCCATCCGGAGCAAGGCCAAATAGAGGAGAAGGGGCTGCCCGTCCCGTGTACTCCTGGGTTGGCCGCTGGAGTCACCAGGTAACTGGTGACGAAGATAGATGATCATCGAAAACAGAACTCGGCTTACGGGCCCACTCAGGACAGCCTTTCGGGGCTGTTTTTTTTGCGCGTCTGGAGGGGAGATATCTGATAGGATAAAACATTTTGTTAAATATCTCCTAGTTTTTTGGGATGGAAGCAGGAATTCCCAGATGCTGCTCGAATAGAGAATACAAAGTGGTGGATTGTGGTGGATTGTGGGGGAAACAGGTTGAGAGGGGGCGCTGCCTCATGTTCATGGGAGAATACCGGCACAGCTTGGATGCCAAGGGGCGCCTCATCATCCCGGCCAAATTCCGCGAGGATCTCGGTGATGCAGCAGTAGTGACTCGCGGTTTGGATAACTGCTTGTTCTTATTTCCCCAGCAGGAATGGAATATATTGGAAGGCAAGCTAAAGACCCTGCCCCTGACCAAGGCCGATGCCCGACAATTCGTGCGCTTCTTCTTCTCCGGCGCGGCGGAATGTGATCAGGATCGTCAAGGAAGGATTATGCTTCCCCAGAACCTGCGAGATTATGGGCGGATTGACAAAGATGTGGTTGTTATCGGTGTGTCAAACCGGATCGAGATATGGAGTCAGGAACGTTGGGACAAGTACATGGATGAAGCAGAGCAGTCTTACGAGTCCATTGCGGAAAACATTGTAGAGTTAGGTATATAAAACCTGCATGTATGGCTTCTGCGGTGAAACGCAGCATGGGCGGGAGCAGCGTTGCCTGCGATGGGAGAGTTGTCCAGGAAGGATGTGTGTTTGTGTCCGATTTCCAGCATCAACCGGTACTGCTGGAACAGGCGTTGCATTGGCTGCGGCCGCAGGCCCATGGGACCTATATCGACTGTACCATTGGCGGCGCCGGCCACAGCTTGGCGCTATTAGGTCAACAACCGGACATTCAGCTGGTCGGCATCGATCAGGACAAACAAGCCCTGAAAAAGGCCGAGCAAGCCTTGGCCACCTACCGGTCGCAAGTCACGTTGATCCATGACAACTTCCGGCGCTTAGGGCGGATCGCGGAGGATTACGGAATCACCAACGTTCAGGGAATCTTTATGGATATAGGCGTATCGTCCCATCAACTGGATGCCCGAGAGCGAGGTTTCTCGTACCAAAGCGATGCGCCTCTGGACATGCGGATGGATACGGAGGGGCAACAACTGACAGCGTATGATCTAGTCAATCATATGACCCAGGCCGAACTGGCGAAAATCATCCGCGTCTACGGTGAAGAGCGATGGGCAGCGCGGATCGCTGCCTTCATCGCCGAAGCCCGCAAGACGGGGTCCATTGCGTCCACGGCCGAATTGGTTGACATCATAAAACAAGCGATTCCGGCGAAAGCTCGCCGGGAAGGTCCTCACCCGGCGCGACGAACATTCCAGGCTCTCCGCATAGCTGTGAACGAAGAGTTAGCGGCCCTAGAAAGTGCTTTAGGCCAGGCTGTGGATTTGCTGGCACCGGCTGGCAGGTTGGTTGTGATCAGCTTTCATTCCCTGGAAGACCGAATCGTAAAGGAGTTCTTTCGGCAATGCACGGGTGTGTGTGCGTGCCCACCGGGGCTGCCAGTGTGCCGGTGCGGGGCCAAGCAGACGTTGAAGATCCTGACCAAACGGCCTGTGACGGCCGACAATGAGGAAGTGATGCGCAACCCCCGAGCACGCAGTGCCAAACTGCGGGCCGCAGAGCGCCTGTAAAGGAGGGATGGCGGCATGGAACCGGCGCGGAAACTAGAATATCATCTTCCCGAACCGACAAAACAGCCGGGCCGCAGAACGAAACGTTATAAGCGGATTCGTCGGCAACCGCGGCGGCTGCCGGAGACCGCGCTGGTGTGCGTTGCGGCGATCATAATCGTGTGTCTGGCTGTCCTCTATCTGGGGCAGCAGGTACATACCATGCACATCCATCGCACGGTGCAACAGGTGGAACAAGAACTGCGGACAGTCCGACAACGCCATGAGCAGCTCTTGTTTGCGGTGAACTCAGGCCGTTCCCTGCGTGCCATCGAAGCCATGGCCAGAGACCAATTGGGCATGGTTGATTCGGAAACTTCGACGGTTCTCGTTTTGGATCCGCAGGACGACGAGCCGGTGTTGTCGGCTGCCGACAAAAAACCTTCAGGCCAACCCCGCCAGCCCGATGGTGTAGTGCCTGCCATTGCTGCGTGGGCCGATCGATGGCTGCCGTTGGGAGGGATTAAAGCTGGCTGGAATGGACAATAGGAGGATAATTCGACGCCGTGTTGCGGTCATGCTGCTCCTCTCTTTGCTGGGATTTGCCGCCCTTGGTGGGCGTTTGTTCTACCTGCAGATTCTGCAGCATCAGCGTTTTTCCCAGTTGGCGCAGGCACAGCGAACTCGTCCGACCACAATCGATCCGCGCCGCGGCAACATCTACGACAGCAACCACACGATCTTGGCCATGAGTGTTGGAGCGGAGGCCGTCTATGCCGTTCCGCACCCCGCCCGCAATGATGCGGAGGCAGCAGAGGATTTGTCGGCCGTTACGGCCCTTACCACAGCGGAGCTGCTCGAGCTCTTTGCATCGCTGGAGACCAGTACCTGGCTGGACCGCAGTCTCGACTGGGAACAGGCCCAGGCCATCCGGCATCTGAACATACCGGGTATCCGCTTGATTGAACGTCCGCAGCGATACTATCCCCAGGGCGTATTGGGAAGTCATGTTTTGGGATTCTCGGGAATTGATAACCAAGGATTGGAAGGCTTGGAATACCAATATGATGAGTTATTGCGCGGCAGCCCCGGAACCTGGACCCAGGAATGGGACGCGACACAGCGGCGAATACCTACACAGCCAGGCGTAATCAATCCGCCAGAGCACGGCGATGAACTGGTTTTGGCCATGGATGCGAAAGTCCAATATATGGCTGAAACGGAGCTGGAACAGGCGGTGGAGGCTTCCGGCAGCGATCGCGGCATTATCTTGCTTATGGATTCGAAAACCGGTGGCATTGTAGCCAATGCCATCTATCCGTCCTTTGATCCCAATCGATATCAGGATTACGGCAGTCATGTGCGTCGGAACATCGGGGTTGCTGATCAGTTCGAACCGGGTTCAACCTTGAAGGTTCTTACGGCTGCGGCCGGTCTGGACCTTGAGGCTGTGGATTTTGATACGGTCTTCTCTAGCGGCAGCAGCTGGCAGGTTGGCGGTGGACGGGTCCGGAACTGGAACCGGCGAATGCCTGAGGAACAGACATTTGTGGAAACAATGGAGACATCGGACAATATCGCCTTCGCGAAATTGGCCGTGGACCTAGGACCTTCCCGGTTTTACCCCTACCTAAGAGACTTTGGCATTGGCGATCGGTTGGGGATTGATTTCCCCGGCGAAACTTCCGGAAGGCTGCCGGCACCCGGCGAGATCCAATTTGGTGAAACTCTGCAGTGGGCAAACATCGGTTTTGGGCAAGGCGTTGCCATGAGTCCATTGCAGTTATTATGCGCCGTTAATGCCATTGCCAACAGAGGAGAACTGCTTCGGCCCTATTATGTGCAGGAAATACGAGATTCAGAAGGGAATTTGAAGCACTCCACGGAGCCTGAGGTGCTTGCCGCACCGATATCTCCTGAGACAGCAGCGAAGACGTCTTATTTGATGCGGAGTGCTGTTCTTAATGGAACCGGCAGCCAAGCCGACATCCCCGGTTACCCTGTTGCGGGTAAGACGGGAACGGCAGAAGTGCCCGTCTCCGGTGGTTACGGCGACGACCGAATTGCTTCATTTGTCGGTTTTGCGCCCCTGGACAACCCGCGGCTTACGGGAATTGTAGTACTTTTCAATCCGAAGGCAGATAACCGCTACGGAGGCGTTCTTGCGGCGCCAGTATTCAGCACGGTCATGGAAAAAGCCCTAGACCAACTTGGGGTCGATGCGATATCCGACGTGGAAACGCCTAGTGAACCGCATATTCCCAATGTGCGCAGCCGTCCTCTTCTCGAAGCGCAGGTGCTGCTGGCTGAAGAAGGCTTAACATGGAGTTATCAAGGCAGTGGTGAATATGTTGTGGACCAACGTCCGGCTCCGGGGGTTCGCACGCACGCCGATGCCGTGGTAGCTCTTCAGTTTTTTCCAAAGCTTACCCCTGAGATGGTTGAGGTGCCTTCTTTGGATGGTCTCAGCATGCGGGAGGCGCTGGGCCGCGCGGAGGCCCTGAACCTGCACTTAGATGCTCAGGGCAGTGGTTTCCTTGTCAAGCAGGAACCAGAGGCCGGTTCCCATGTTGAGGCCGGTAGTGTTATCCGCGCTATGTTTCGTCAAAAGTGGGAGTGACTGCCATGTATTTATCCCAGTTGTTGTACTATAGTCCATGGAAACTTCTCGGACGCGATGTTCAAGTCTCCGGAATGACCTATGATTCGAGACGCGTGCGAGACGGTTGGCTTTTCATAGCCGTTAAGGGGTTCAATGTCGATGGCCACAGATTCATCGATGATGCCATCAAGCGCGGAGCAGCCGCTGTCATGGTGGAAACTCCGGCCACGGGGCTTTCGATTCCGCAGCTAGTCACCGACGATACCCGCCGTGCCATGGCTGAAGCTTCTGCTCGATACTATGGCCACCCTTCTCGAAAACTCCGAGTAATTGCTGTGACGGGAACCAATGGCAAGACGACAACTACTTATCTGATCAAGAAAGGCTTAGAAGAGACGGGTTATGCGGTGGGGCTTGCCGGAACGGTGCAGCGCATGATTGGGCAAACAGTGTATGAGACGGGGCGTACCACGCCAGAGTCCATTGATCTGCAGGCTTTTATGGCAGAACTTGTCGCTTTAGGAACTGATTATTTTGTCTTTGAAGCATCTTCCCATGGGATGGTTTTGCGCCGTTTGGACTACATGGACATCGACGTGGCTGTGTATACCAACCTGAGCCAGGATCACCTTGACTTTCATCCGACCATGGAGGACTATGCTGCGGCGAAAGCGATGCTGTTTGCAAGCTTGGGCTCCACGGGTTCTCTGAAGAACAAAGCGGCTGTGATCAACATGGATGACGCCTTTGGGCAGACTATGCGCAGCCAATGCCGTGTGCGGCCTATCACCTACGGCTTGAACAGTGATTGCGATGTTACCGCTCGCAATGTCGTTCTGTCGGAAATGGGATTGCGGTATGAGCTGCACAGCCCTGTGGGCCCCATGAACGTATCGCTGCCTCTTTCGGGCAAATTCAATGTTTACAATTCTTTGGCCGCGGCGGCGGTGTTCTGCCAAGAAGGCTTCTCGGCCCGGCAGATCGACCATGCAATGCATGCCTTGGAGCCAGTTCCCGGACGATTTGAACCTGTTCAGGTCCAACAGCCCTTTGGGGTTGTGGTGGACTATGCTCATACTCCAGACAGTCTTGACAATGTATTGTCGACAGCACGGGGTAGTGCAACCGGGCAGATCATCAGCGTGTTCGGGGCCGGCGGTGATCGGGATGCTGCCAAACGGCCTCTCATGGCAAAAGCGGCGTCCAAGTACAGCGATTATATCATCATTACTTCTGATAATCCCCGCAGCGAAGACCCGGCTGCCATCTGTCGACAGATCGAGAAAGGCCTGCGGGACGTAGGCTTTGGTGATTACCATGTGGAAGTCGATCGGCGCCGCGCTATCCGTCAGGGGATAGGCATGGCTCGAGCAGGCGATATGGTTGTTATAGCGGGCAAAGGCCATGAGACATACCAGGAAATTGACGGTAGAACTCTGCATTTCGATGATCGCGAAGAAGCTTTGGCAGTATTGAAGGAGTTGGCAGCCAATGAAACCAACAACCCTTAGCCGTCTCAGCCAATGGATGGGTATACACTCCGACGAGTCTACAGAAGTTTCGTCGGTGGTGATTGATTCGCGGCAGGCCGGACCGGGGTCACTATTTGTGGCTCTCCCTGGCCAGCGTACCGACGGACACAACTTCGCTGCCCAGGCTCTTGAACAGGGGGCCTCTGTGCTGGTTTCTCGGCCGGAGTTTGAGGGAAAGCGAGTGCTCAAGGTGGCAGACACATTGACTGCGCTGCAGAATTTGGCTCGCAGCTATCTTAAGCAGCATGGGGCCAAGGTAGTTGCTGTGACCGGCAGCAACGGGAAGACCACGACCAAGGATATGACTGCCGCCGTATTGTCGTCAGAAATCCTCACGCACTCGAGCCGCGGTAATTTCAACAATGAAATCGGTCTGCCGCTCAGCATTCTTGCCATGGACGGCCAGTGCGATGTGCTTGTGCTGGAGATGGGCATGCGCGGCCCAGGCCAGATCTCCGCTCTAACAGATATCGCGCCGCCCGACGTTGGCGTCATTACCAACATCGGGCCCGTGCACCTGGAGCTCTTGGGATCCCTTGATGCAGTGGCCGACGCCAAGGGCGAAATGCTGCAGGCGGTCGGACCGAAGGGCATAGCTGTTCTCAACAAAGATGATGCCTTGGTCCGCGAACAGTGGAGGAAGCATCGCTGCCAGGTTCTCTGGACTTCCGCAGAGAACAGAGACGCAGGCCTTTAT
>PUOC01000275.1 GCA_003551965.1 Clostridiales bacterium | reverse complement strand
TTCGATGTGGCTGCGTACGATCTCGATCTGTTTTCGGCTGGTCATGGCTCCGACATCCGCGTTTTCGTCTGTGCCCTGGGACAGCGTCTGCACTTTCTCCACTAAGCGTTCCACAAAACGCTCAAACAGACTCTGCTCCACATAGACGCGTTCTACCGACATGCAGACCTGTCCGCTGTTGGTCAGCGCCCCCCACAGGCAACCGTTGACAGCCCTTTCGAAAGGGGCATCTTCAAAGACCAGCATCGGGTCCTTGCCCCCGAGTTCGATGGTCGTGGGCACCAACATCTCGGCAGCCCGTGCCTGGATACTGCGCCCTGCACGGACGGAGCCCGTGAAGAAGATGTAGTCGGGGTGTTCCTGGACGAGGGCCTCACCGAGATCAGCTTCTCCGTGCGCTGCCTGCACCACGTTATCGGGGAATCCCACTTGGTAAAACAGGTCTTCAATGAACTGGCCCACCATGGGGCTGACCTCAGAGGCTTTAAAAACAACGGTGTTGCCAGAAGCCAAGGCATTGATAATCGGAATCATCGTGAGGTGAAAGGGATAATTCCAGGGCGATATGACAAGTACAACACCGCGGGGCTGGTACTCCACATGCGATGACTTACCTAGAAAGAATACAGGAGTTGGCTTCGGTTGAACTCCCAGCACTTTTTCGGCGTTTTTCTCAACGTATTCCAGCATGTCCAATACAGGGAAGACCTCGTTCACAACTGCTTCACTTTGCACCTTCCCCGTGCTCTTGCTGATAGTTTTGGCCGCCTTGTCGGCGTGGGCGGCCAAGTAGACGCGCAGCCTTTTTAAATAGCCCATCCGTGCTGCGATGGACAAGGTGGACCAGGACTGGAAACCTTGCCGGGCGGAGCGGTAAAGGTCTGGAACATCATCGATGCGAGTCTTTCGAACCTCACCTAAGGATTCTCCTGTAGCCGGGTTGATAGCCTGCCAAGAACTCTCTGCAGTCATGATCGCGGCCTCCTTTTCCTGTTATTGGGATGCGGCTTTGGCCCGGTGCAGCACAGCAAAGGTCATGACAGCTGCTCCTGCACCCACCAGTGCGACGATATCAAATCCCCGGTGCAGACCGAGGCTTTCACTGATGACACCGGTCAAGGCGGGACCAGCAAACATGCCCAATGCGTAAATGGACTGAAAGAAACCCATGGCGGTGGCTCGTTTATCATTGGAAATATCACTGATGCTCAAACCCATGAGCAGGGGAAATACCGCACCGCGTCCCATAGCCCCCACCGCCTGCGTAAGGTACAGGAGGAGCATCGTTCCCGAGCGGGGAATCAGAAATGCCCCTAGACCGAAAAGGATAAAACCTGCGGCGAGCACCTGGCGGTCGCCGTATTTCTCGGCCCAGTGTCCGCAGCGAAGAGCGGTCAAGGCAGCGGGCAGGGAAGAAACCAAAGCCAAAATGCTCAATTCGCTGTTGGATGCTCCTATGCTTACAGCATAGCTGGGTGTGAATCCGAACACCGTGGAAAATGTCAGCCATTGGAGTAAAACGGCTAGAAACGAAACAATGAGTACCAGCGGCTGCTTGCCTACGGCCAACAGGGAGCGGATCTCCACCCGAGGCCCGCGCTGCACTTTCTTCGACTCGGCGATGGCCGGTACGAAGGCCCAACCCAGGAGGGCAGCACCTGCAGCGATGAAGAATGGCGCCCGCCATCCCCACAGATCTGCAGAAAAACCGCCCAGCGTGCTCGCGGTCATCTGGCCTAAGGATTGGAGAAACACAATCAAGCCCATGGCCTTGGAAGCGTCTTCGGAGGCGAAATAACTAGAGAACAGAACGGTGAATGCCACCCAAACGGTGGCAGCGCCGCCGGACAAAGCCCGGAAGCCAAGGACTACCGGCGCTGAAGGAGCCATCCCCATTCCCACAGCGCTGATGCCCGCCAACGCCATCCCGAGGCCAATGAAGAACCGGCGATTGCTCATGAGATCAGAGGTGATCCCCATGGGTACTCGCAGGAACAGCTGTACGAGCCCATAGGAGCCGACGACTAAGCCGACCATGCTTAAGGAACCTCCGAGATGCTCCACATAAGGGGACAGAATGGGCATGTAAACGTACAGCGAAAACCAGTATAGGAAGGTAATAATGTAGAACTTATGTATGGCGCTCATAACGGCGGCATCTTCCATTCTATGGTTTTGTAAGGCAGCGCGATCCTCGGACTTCGCTGTCAAAAAGCTTTCTATGATATAATTTCGACAGCAACCTGACAGATTCCTCTGCTGCTTCGGCAGCACAGAGATGCTTCCCAGAAAAGATAACGTGTATCATTATTGAAAAACATGATATAATAGTGGTGTGGATTGATGCGCACAAGACGCTCCGGACAGCAGCTGTAGAAGAAGGCTGTCGGTGCTGCTCTGGCTCGGCTGGGGTGGACGGTGCGTGTGTCACAGCCCATGGGCTGATGGCAGCAGCACCGGGAAACAAAATAAGAGGGGGATATCAGATGCCTGGGCAGCCAAACCGACCTTCGTCGCAGATTACTTTCCTGAAATTCCAAGACATGGTGAGAGCGAAGCGTTTTTTTCGCGATG
>PUOC01000226.1 GCA_003551965.1 Clostridiales bacterium | reverse complement strand
GTGCTGAAAACGACGCCGCCTGCGGAGAATCCGGACGAGCTGCACGAGCTTCTCGACCGTTTCCTGAGCTTCTCGCTCCCACGCGGCTACAATGCCGAATCGCTGGCCGTCGAGCTGGCGAAACGCACCCGGTTCCTGAGCGACATCACCGGCCGGGAACTTGAACACGAAACCGACGACAGCGGTATACTGACGGGTTTCTTCGAGGCGTTCCGTACCTTCCTGATCGGTACGCTGACGCCGGATCAGTTCGCCGACCTCTTCGCTCAGACGATCACCTACGGTCTCTTCGCCGCCCGGATGCGTGCCGGGGAAGATTTCAACCGCCGCACGGCTTACGGCAACATACCGCACACGATCGGCATTCTGCGCAACCTGTTCCGGCTCGTCTCATTGGAAGATGAGATGCTTTCGGAGGAGCTGATCTGGTGTGTGGACGACATCGCGAACGTGTTGGCGGTGGCCGATGCGCCCGGCATCCTCGACCGCTACTACCACGAGGGGAAGGGCAGCGACCCGATCGTGCATTTTTATGAAACGTTCCTGGCGAAGTATGATCCGAAGGAACGCGAGCGGCGCGGCGTGTACTACACACCCGAGCCGGTGGTCGGTTACATCGTGCGTTCGCTTCACGACCTGCTGAAGGAAAAGTTCGGCAAGCAGGACGGCCTGGCCTCCGAGGGCGTCACGTTGCTGGATCCGGCAGCCGGCACCATGACATTTGTTGCACGCGCTGCGCAGCAGGCGGTCGAGGAATTCGAGAGCAAATACGGCACGGGTGGACGCGAGGATTTTATACGCAATCACATCCTGAAGAATTTTTATGCGTTCGAGCTGATGATGGCGCCGTATGCGGTCGGGCACCTGAAGATGGGTTTTTTTCTTGAAGAACTTGGACACCGGCTGCGAGACGACGAACGGATGCCGTTTTACCTGACCAACAGCCTGGATAACGAGGACCTGAGCCAGACGAAATTCCCGGGTTTTTCGGCGCTGGCCGAGGAGTCGCGCCTGGCCGGCGAGGTTAAGAACAAAAAACCGATCCTGGTGATCCTCGGAAATCCACCGTATTCGTATTTTTCTTCCAATACAGGCGAATGGATTACAAATCTTATTAAAGGCTATAGACAGGTTAATGGTAAGCCATTAGAGGAACGCAACCCAAAAGGACTTCAGGACGACTACGTAAAGTTTCTTCGCTTTGCCCAATGGAAGGTTGATCAGGCTGGGCGTGGTGTGGTGGGAATGATCACAAATCACGGTTATATGGAAAATGCAACGTTCCGTGGTATGAGGCAAAGTCTGATAAATACATTTGACGAAATTTTTCTACTCGATCTCCATGGAAATTCACGCAAAAAAGAAACTTGCCCTGACGACAGCAAGGATGAAAATGTTTTTGATATTCTTCCAGGAGTTGCTATCGCGTTTTTTGTTAAACATGACAAAACGGTAGAGGGGGCAAAAGACGATGCTAAAGTATATCATTTCGATTGCTGGGGCTTAAGAAAAACAAAATATGCATGGCTTGAAACTCATGATAAAGAGCATACTGAGTGGACTGATATCCAACCAAGTGCGCCTTTTTATCCTTTTAAACCATGTGATTCAACACTAGAATCTCGCTACTATAGATTTTTCAAGATATCGGATATTTTCCCGTCAAATAATGTTGGGATAGTAACCTCACGAGATGGTTTTGTTTACGATTTCAATGTTGACAGGCTTAAACGTCGCGTAAGGTCCCTTTGCGATCCGAATATGACAAATGATTTAATTAGCGAAGCATATGGTTTGAGAAACAAAACGGGTTGGAATTTAAATGCAGCACGTATTGAGTTAAAAAGAGATGAGGCGTGGAATGACAAAATTACAAGGTGTCTCTATCGACCTTTTGATAAAAGATGGCTTTTTTATCATTCGTCCTTCATCGAGCGGAATCGTAAAGAAATAATGCGCCATATGTTAGGGCGCAAAAATTTGGCAATTTGTGTTGGCAGGCAAGGCCATGTGGTAGGACAAGGTGAATGGAACCTTATATTTTGTTCTCAAAACATAGAGGATTATAATCTCTTTTATCGAGGTGGTAATGTAAATTTTCCTCTCTATCTCTATCCTGACGCTGATCGAAATGACCTTTTCGCTTCACAGGAATCAAAAGAACGCCGTCCGAATCTGAGTCCGAAGGTAGTTAAAGCCTTGTCTGAGGTTTATGACCACGAACCCATACCCGAAGAAATTTTTTATTATATCTATGCCGTGCTGTATGCGCCGTCCTATCGCGAAAAATACGCCGAATTCCTGAAGATGGACTTTCCGCGTGTGCCATTCACGGCTGACGAAAAACTTTTCAAAGAGATGGCCGCCCTGGGCGAACGGCTGACAAAGCTGCATCTGCTTGACTCCCCCGAACTCGACCCGCCCGTCTGCCGTTTCGAGGGAGAGGGTGACTCGGTGGTGGCAAAGACAAAGTCAAAGGGGTTTGATTACGATGCGGAGATGGAGCGCGTCTGTATCAACAAAACGCAGTATTTCGAGCCGGTGCCGGAGGAGGTTTGGGAATACCAGGTCGGCGGCTACCAG
>PUOC01000309.1 GCA_003551965.1 Clostridiales bacterium | reverse complement strand
CGCCAGCAAATATGTGATCCCACCACCCACCCACAGGTACCCTTGCACACGCTTGTCGCTGGGATCTCAGAAAGCCTTTACACAAGCAGGGCAGCCCCGTATGTGTGCCGTGTACGCCTGGTGTCACTGGAGGCACACACACAGCGTGTGCACAGGTGAGGCTGGGAGGGAAGAGGGGGGTGAGCTCTACGCAGGTGTGCTCGCATGGGGTGCATTTGCAGGGTTTACCCCAAACCTTTGGTACTTCACCGCCCGCGTTGAGGTTTCTTTACTTTAGACTTTAGCTAAACAATTTTTAGTGTGTGCAGGAGCGTGCCTGGGAAGACAAGACTTGGGTGACGCAGGCAGTGATCGGCACTCCACATTGGTGAAAGGGAGGCTGTGCGCATGTGTGCGCTGCTGTGCAGGGCATGCGCGCGCCGCGTCACGCGCGAGGACCTCTCCATGATGGTCACGCCAGCCAGTGCAGGGGGCACGCAAACACAGGAGGCAGGCAGCCAGCAGCCGGGCCAGGGGCAGGCAGACGAGCAGGACAAGGCAGGGGCAGGGCTGCAGCCGGGCGGGGGGGGCCGCAGCACTCCCGAGCAAGATGAGCCGGACTCCCACGTGAGTTTGGAGGCGCTTGTATCCTGTCGCGTCGCCCAATCGCTGCTTTCCCAGTGCGCGATCCCTAAACCGTTCCCCGCAGGATGGTCTCTGGCACTGCCCCTTCTGCTGCCTCGACTGCTCCGGCAGCGAAGTGAGGTGGGACACAGCAGGGGTGGCGGGCCTGGCAGCTGCACCAAGGGGGGCAGGGTTGGGAGCGAGCAGTGCAGCAGCAGGCTTGGCAGCAAGGGAATGCGTGGTCAGTGTGTCGCCCGCTGCGCTGTCCGTGCTGCTGAGCGCAACCGGCGATGCGTGGAGGGCGATGAGCGCGGCGGAGCGTGCAGAGCGTGTGGAGCGGAGCGGCTGCGCCTCGCTGCTGGCGTGCGTGTGCTTGCGGAGCACACGGGCTTCAGGGAGCGAGCCGCGCCTGGTTGTGCCCGCTGTGCGGGTGCTGGACTGACAACATTGTTTTTATTCTACTGTTCGTGGATGAATTCTGTGATCGCCACGCCCATGTGGCGAGCGGCCGTGTGCGGCCTGTACACCAGCACTTCATCTCTGGCCTTGAGCGCGGACACGCTCACTGTGCGCCACCCACTCCCCGCCCCCCCTCCTGAGCCATCCCCTGCTGCCACCAGCTTGACGGTCTCAGCGTTCTGCACGCACAGGTTTTTTTGGGCGAGCCAGCGCAGTGAGTTCGTATCAAATAACTCTGATTAATAGTCTAAACACAGTGAGGTGAGGAGGGTGAGCTGTCTTTGGTCTGGATGGAAAAAAGGGCGCGCACAGGGCCAGCTCTTCCCCACCTGCAGCATTATGTTCAGGGGCGTGCCCTCTTTGCCTATGCGCACGCCTATGCTCATCATCGGCCGCGTCTCAAGCTTGGAGCGCCCCACCAGGCCTCGCCGCGTGCGCCCTGCGGAAACAAAAAGGGGAGGGAGTTCAGCACAAGGCCACCTGGGGTGGTGGGGGCAGGTACATTTCACCCATGCCTCCAGCACCAAGCGCACCTGCAGGGTTGCAGATCAGCACCTCCCGCCCAGCACGCAGCTCCTGCAAGGGGGTGCAGG
This sequence comes from Clostridiales bacterium, assembly GCA_003551965.1. Classification (GTDB taxonomy): domain Bacteria; phylum Bacillota; class Limnochordia; order Darwinibacteriales; family B1SED10-159; genus B1SED10-159. The sequence continues at coordinate 944 of PUOC01000309.1, read as the reverse complement.
CAAAGCGGTGGATGGCAGGTGGGGCACACACAAGCAGGCAGGGGCATGGGTGGGACCGTTTAGCCTTTGTCTGGCTCCCTCTTGAACCTCCTGAACCTTGCACGGCTAGGGTGGGTGAGGACCTGAGTCGAGTGCCGAGCTCAGCGCGATCCTACTGCCCACAGGACACCAGCGGAGAGGCCAACCTGTAGGTAGGCTGTGCGGCCATCAGGGCAGGCCACGTACGCGTGCACAGCCCCGGCGTTCACACGAAAAGGCCGGCTGGCGATGTAATTGCTCTCCTGAGGTTGCAATGGGAGAGGGTGAAAAGCGTGGGTGAGGGAGCGCATGTGTATGTGTGTGTGTGTGTATGTGTGTGTGTGTTTGTGCGCGCGTGTGTGCCTTAGCAATTCCCAAGCAAGACAAGACATGTTACGCTGTGTGCATCTCCAGGGCAGTGCAGACCTTGCGAGTATGCAGACTTGCCTGGCATTCAGAGTGCACAAGGAACAGCCCTTTGGCAAAACTGCCGACCAGCAGCCCTTCCCCAGGGTGCAACATCTGCGCTAGATCAACACACACGCGCTCACCTGCGGCCGCATCGTGGGTGGGCGGTGCACAGTTGAGCAAGGCGCGTAGGGAAACAAGGATACTTGTACGCTCGATAGAGCACGCCATGAGCTGCCTAACACAAAGGTAAAATTAGCACGCCGCTCAAGCTGGGCATCTGAGTCAGTGCGGGCATCTGGCACGCCCCATACAGAAGCACCTGAAGTGACCCACCCATCCCTGCTGCTGTGACATGCTCCACAGTTGCCCTCTCGAGCTGCAGTGCTTGTGCCGAGGATGCACGCATCGCCTCCACCTTCTTGGCCAGAGTACGCACTTCAGAGGGCGAGTCGGAGCGTAGAACCACTCCATCAACTCCAATCTGTTTTGAGTGTGTGTGTGTGTGTGTGTGTGTG
>PUOC01000001.1 GCA_003551965.1 Clostridiales bacterium | reverse complement strand
TATTTCCAGTTGCCACAGGAAACAACGCCGGCGTCGCCTTACCGAAAGACACCCTTCAACTGCAGTTCTTTGAAGTGATGGCAGGCCACGGCGTGCGAACCTCTGCTGTCCTCCTGCGGTACCGTCTCCATAGCCGGCGTCTCGGCAGCACAGAGTCCATCGGCATAACGGCACCGGGGATGGAAAGCACAACCGGAAGGACGGTGGGCCGGATCAACCACTTCTCCTTCCAGAACCATTCGCTTCAGTTCGTAGTGCGGGTTCGGCCTCGGCACCGCTGACAGCAGCGCCTCCGTATAGGGATGCTTGGGCGAGCGGAACAGGCTCTTGGTCCCAGCCACCTCCACCATCTTGCCGATATACATCACAGCCACACGGTCGCAGATGTGGTCCACAACACCGATGTCATGGGCGATGAAAATATAGGTCAAATGGAATTGGTTCTGCAGTTCCAAAATCAGATTCAATACCTGGGCCTGCACCGAGACATCCAGAGCAGACACGGCCTCGTCGGCCACAATCAGGTCGGGATGCAGCGCTAGCGCCCGGGCAATGCCGATCCGCTGTCGTTGTCCGCCGCTGAAGGTATGGGGATAGCGGGACATATACTTAGGGTCTAATCCCACCACTTGCAACAGTTCTCCCACCCGTTCCCGGCGTTCCCGGGCGGTGCCGACTCCAAAGCAGAATAAGGGCTCTTTGACGATTTCTTCCACCGTCATGCGTGGATTGAGGCTGGCATAGGGATCTTGGAAGATCATCTGCATCTTCTGCCTCAAGTGGCGCATGCCGGCTTTGGTCAGCTGGGTTACGTCGACAGGATCCTTTCCGTTTTCGAAAAAGCGAATGCTTCCGGATGTGGGTTCAATAGCCCGCAGCACAGAACGTCCGGTGGTGGTCTTACCACAGCCGCTCTCACCCACAAGGCCAAGCGTTTCACCGCGATCGACCGTAAAGCTGACGCCGTCAACGGCTTTGACATCACCGACGTGCCGGCGGAAGAACCCCTTTTTGACGGGGAAATATTTCCTGAGGTCCTGCACATCCAGTATCGTGTCTGTCACGTCGTTGTTCCCCCTTGCTGGTAAAGATGACATCGCACTTTGCGCGTGTCATGCAATACAATCATTTCCGGTACTACCCTGTCACAGTGGCCGTCAATACGCTTCGTACAGCGTGGATGGAAAGGACAACCCGGCAATTGTGTGTAGGGGTCAGGTATATCGCCTTCAATGGTCTGCAGAGGACGACGATGATGTTCCTCCGTCTCCGAAAACTGCGGAACCGACAGTAAAAGGGCCTCCGTATAGGGGTGTTTGGGATCATCGAATATGTCTACAGTGGACGCCTCTTCTACGATTTTACCCAAATACATGACACTCACTCGCTGGGATATGGCGGCCACGACCCCGAGATTATGGGTTACGGCGATAATAGCCATCTTCATGTCATTCTGCAGCCGCTGCAGCAGTTCCAAAATCTGTGCTTGGATGGTCACATCCAAGGCGGTGGTGGCTTCATCGGCGATCAAAATGTTGGGACTGCAGGTCAAGGCCATGGCGATCATCACCCGCTGCCGCATGCCGCCACTCATCTCAAAGGGATAACTGTTGGCACGGCTCTTAGCATCAGGAATACCCACTAAACTGAGCATCTCCACCGCCCGGTTGTTTGCCGTTTTGCGGTCTACGGTCTGGTGCAGGGTCAGCGCTTCCGCCACTTGGCTGCCAACGGTATGGACCGGACTCAGTGAAGTCATGGGCTCTTGAAAGATCATGCCGATGCGCTGTCCCCGAATGGCTCGAAGTTCTTCGCTGTCAATGTGGAGTTTGGTAATGTCGGTCCACTGGCCGTTGACGAAAAACATGATGGAACCGGCGGTAATTTCGCCCGGTTCGGGGATAATCCGCAGCATCGCGCGGGCTGTCATACTCTTACCGCAGCCGCTCTCTCCCACCAGTCCTAGCGTTTCCTGTTCATACAACTCTAGGTCGACACCCTGCAGTGCTTTCACCAGGCCTTCTTTGGTATTGAACTCTACCTTAAGGTCAGATATCTCCAATATGCGATTCCTGTCACTCATGAGGCGACCTCCCGTACTCATTTCTTGAGACTGGCATACGGATCGGCAGCATCCCGCATGCCATCACCGGCAAAGTTAAAGGCCAGCACAGCTACGACGACAAACAGTCCTGGAAGCAGCTGCCAGGGTGCCATGGCCAGCGTGTAGACGCTCTGGGCTTCCTGCAGCAGCACACCCCAGCTGATGGTCGGGGCCCGCAGCCCTATGCCCAGAAAGCTCAGGGATGTCTCCGCTAGTATCATGGATGGAATCGCCAACGTCACTGCAGCAATGATGTGACTGAAAAATGAAGGCAACAGATGGCGTCCAATGATACGGAACTCGCTGGCACCGCAGATTCGAGCGGCGGTAACAAAGTCTTCATCACGAAGGGATAAAAACTTCCCGCGCACGACCCGGGCCAGACTGGTCCATCCAATGATGGAAAGGATAACGGTAATTCCGAAATATACCTGCAGCCCCGTCCAATGCCGCGGCAGTGCAGCCGCCAAGGCCATCCAAAGGGGAATCGTCGGAAAG
>PUOC01000091.1 GCA_003551965.1 Clostridiales bacterium | reverse complement strand
TACAGGGCGCGGAACGACGGTGCTGGCTGAGCAATTTCCCCACGAGCGGCAGCAGATCCTTGCCCGAGAGACCGCCGGCCCCTGGTCCGTGCCCCTGCGTCTGCAGATGAGCGGCGGTGAGGAAACCCGCGCCCAGTTGGCCGAGGTCTTGGCACGCCCCAGCCACCTTCTTTTGCTGGATGAACCTTCGTCCAATCTGGATATGGAAGGCATTATCCGATTGGAGAAGGAGTTGAGGCATCGGTCCGGCGCTGTCGTTCTGGTCAGTCACGACCGTACCATGCTCGATAACCTTTGTACACACATCTGGCATCTCAACGAAGGAAAACTCGAGGTGTACCGGGGCAACTACAGCGCCTTTGAGAAGGAATCAGCCAGAAGGGAGCTAGAAGCGCTCCATCACTATGAGCAGTATGCATCGGAAAAACAACGCCTGCAGCGAGCATTGTCGGAGAAGAAACAGCAGTCCCAGTCGATGCGCAAGACACCTAAGCGCATGGGCAACGCAGAGGCTCGGTTGCACAAGCGTGCCGTCGGTACCAAAAAGAGCAAACTGGATCGAGGCGCTAAAGCCATTGAGTCACGGCTCGAACAGCTGCAGGCGGTGGAAAAACCAGTGGAGCAGTCGCCGGTTCGGTTCGACCTCGCACCCGAAGATACGCTAAACAGTGCCTTTGCCGTCCAAGCGCAGGATGCCGCCGGCCGCGCAGGCCGCAGCATTGTCTTTTCGGATCTGAACATGCAGCTTCCTAAGGGCGCCAAGCTGGCGGTGGTGGGTCCGAACGGCAGCGGCAAGACCACGTTCCTCCGTTGCTTGGAGCAGGGCTGCGAGGGCCTCACGGTTCCTGGGTCGGCGTCGATAGGGTTATTCCACCAAGACATGCGCACCCTGCGCGGCAACAAAACGCTGCTGGAAAATATGATGGAAACATCGGCTTACCGCGAGGCATTCGTTCGAACCATTCTGGCCAGGCTGTTGTTTGCCCGCCACCAAATGCAGCAGCCCGTCAGCCAGCTCAGCGGCGGTGAGCGAGTGAAAGCTTCCTTGGCCAAGATCATCCTGGGACGGTATAATATCCTGGTCTTGGATGAACCGACAAACTACCTTGACATTACAGGGCTTGATGCCCTGGCGGAAGTTCTGCAAGCCTATCCAGAAACACTGCTGTTCGCCACCCACGACCGCCGCTTTATAGCCGGCACAGGTACCCATATATTGGATTTCGGACGAATGCCGCCGCGCTTTTTCCCTGGAACATGGGATCAGTACCAGCAGCCCACTACGGAAAAGGGGGCTGGCCGTCTCGTTCTCGAAACCCGTGCAGCTGCATTGACGGCCAAATTGCATGAGCTGACCGATGAGGACGAGCGGCAGTCCATCGAAACCGAACTGCAATCCATCACGCAACAGCTCAGGAACCAATGAAAAAAGCAGTCCAGGAACGGAATGTGTATTCGTTCCCGGACTGCATTATTCTATTCCCCGATAATCTTAACCAAGACACGTTTGCGGCGCTTCCCATCGAACTCGCCGTAGAAGACCTGCTCCCATGGGCCCAGATCCAATTGCCCATCGGTTACGGCCAGTGTCACTTCCCGTCCCATAATCGTTCGTTTGAGATGGGCATCGGCGTTGTCCTCATACCCGTTGTGCCGATAACGGGAGTGCGGCTTTTCCGGTGCTAGCTGTTCCAGCCAGTCCTCGAAATCTTGGTGCAGTCCCGGCTCGTCATCGTTGACGAAAACGCTGGTGGTAATGTGCATGGCATTGCACAACAGCAAGCCTTCGCCAATGCCGCTTTCATGCAGCACCTGTTCAAGATCGTCGGTAATTCGAACCAGGGCACGCCTGGTTCGGGTCTCAAACCACAGTTCCTTCCGATATGATTTCATTAATCATCAGTTCCCCCTTGCTGTAATGCCTCTACGGAGCCCGCCAGAACTTCATGCCATGCTGGCGGCGCAGACGATATGCTCACGTCTAAATCCATCTCTGGACTGTGAATTTGCAGGAATTCTGCATGCAGGCAGAGCCGCTCTGCTTTGGCGGCAGCATCTGCGGAACCATAACCGCTGTCCCCGAGAATTGGGTGTCCAGCTTGCTGCAAGTGGAGGCGGATTTGATGGGGCCGCCCGCTTAGGATCTGCACTTCGACTTCGGTAATCCCGTCCGTGCTGCGGACGGGATACACTTTTGTGTGAGCCGGTTTCCCATCGATGGGATCCTTTAGGTCCATATACTGCATCAGTTCACCGTCCACTAGAGCCCAATATTTCTTCAGCACTTGGTCTGTATTCCAGATTTCGGTGAGGTGATGCTGCAACTGCGACGTCAGGGCAAACAAGATGATCCCCGAAGCGCTGGCGTCTAGTCGATGGACAGGGCGAGGGGTGATCGTGTGGCCGTAACGGCGTTGGAGGTAATCGGCTACACCGTGGGATAAGGTAGGGGCTTGACTGCGGCTCTGCCGCGAAGGATGAACAAGGACTCCCTCGGGCTTATCAATGGCCAGCAGTTCTTCGCCCTCGTAGAGAACCTGGAGTTCCATAGGCACCGGCTCTAATCGCAGCTGCTGGTTGGCAGGCAGTGAAAACTTGACCATTTGACCGGTCTGCAAAACTTGTTTGCTGTGGGCTCGACGGCCATCCACAAAAACACCGCCTGTGCGAAACGCCTTTTGGATCTGACGGTTAGACAGCTGGTATTCATCTTTCAGCAGTTCCAACACAGTCCGGCCTTCAAAAGCCGGCGGAACTCGTTCCTTCTTCACGGTGTGCTTGCGGCTCACTGAAACCAACTCCTTGTGGTATTTCCCGAAAAGTGCGCAGCAGCATTGGGCGCGGCGATTTGACTCCGTGTTACATAACGTTTCTTGAACGAGCTTCGAATCCCTTCCAAAGTCTAGAATCTAGGGCCGAACGCCAGCCCCTCTGCCACGCACCGCACCGGGGAAGGGCGCGCAGCAAGAGGCGGCACCAGGGGCAGGGCACACCCAAGATACAGGCGCTTCGCTCCTTGGAACACAGGAAGCCTGCGCTGGAAAGACGAACAATTTTCGTAGTTTGGAAGGAATCGAACGGGTCTTATCGAATGATAGTCCTGGATTGCTATTCAAAACGAAAAGGGGAGGCAACCGCATCTATGACCAAACAGCAGGGACAAGCAACAGCGGACGCTAGTTTTTTCCAGAAGACCTTCAAACTCAGGGAGAACAACACAAATTTCAAGACCGAGATCATTGCAGGCCTGACAACCTTTATGACCATGGTTTATATCATCTTTGTCAACCCCAACATTCTCGCCGAGGCAGGTATGAACTGGAACGGGGTCTTTATTGCCACTATCCTGGCATCGGTTATCGGAACACTCGTGATGGCGTTTTCCACCAACTACCCGTTTGCCCTGGCTCCCGGCATGGGACTCAACGCCTTCTTTGCCTTCTCTATCGTGCTGGGCATGCAAGTCTCCTGGCAGGTGGCGTTGGGGATCATCTTTCTGGAAGGCCTGCTGTTTATCGTACTTAGCATAACGAATTTCCGCAGTACCCTGGTAAACAGTATGCCGATGGCGCTGAAATCGTCCATCAGTGCCGGCATAGGCCTTTTTATCGCTTTTATCGGATTTCAGAACTCCGGCATTGTTGTAGCCGATCCTGCCACCTATGTCGGGCTGGGATCGCTTACGGACCCGGACTCGATTGTCACATTCTTTGGCCTCCTGCTGGCGGGTGTCTTATATGCCTTGAAAGTCAAAGGAGCGCTGCTGTGGAGTATTATCGCTGCAACGCTCCTGGGCATGCTGCCGGGCTTAGACGTCACACCTTCCTTTGACGGCATTTTCGCCATACCGAGCATGGGAGACTTCACGTCGGTCGCTTTCCAGCTGGATATCGCCGGCGCCCTGAATCTAGGCATGATTGGCGTCATCCTGTCACTGCTCATTGTTGATCTGTTCGACACGGCCGGGACGCTTGTGGGAGTAGCCAACCAAGCAGGGTATCTCGATAAGGACGGCAACCTGCCTAAAGCCGACAAAGCCCTCTTGTCCGATGCCGTAGCCACCACGGGCGGCGCTCTGCTCGGAACAAGCACAACCACCACGTATATCGAAAGTGCCTCCGGCGTATCTGAAGGCGGCAGAACTGGCTTGGTAGGCCTTACCGTAGCCGTACTGTTTTTGCTGTCATTGTTCTTAATGCCGCTGGTAGGAATGGTTCCCGAAGCGGCTACAGCACCAGCGCTTATTGTTGTGGGTATCCTGATGATGAGAAGTGTTACGAAAATTAACTGGGAAGATTTCGGCGATGCATTGCCCGCTTTTCTTTGCATGGTAATGATGCCGTTTAGCTACAGCATTTCCGACGGCATTGCAGTCGGTTTCGTATCATACTCTATCTTGAACATTCTCATTGGCAAAAAGGAAAAAACCAATGCCATGGTCAACATTGTGTCGATTATCTTTGTGCTCTACTTCATCTTCCTGCACTGACGCACTGGCCCGCCTTCTTCGAAAACAGCTGCAGCCCATACACAGGAGGACGTTCTGTCTGAACGGCCTCCTGTGTCGGACAAGAGATTCCGCTCTACCAACCGAACCCGTGCTGAAACCCTTGAAAACCCTTAAGGATTTCTTCAGACATTTCCGGTACAATGGAAAGGGGAGGTTGATTGTATGAGCCCAAGGATCTTGGTTGTCGAAGATGAAGAACGGATTGGCAATCTGGTTTCTACCTACCTGCGCGCCGCCGGCTTCGAAGTGGATCGCGCCGCCGACGGAGAGGAAGCACTGGATTACCTAGGGCGCTCAATGCCCGATCTTATGGTCCTGGATCTGATGCTTCCGTCGGTATCCGGTGAAGAAATCTGCAGCTATGTTCGGGGAATTTCGCAGCTTCCCATCATCATCTTAACCGCCAAAACCCAGGAAGATGCTCGGGTGATCGGCCTAGAACTGGGAGCCGACGACTATGTATGCAAGCCGTTCAGCCCAAGAGAACTGACAGCACGGGTGAAAGCGGTACTGCGGCGCAGCGGCGGATTGGATGACGAACCCTATGCAAGCCGAGACGGGAGTCTGGTCATTGACTGGGCGCAGCATCGGGTCTGCCTGGACGAACAGGCCATTAGTATAACGCCGACGGAGTTCCGGTTGCTGGCCACCTTGGCCCGCCACCCCGGCAGAGTTTTTTCCCGACAAGAATTGGCGGACCGGGTATTCGGCCTCGAATACGGTGGCGGCGAAAATTCGATCTATGTCCATATCAAAAATCTTCGGCAGAAATTGGAAGCAGACGGCAGAAGGCGCCGCATCGGAACCGTCCATGGAGTCGGCTATCGTTGGGAGGATGCAAACGATGGCTCGGTTTAATCTACGCTGGAAACTAGTTGCCCACTTCATCGCGCTCACTGCTGTGACAATTGTTTTGGTATCATGGTCCATAAACTATGCAATTGATCAGCAATTCGCCCGTTACCTGATGGACATGGAGCTGCAAAGGAGTGCGTCTTTCACAGAAGCCGTGGAAGACGTGGTACGGGAGTCCGACAGTTGGGACGACATCAGGCCGGAACTCACTCGCATGGCGGCCATGGCCAATCGGTGGATTCAGATTACAACAGCCGACGGGGAGGTCCGATTCGACAGTGCTGTGGAACGCAGGGGCATGGGCATGCATGGACGCCGGGGCATTGTCGAGCCGCAAGCCGGGGCTAACATTGTCCGCCTCCCCATGACCTTGGACGAGTCGACGGCAGGTTACATTCGCCTCAGCTCTCTCAGCATCGAACGGGACGTGTTTTCCCCGGCGGATCTTGCCTTTCGCCAGACGATCAACCGCTCTATCATCGCCGCGGGCCTAGGGGCTGTGGCCTTGGCTGTGCTGTTGAGCCTTTTATTGTCGCAGCGCCTCGTGCGCCCCTTGCAAATACTGTCACAGGCAGCCAGCGGCATGGCGGCTGGTGATTTGGACCAGCAGGTCACCACAGAGACCAATGATGAACTAGGATACCTGGCCAAGGTCTTCAACCAAATGGCAGCCAACCTCAGTCGATTGGAGCGGCTGCGCAAGAAAACAACAGCCGACATCTCCCATGAACTGCGGACGCCGTTGACCACGATTCGAGGCTACATCGAAGCCATGCGGGACGGCGTAGTGCCCTGCACGGCAGACAGCTGGAATGCGGTGGAAGCGGATGTAAAGCGTCTGTCGACATTGGTCGATGATCTTACCGAATTGACGGACGCCGAAGCGCCGCTTTGGAAGCCAACGCCCTTTTCGCTCAACAAGGTTGTTTCCGATGCCGTGGGCCACATGCGTCCCTTGGCCCATGAGAACCAGGTTTCACTTTGTCTCGGGCTTGCGGAGTCCAATCCCATGATTGAGGGTGACGAACAGAGATTCTTCCGTGTCTGTGTTAATCTACTAAGCAACGCCGTGGACTACTCGCCGCCGGGGGGCCGGGTCGAGCTTGCCACTTCCGCAAATGATGGCCATGCAGTTTTCACCGTAAAGGATTACGGGCAGGGAATTGCACCCGATCAGCTGCCTTTGATTTTTGAGCGGTTTTACAGGGTAGACCCGTCAAGAACACGGAAGACCGGCGGATCCGGAATCGGCCTAGCCATTGTCCGCGATATCGTTCAGGCCCATGGCGGTAAGATCGAAGCGAACAGCCAGCTTGGAAAAGGCACGCGCTTCACCGTTACGCTTCCCTGCGCAGAGTATACATCGTGACTGCTGTTTCGACGAAAGGAGACCTGTACTGTGTTTGACAACCTCAGCCCGTTAGACAGCCGCTACCGCGCCGACAATCCAGCCCTGTGGAAAACACTTTCCGCTATTCTGTCAGAAGATGCCTACGTGCAATACTGCCTCCAGGTTGAAACGGCACTGGTCAAGGCACTGGCCGATGAGGGCCTCTGTACAATTGCGGCAGCCGAGGAAATTCAAAAAGCATGTGAATCCGTCGACAGCAAAGAGGTGCAGGCTGAAGAGGAGAAAACCAAGCACAATATCAGAGCCTTGGTCAATTGTGTACAGCGCCGGGTTTCGGACGATGCCAAACCATTTGTGCACCTCACAGCCACCAGCGTTGACATCATGGATACAGCCCGATCGCTGCAGGTGCGGGACGCGGTCGACCAGATTATCCTGCCTCAGCTGCGGGAACTGCTGCAGCTGTGGATATCCATAGCGGAAAGGGAAGCCGATACACCGCAGGTAGGACGCACCCACGGTCAGCACGGCGTGCCGATAACGTTCGGTTTTGCGCTATCCGAATATGTGTCGCGCATGGGGGGAAGAATTAAGGCCTTAGAGCAGGCGTGTGCTAATCTGCGCGGCAAAATGGCTGGCGCTGTCGGTTCCTATAACGCTAGTTCTCTGTTGCTGCCCGACCCGATAGCATTTGAAGTCCGTGTCCTAGACAAATTGGGACTCCGCCCGGCGGATCATGCAACACAGATGGTAGAGCCTGAATATCTCAACGATCTCCTGCACGCCGTAATTACAGCCTTCGGCGTTCTAGCCAACTTCGCCGATGACATCCGCCACTTGCAGCGCACGGAAATCTCCGAGGTGGGGGAAGAATTCGCCGCATCACAGGTCGGGTCTTCCACCATGCCGCACAAGCGGAATCCTTGGAACTACGAAAACATCAAAAGTATGTGGAAAACGTTCATGCCCCGAATGATGACAGTCTACATGGACCAGATCTCCGAACACCAACGGGATCTGAGCAACTCAGCATCGGGCCGTTTTGCCATGGAGATGCTGGCAGGGTTTTCCCTGACAACAGCCCGCACGATTCGGGTTACTTCGAAACTGGCCGTGCATCGAGAACAGATGAAGAAGAACCTAGAGTCAACCGCCGCCTTGACCGCGGCTGAGCCATTATACATTCTCTTGGCAGCAAAGGGGCATCCAAATGCCCACGAGTTCGTCCGTTCCTTGACCCTGCAGGTGCAGCAGCGCGGAGGATCGCTCTTGGACGCAGCTCTCCAAGATCCGGACGCGCGGCAATACCTGGAACACATGACCGACTTCCAGCGCCGACAGCTTGAGGACCCTGCGTCCTACCAAGGTGCAGCACGGGAAAAAACGCTGGCCGTATGCCGGCAGTGGAAAACCTATTTGGAGGGACTAACGTGAAACGAGCACTGATCAGCGTCTATGACAAAAGCGGCCTCATTGAACTGGCCAGGGGCCTTGTCGACCTGGGCTGGGAGCTGGTATCCACCGGAGGAACAGCGGCCCATCTGCGGGAACACCAGCTTCCGGTGACCGACGTTTCTTCGGTTACAGAATTTCCCGAGATCATGGCCGGAAGGGTAAAGACCCTGCATCCGCGCATTTTCGGCGGCATTTTGGCCCGGGACAGGGAAGACGATGTAAATGAGCTGGAGAGTATTGGGGGCAGCACCATCGATCTGGTGATCTGCAACCTCTATCCCTTTCACGACGCAATGCGGTCTACAGAAGCAAACGAGGAAGACTGCATTGAAATGATCGACATCGGCGGTCCGAGCATGGTCCGCGCAGCGGCCAAAAACTTCCAAAGAACAGCCATTGTCTGCGATCCCAAGGATTACAGCCTGCTTCTGGACAAACTCCAGCAGGGCAATCTGAATGTGGAATACAGGAAGCACTTGGCCGCCAAGGCGTTTGCAGCCACAGCCTTCTATGACAGTCTGATCAGCGGCTACCTTGGTCTGGAAGACTATCCGGAGACCATGACCGCATCGTTTTCCAAAATCCAAGATCTGCGCTACGGAGAAAACCCCCATCAGAACGCTGCCTTCTACGCCGATGCAGCATTTGGCCAGGGCATCGTGCAGGCAGAACAGCTGCAGGGGAAGGAACTGTCGTTTAACAACATATTCGATGCCGATGCCGCTTGGCAGATGGCGTCTGCCTATGAACAGCCGTGTGCTGCCGCCGTAAAACACACCAATCCATGCGGTCTGGCTTTGGGCAGAAACGTTGAGGAGGCGTACCAGCGGGCCCACGACGCTGACCCGGTTTCGATTTTCGGAGGAATCATCGCGTTGAATCGGCCCGTAACCGGTGCCGCAGCGGAAGCCATGGCAGAGATATTTTTGGAGATCATTATTGCCCCGGACTTTGACCAAGAGGCTCTGCAGGTGTTGGGCAAAAAGAAAAATCTCCGTCTGCTGCGTCTAGCGCCAGGGAAGAGCACCGGAAAGGATTGGAAAAGAGTCAGCGGCGGCCTTCTGATCCAGGACCGTGACACAGCCGGGGCACCGGAATCTCTGCAAGTAAAGGCGGGTCCGCAACTCTCGGACAAGCAGTGGGACGATCTTATGTTTGCATGGACCGCTGTTCGATTTGTCAAGTCCAATGCCATTGTTCTCTGCCGCGACAGTCATATGATCGGCGTCGGCGCCGGCCAGATGAACCGAGTGCAGTCCATGGAACTGGCTCTGAAACAAGCTGGCCAGCAAGCCCAGGGGGCCTGTGTTGCCTCCGATGCTTTCTTCCCATTCGCTGACAGCATCGAACGAGCGGCGGCGGCCGGTGTCACGGCGGTGATTGAGCCTGGAGGCTCCCGCAGGGACCAAGAAGTAATCGATGCCTGCAATCACCATGGCATTTCTTTGGTCTTCACCGGAATGCGTCATTTTAGACACTGAAAAAAATCGCACGCTGCAGCAGGAATCCGGCAGTGCCCGCAGAATGTACTGTACTAAATGTCGACGCGGCTTTCGGCAGGCCCCACTGGCCTCCGCGCCCGATTCGCTGCAACGGCAGTACGACCGGCGGACGCGTTTTTTGCCCCCACCCCAGCCATGCCGGCCATGCACAACAGGTTGATGGGGGCCCATAGCACTTCGTGCGTTAGTTTCTCTCAGATCCCTCTGAGAGGAAATAGTGAAAAGGCAGGGGGTAGGCGCAGACGACCTTATCCAAGGTGAACTCGCTTGCTTCCTGTCGTTTTTATGGCCTCCGGGGCAGGTGATGCCCCCGTGCCTAGGGACCACAGGACGTCTAGAAACCAGGTCTGCTACGCTTCTTTCTTCGGCTTTCGTTGAGGAAGGCTGCTTTGGGCCGTTGGGTTTACGGTCACGGTTTGGAAGTGGTCATATAGGACAAAGCCAGGGGCACCACCAGACGGCTTGCGTACATGCTTACGCTGTGTGTAGTCCACCGGCACTTTCGGACTTGCACTGGCTTTAGAATAACGGGCCGCTAGAAGGGCTGCCTCCTCAATGGTCGAATCGGGGAGGGGTCCTTGCCCTTTCACGACCACGTGGCTGCCGGGGATCTTCTGGGCATGGAACCAGTATTCATTGGGCCTGGCGATTTGGAATGTGAGTCTGTCATTTTGGTAGTTGCTGCGGCCGACTAGTATCGTGTAGCCATCGGAAGACACAAATTCTTCAGGCTGGGAAGGTTCGTTGGCCGTGCGCTTACCCCTTGCTGGTCTCCGCTTTAGGTAACCTGCCTGGATCATTTCATCGCGGATTTCATCAAGTACCATCTGTGAGTCAGCAAGTTCAACCTGGGCCGCCAATTCCTCCAAGTAACGTTTTTCGCGCCTTGTCTTCCGCAGCTGGCGACTGGTCACATCGAGACTCGTCTTGGCTTTGCTGTACTTTTTGAAATACTGCTGCGCGTTTTCGTTGGGAGTCTTCGTCGGGTCCATGGGTATGGTAATCCAAGACTGTTCCGGATCGTAGAAGTCCTGCACTTCTGCCTCGCTGCCCTGTTCAATGCGGTAAAGATTGGCAGTTAAAAGTTCACCATAGCGCTGCCACTTTTCCGCGTCCTTAGCATCCTGAATTGCCTTCATCTGGGCTTTTTCTTTCCGTTTAACCCGTTTTTGCTGTGTTTTTATGGTCCTCAGCAGATCACGGGCACGCTGCTGCAGTTGATGGCGGGTAACTTCGTGTGTGTAATAGTGATCCAACAGCTGGTTCATGGTCTCGAAACGCACGGCACCTTCCCTCTGTTGGCTGTATCCAGAGAAATCGACCTTCTGGCGCGGCCAAAAACTAGGGTTGCCGCCGCGCCGAACTTCCTGGATCAACTGCTGGACTCCATCCCACAATAACGGCCACTGTTCCGGTTGCAGTGATTGTTTGGACTGCTGTGGATCCAAGCCGGCCCGGACTACCGCCTCTTGGGCCGACGGCCCACTGAATCCCTGCATGGTATTCTGAAGAGCTTGCTGCAAGGTGGTCTGCGCGGGCAAGAAGCGCAGCAGTTCAATGAACGCATCCTGCGTTAACTGCGAAGGATCGCGCTTGCCTTGGTCCGACGGTAATTTGTACACTGCTCCCGGCTCCAAAACCCTGTCTTGACCCTTGTCGGCCGGAATCCGTTTGACAGCATCGAAGATGATTTTGTCGGCGTTCAGCAGCAGAATGTTAGAATGGCGTCCCAGCAGCTCGAAAACCAGGCGTTTGTCACTGCGGGTCCCGTCCTCGGCGAACGCCTCCAATTCTATCGCAACGACCCGTTCCAAACCGTGCTGGAAAACGCCAATCACCCGGCTCGGCTCCAAGTATTTCCGCAGCAGCATACAGAAGGCCGGCGGGTTTTGCGGGTTCTTCCAATGGGCTTCGGTCAAATGCATACGCGGATACGCCGGGTCGGCGGCGATCATCAGCTGGTAATTTTTGCCTGGCTGTCGAAGGTGCAGAAGAATGGTCTGCGGGCCGGGCTGGTAGATTTTCATGATCCGAGCATGCTCTAGCACTTGGTGTATTTCCTGGACAGTAACGGACAGTGTCAATCCGTCGAACGGCATGGCAATCGCCCCTTTTCTAAGCCTCAGTATAGCAGAGGCGGTTGATCGGAGCAATCCGATGCCAAAGAAACTAGTGCGCGACTGTTCCTTCTGGTATAATGAGACGGAAGGACAATGAAAACACAGCGCTTACAGCGTTTTCGTGTCAAAAAGGAGTGACGTTCTGTGAACATCAGGGGAAGAGGAATCTTGATTGCCATTTTGGTGCTGGCACTTGCGGGCGGACCGATGGTCTATGCAGGACAGTCTCATCTGGCCAACGCCTTTGAGGCTTTGTACTACTATTCACTGCGTGTAGACGATCGATTCCCCGGCCTCGATCCGCTGGCAACGGCCGAGGACGAGCTGGAGAAAGAGATTGCCACTGGGGTACGGGGCAAGGAAGCCCTGATCATGCTGGCGATTCTCCATCACTCACAAGAACGATGGGAGAAAGCTGAACAGCTCTATCGCCAAGCTCTAGAAGATAGACCGGACAGCGCTTCCATTCGGGTCTTCCTTGGTGACCTCTATCGCGCTCAAAGTAGGATTGACGAGGCGGTAGAGATGTACCAGGAAGCTCTGGAACTGGAAAGTATGGGCCGGGCGCATTTCAGCCTCGGAATGATTGCCCTGGAGAACGAGGACCATGAGAGTGCAGCAGAGTCCTTTCGGCATGCCTCTGACGATAATGAGGAATTCTTTGCCGCTCGAGTAGGTCTCGGCCGGGCTCTCTATTACCAAGACAAGCTTGGCGAAGCCGCAGAGACTCTAGAAGGTGTGCTTCTGCAGGACAGCCGCCTGCCCGATGCCCATGAGTACCTTGCTCTCATCTACGAGGAACAAGGGAAATACGAGCAGGCGGAACACGCCGAACAGAGAGCCGCAGAACTGCGCAATATGGAATAGTTTTCCTTGGTGTGAGCAGGAATTTTCCGCCGGCAGAAGAACGTAATAGGTTAACGGAAGATGTGCAGGCAGCATCCTGTGCCAACTATCACAATGCCGTTGCGGCAATGGCCGCAGAGTCATCTGCAAGACGTCTTCCGATAACTTAGGAATTGAGGCCCGTCAGGTTACGGGAAGTCGGAAAAGCCTCTTAGGAAGGTGATAATATGATCCGCAGCATGACAGGATTTGGGCGGGGTGAAGCTGAAAGCAGAGCCTGGAAAGTTCGGGCTGAACTCAAAACAGTGAATCACCGCTTTTTGGACCTGTCCCTGCGGATCAGCCGCGGCTTTACATCGCTGGAAGAACCCATTCGGGCCCGATTGCAGGAGGCCTTTTCCCGAGGCCGTATTGAAGTGTCGGTTCACGTAGACCCAAAAGACACGTCAGTCCGGCAAGTTCACCTAGACAAGGGCCTTCTGCAGGGCTATCTCCGTGCCGTTGAAGAGATCAAAGATACGGTAGGCGCCGAGAGCAGCCCAGCAGTGAACGATTACCTGCAGCTTCCGCACCTGATAGAGGTAGGGGAGCCGGACGTCGATTGGGATGAACTGGAGAACGCTGCGGCGAGAGCAGTTCGCGAGGCTGCAGCGCAGGTGCAGGCTATGCGTCAGCGCGAGGGCCAGCGGTTGGCTGCAGACCTGGTCAGCAAATCGGAGCAGGTTCTGCAGCTGGTGGACGCCATGGAACAGCGTTCTCCGCAGGTTGTGGTGAATTATCAGCAGCGTCTGCTTGCTAGGCTTAAGGAACTACTCAATGGCGTTGATGCGCCGGAAGACCGTATTGCTGCTGAGGTAGCCGTTTTCGCTGATCGCAGCAGTATTGACGAAGAAATTGTCCGCCTTCGCAGTCACATCCAACAGCTTCACCAAAGTATGGACGAAGACGCAAGCGTCGGCCGCAAACTAGACTTTCTGCTTCAGGAGATGAACCGTGAGGCTAACACCATTGCTTCCAAAGCCAATGATGGAGAATTAAGTCGCAGCGTCGTCAATCTCAAGGCAGAGTTAGAAAAGATGCGGGAACAAGTCCAGAATATAGAGTGATAAGGGTTCTCTAGTTCTCAAGGGAGGAGGTGACGTTGGATGGGTCTTCCTGAACTTACCCCCGAACAAAAGGCGAAGGCGTTGGAAAAAGCGCAGGAAATGCGCAGTAAGCGGGCGTTGCTGAGGGAACAACTAAAGAAAGGCGAAGTAACCCTGGAGGAAATTCTTAAGTCTAGCGGCGACGAAGTGATTGGGAAAATGCGGGTCATATACTTGATTCAATCGCTTCCTCAAATTGGAAAAGTAACGTCAAGACGAATCATGGACGAAATCGGGATTAACGAGAACCGTCGAATCCAGGGTCTTGGAAAGCGCCAGATCGATGCACTGCTGCAGCGTTTGGGATAGATAATCGGCACCAAGGGAGGATATCGGAGTGGAAATTAAGCTCATCAACATTGGATTTGGCAACATCGTGGCAGCCAACCGCATCGTTAGTATTGTCAGCCCTGAGTCAGCACCGATCAAGCGCATCATACAGGAGGCCAGGGACCGCGGGATGCTCATCGATGCCACATACGGCCGAAGGACCAGGGCCGTCATTGTAACCGACAGTGATCACATCATCCTGTCCGCTGTCCAACCTGAAACGGTAGCGCACCGCCTCCTTTCCAAGGAAAGCATTGACGCCACTGAGAACTAGGAGGCCTATCCGGACCATGGATTTCGACAGAGAGGGGGAAGGGATAGTAGATGCAGCTCAAAGGTTTCTTGATCGTGCTATCAGGACCCAGCGGCGCTGGGAAGAATACATTAATGAACGCCGTTTTTCCTACTATCCCCAACCTCCAATATTCTGTAAGCGTCACCACTCGCCCTCCCCGGCAAGGTGAGATCGAGGGTGTGGACTACTTCTTCCGGTCCCGAGACGAGTTCGACCAAATGATTGCCCAAGACGAGCTCTTAGAGTGGGCAGAGTTCTGTGAAAACCGCTATGGAACACCGCGGTCTTTTGTTGATAACGCGATTGAGGACGGACGCACGGTCATCATGGATGTGGACATTCAGGGTGCGGCCCAAATTCGAGAACAGATGCCGGATGCGGTGTTCATTTTTCTGCTGCCGCCAACCTGGGACGAGCTGAAACAGCGCCTGCTCGACCGAGGAAAGGATCCGGATGAAGCGATTCATTGGCGTCTGGAACAGTCCTACGTGGAAATGAAGCACATCGTAAATTATGATTACTTTATCATCAATGATCAGCTCGATAACGCGGCGGAACGGCTGCGCACCATCATCAATGCCGAGTGGTGCCGCGTCCAGAGAGTGGATCTTGATGAACTGCAACAGCTTTGGAAAGGGAGGAAAAAACCTTGAGACCCATTGCATCAGGCGATATGGAACTCCGAGGTGAAAGCCGCTATACAATCATTGCGGCTGCTGCCCGCAGGGCACGCCAGATTTTGGCCGGAGCACCGCCGGTCATCGAGTGTGAATCACTGAAGCCGGTCACCATCGCGCTAGAAGAGCTTAATGCCGGAAAAATCCGGTACATTCAAAGTAAGGATGGAATCAAGTAAACCGGTGGGCCTGTGGAATGACCACAGGTCGTTTTGTTTGAAAGGGGTATGGACTGTCGTGGAGTTTGCCGGCGTTATCGTTGATGTCAAGGCACCTGCCGTTGATCGGCTTTTCCATTATCGCGTGCCCCCGCCGCTGCGTCCCACTCTTGAAATCGGACACCGCGTACTGGTGCCGTTTGGGCGCCGCAGAGTTGAAGGTTATGTGATAGAATTCACAGATTCTGCGGCTGTCTCTGAGGACAAAATCCGGGACATCGATAGAGTCTTAGATCCGCAGCCCGTCCTCGACCAAAGCTCATTGGCTACGGCCCATTGGATGGCCTGCTATTACCAGGGATTCCTCGCCCAAGCGCTGCAGCACTTCCTTCCCCCGGGTACTCGCTACGGCCGGGAACGTGCCAAGGCCAAAACGCAGCTGACTGTGGAGATCTGCCCTGGCTTGGACGCGGAGCAGATGCTCTGCCAGCTTTCTCCGCAGGCCCATCGCCAAAGGGAGCTGCTGAGCTGCCTCATGAAGCATGGGAATCCCATGCCGGTGCAGAAGCTCTTGGCGGAAACCGGCGCCGGTCACAGCTCCCTCAGCACCCTAGAGAAAAAGGGATTTGTCAGAAAGCGTGCTGTTCCCATAGAGAGAAAACTGCAATGGGCAGCGGATGAGGTGAAGACAGTGCAGCTCACCGATGAACAGCAGAGTGTTATCCAACGCGCCTGGTGCGAATGGGAACAGGGCAAGAATCGGCCCGTGCTCCTGCATGGAGTCACGGGCAGCGGAAAGACCGAAGTCTACCTGCGTCTGCTTGAGCGGATCCTCAGACAGGATCGGCAGGCCATTGTACTCATCCCAGAAATTGCCCTGACACCCCAAACCGTGGGCCGTTTCCGGGGCCGCTTCGGCGACAGCATCGCCGTACTGCACAGCGGACTGTCATGGGGCGAACGGTACGATCAGTGGCACAAAATCCGCGCCGGCCAAGTGTCTGTGGCCATCGGGGCCCGTTCGGCCATCTTTGCACCCTTTCAACGACTCGGCCTGATTATCATTGATGAGGAGCACGAAACCACCTATAAGCAGGAAGAAGGATCGCTGAAATACCATGCTCGCGACACTGCCATTGTGCGGGCGCAGCAGACCGGTGCACATGTGGTGTTAGGCAGCGCCACGCCTTCCTTGGAAAGCTACCAGAAGGCGGTACGCGGCGAGTACCTGCTATCGGAACTATCCCACCGCGTGGAACATCGTGCCATGCCGAGACTCATCACAGTAGATATGCGGGAGGAGTTCATGCGAGGCAATCGCCACATGTTCAGCCGCCTGCTGAAACAGCGCCTGCAGGCCAATCTTGACGCTGGCCATCAGTCGATTGTATTTTTAAACCGCCGAGGTTTTGCTTCCTTTATGCTCTGCAGGCAGTGCGGCCATGTTCTGGAATGCCCCAACTGCAAGGTTTCTTTAACCCAACACCGAACGGGTCAGATAAACCGTCTTTCCTGTCATTACTGCGGACTGTCAGAGCAGGTGCCGCAGCATTGCCCCCAATGCCAGTCGACATACCTGCGGGCCTTCGGCAGCGGAACCCAGCAGGCTGAAGCGGCGCTGCGCGAGCTCTTTCCGTCGGCCCGTCTGGTCAGAATGGATGCCGATACCACACGTCGCAAGGGATCACACCAAAAGCTGCTGGACACCTTTCGCTGCGGCGACGCGGACATCCTGATCGGTACGCAGATGATCGCCAAAGGACTCGATTTTCCCATGGTCACGTTAGTGGGCGTTCTATCCGCTGATCTTTCTCTGAATTTCCCCGATTTCCGTGCCGGTGAGCGCACATTTCAGCTGCTCACGCAGGTTTCCGGACGGTCCGGACGCGGAGCCCACCCCGGAGACGTCGTCGTGCAATGCTATGAGCCCAATCACCATGTTATTGAAGCGGTTAAGCGGGGAAACTTCCGATCGTTTTTCCGGCGGGAAATTCGCTTTCGCCGCGAAGCAGGGTATCCGCCCGAACAGCGGCTTAGCAGAGTGCTCTGCAGCGGACCTGAGGAAGGGGTTATTGACCATTGTCGTACACTGCAGCAGTGGTTTCAGACTCACTGCCCATCCATCGAGGTCGTAGGGCCTAGTGCGGCACCACTAGAACGGATCAAAGGCCGTTACAGATGGCACCTTCTGCTCCGATACGGGAGTCAGGAAAGACTCCCTGCAAGGATCAGCCAGTATTGGCCTGTTCCGCCGCCACAGGTCAGTGTTTCCGTGGATGTTGAACCACTGCTGCTGCTGTGATATGATAGAGGGGAATAAAGATTAACCATATTAAGAGAAAGGAGGGACAGCGTTGGCCATCATGGAAATTGTGACCGTTGGACATGATGTACTCCGTCAAGAGGCGAAACCTGTCCCTAAAGTAACGAAAAAGGTGCAGACACTGGTCAAAAACATGATCGACACCATGTACCATGCCGATGGAGTAGGACTGGCCGCCCCGCAGATTGGCGTCAGCCAGCGCATCATTGTCATAGACATTGGAGAAGGCCCTACAGCCTTGGTCAACCCTACCATAGAAGAACGTGAAGGACTCGACATTGACGTGGAAGGATGCCTCAGTATTCCTGGTGTCAACGGCTATGTGAGGCGTTCCACACGCGTCGTGGTAGCCTACCTGGATGAAAAGGGGAAGCCCCAGCGTCTTCACGCCGAAGGAGTGTTGAGCCGAGCCTTGCAGCACGAACTCGACCACCTCGATGGCGTATTGTTCATCGACAACATGCTTGAAGAAGTAAAGCCGCAATCTGAGGAGGCTGGCTGCAGCGAACAGACGGTGGAGCAGCAGGAAAGTAGGTGATCCAGCATGAACATTGTATTCATGGGAACGCCGGCCTTCGCAGTCCCGTCTTTGAACGTGGTAGCCGAGGACCACACCCTTGTTTCCGTGGTAACCCAGCCTGACCGGGCCAAGGGCCGTGGCCATAAAGTGCAGGTCTCTCCGGTGAAGGAGCGGGCGCTGCAGTTACCGGTTCCCGTGCATCAACCAAAGAGTGTCCAAGAAACTTGGTTTCAAGACACCCTGGCAGAGGAAAGCCCGGATGCCATTGTCGTTGTAGCATTCGGCCAGAAAATTCCCGCCGAGATGCTGGATTTGCCGCCGCGGGGATGCATCAATGTCCATGGTTCTCTGCTTCCGGAGTATCGCGGCGCTGCCCCTATTCACCGGGCCATTGCCGATGGCCGAGATACAACGGGGGTTACCACGATGTATATGTCCGAAGATTGGGATGCCGGCGATATCATACTGCAAAAGACCATTCCCATTCGTGAAACCGATACTGCGGGGACGCTGCATGATCGTATGATGCATGAGGGAGCGGAGCTGCTCCGGGAAACTCTGCGGCAAATCGAAGCCGGAACAGCGCCCCGTGTTCCCCAGGATCATTCCCAAGCCACCTATGCCTTCCGGCTGAGAAGGGGCGACGGCGAAATTGACTGGACGCAGTCGGCGCAGAAACTGGAATGCTTCATTCGCGGCATGACACCATGGCCATCGGCTTTCACGTATTTCCGGGGCGAAACCATAAAAGTAAGGCAAGCGTCTGTACTGCCAGGAGAAGGTACCCCCGGAGAAGTGCAGGCAGTGGACGAACACGGTATCATAGTGGGTACCGGTTCGGGGCTTCTGCGTCTAGAAGAAGTCCAGCGTCCGGGATCCACGTGGATCCCGGGGAAAGACGCAGCCAATGGACTGCGAATCCAACCAGGGGATGAATTCGGCCATGAGACAGCCTGAGACGGCAGCAGACTTCTCTGTGAAACCCTTTCTAGTGCCGGCCGGGGCCATGATCGCACTATTGTTCCTGCTTTTGCTGCTGGTCACACGGGTGTCTTTTTTCTGGACCCTTGCAGTCGCCGCTATGCTGGCCTTACTCTCTGCCGTGGCCTTGGGGGGAACGGCGGCGTTTTTCGGCATTCGGCGCCGAAGCTTGGCGCCTGCTTTGATCCCGTTTGCACAATGGGGCATTGCCGCTCTCTATCCGCTCTCCATGATAGCTCGTAAAGGTGTCGGTCTGGACAAGGATACGGTAAGAAGATCTTTCATATCGCTGCACAACCAACTGACCGACCTGAACACCAAACGGGTGGAGCCCCAAGAAGTGCTCGTACTGCTGCCGCACTGCTTACAGTGGGACCAGTGCCCCCACAGGATTACCACCGATGTGCGCAACTGCCGCTTCTGCGGTGGCTGCAGGATAGGTGAACTGATCGAACTGCAGAACAAGTACGGCTTTTCCATGGCCGTAGCCACCGGCGGCACACTGGCACGCAAGATCATCCGTGACACAAAACCGAAGGTTGTCATCGGCGTGGCGTGCGAGCGCGACTTGGCAGCAGGGATTCAGGATGTGAAAAGCCTGCACGTTGTTGGTGTACTAAACCAAAGGCCCCACGGGCCCTGCTTCAACACAACCGTGGATATTGGCGCACTGGAACAAGCGCTGCAATCTGTGATAAAATAGAAAAGGAGTGATAGCCTATGTTTTTCTTTGATCCCTCCATTATTCTGCTTATTCCCGCACTGATCTTTGCCATGTATGCCCAGCACAAGGTGAAGTCAACATTTCAGAAATATCTCAAGGAATACGCTTCATCCGGCCTGACGGGAGCCCAGGTGGCGAGGCGTATCCTTGATGTACAGGGTCTTCATGATATACCTGTGGAAATGACCGAAGGACAGCTGACAGACCACTACGATCCCCGCAAACGAGTCCTGCGGTTATCGCAGTCGGTCTACCGCAATTCCAGCCTTGCATCCATTGGCGTAGCGGCCCACGAAGCAGGCCACGCCATCCAGCATGCCCGCGGCTACTTCCCGCTGGAACTGCGCAACAACTTGGTTCCCATAGCCGGATTTGGATCCAGTATGGCCATTCCGTTGTTCTTTATCGGTTTCTTGTTTGCATTCGATTCATTGATGTTGATCGGTATTTGGTTTTTCCTGGCAGCCCTGCTGTTCCAGCTGGTAACACTCCCTGTGGAGTTCAATGCATCTAGCCGGGCCATGCAGCTGCTGGAGGCTAACGGCTTCGTCACCCGCAGCGAAATTCCCAAAGCCAAAGCAGTGTTAAACGCCGCTTCCTTGACCTATGTGGCTTCCGTAGCCATGGCTGCGTCGCAACTGCTGCGTCTGCTGGTCCTGCGCGGTGCTCGCAGCTGAATCCCAAAACCACCGCAAGCCATAATTGGTGTCTGCTGTTCATCGATACACCGAAAGATAGCTTTCTGCAATGCCCGGTGGAGCGTCTGCCGGGCATTGCCTTACGCCGTCCCGCAAGGCAGGTGAGCAAGATTTGAAAAGTGTGCGCGGTCTAGCTGCAGAAGCATTAGCGGCCATTGAAGATAACCAAAATCAACTGCGGGGTGCTGTAGACCCTTATCTGGAAGCCTTGGACGGACAGGCTCGAGACCGGCGCTTTCTGACGCATCTTGTGAACGGCTGCGTCCGGCTTCAGATAAGCCTTGACTTCGCATTAGATCACTTCTCCCGCAGAGATCTGCACTCACTGCCGGTCCTGACGCGAATGCTTTTGCGTGTAGGTGCCTACCAAGTGCTCTTTCTAGAGAGCGTACCCCATCGGGCGGCGGTGTACGAAACCGTTAAGGCCGCCCACGAGATCAGCCATCGAGGTACAGCCAATTATGTCAACGCCGTTCTTCGGAATCTGATTCGGGGCAGGGCGGAGATCCCTTGGCCAAAACAGGCCCAAGATCCGGCACACTACATCCACATCTGCCAATCCTATCCGCGGTGGATGGCTGAACGGTGGGTTGAACAGCTAGGCGGACCATGGGCAGCAGCGCTGGCTAGAGCGTTAAACCGGCCGCCCCGGGCTGCAGCGCGCATCAATCGTCTGGCTGCATCGCGCCGTCTTGTGGAGAGCCGACTGCAGGGAGAGAACCTTTTGGCGGCATCGAGCAGCATCATACCGGAGTGTGTCCGGGCTGTATCGCACCAAGCGCTATTGGATCACCCAGGGTTCGACAAGGGCTGGTACTACATCCAAAGCGAAGCATCGTGCCTGCCAGCCTGTGCAGCACAGCTGCGCCCCGGCATGCAGGTCTACGATCTCTGCAGTGCCCCGGGCGGCAAGGCCTGCCACATAGCGGACTGCATGCATGACCGCGGCAACATCCAAGCCTATGACATCAGCGGTAATCGACTGCGTCGTTTGCAGGAAAACACCCACCGCTTGGGCATCTCCATCATTGACACCATCTGCCTGGACGCCCGCGCCATTAAAGCCCAGCCTCGAGACCGCGTATTTCTCGATGCCCCCTGCAGCGGCTTTGGCACCCTTAACCATCGGGCCGATCTGCGCTGGCAGAAGGACCCCTCGCAGATGCAGAGCCTCGTAGCGCTGCAGCGGCAGCTGCTCACCAAGGCTGCGGAACTTACGTCTGCCGGCGGCCTACTGGTATATTCCACCTGCACAACGGATCCCGCTGAGAACGAAGGGCAAGTCCGGTGGTTTCTTCATCGGCATCCAGGGTTTTCATTGGAACCACTGCCGCATTGGTTTCCACAGCACACAACCCAGGGCATGCTCCAAGTGTGGCCTCACTTAGACAGCACCGACGGTTTTTTTGTAGCTGCATTGAGGAAAAGGAGAGAGGTTGGCACTGAGGGAGGAATGATCTCGTGATGCGAGTGCTGGTCGTTGAGAACAATGTTGAACTCTGCCGTACCATAAGCGATTTCCTGCAGCAGAGCAGTGATTTTGAAGTTGTGGGAGAAGCACATGACGGCCAGGAAGGGCTCCGTAAGATCAAAACCACGAAACCAGATGTCCTGGTACTAGACTTGGCCATGCCGCGAATCGACGGCCTGGGCCTGTTAGAGACCTTGCAGGAAGACCTTCCAAAGCCACGGCCCCTCGTGCTGATGGTAACAGCCTTTGGACACGACGAACTGATCGGGCACCTACAGCAGTATGGTGTGGATCAGTGTATCTACAAACCGTTTCAATTGAACGATCTGGCCGATCGCCTGCGCAGGATGGCCAACCCCGAAAGCCGCGAGCCTGGGCCCGGCAGCCCAAAAGTCCGAGATCAGATCGAAAAGGACGTCACTGCCTATCTCGTCCATATGGGAATTCCTTCCCATTACAGGGGATTCGTTTATCTCAAAGAGGCTGTCGTGCAGTGTGCACTGCACGGCTTTTCAGCGGGCACACTGACCAAGGAACTGTACCCGTCACTGGCCGAAACATTCGGAACCACCCCCGGGGCTGTGGAGGCCGGTATTCGCAATGCCATCACAACAGCATGGCAGCACGGAAACCGTGAATTCCTTCGGCAGCTGTGCCGTTTAGAAGGCAGTGACCGGGCGCCAACGAATTCTTTCCTCATGGCTCGCCTGGTGGAACGTATGGAAATCGGCAGTCCGCCGGGTTAGCATTGAATGGGCTCAACAGCAGATTGCGTATTGTACCGGGCAAAGCTTGGGTATCGTACCGCCGCTTCCGTCTCCCTCTTCTCGCCAAGGCCTCATCGCTGACGGCCCCGGTCCGTTGATGCGCAGGGCATTAGCCTGCAGCAGTGCCATCGGGCGAGCCCAGCCATGCTTCCATGTGTCTTTGACGGGGATGCCTTCAACCTTGGTTGGCATGGTCGACATACTCTCGGACCATGGCTGCACTGGCCTGCAGTATTGATCATGGCCTGTACATAGATAGAAGCGTATTGCCTCGTTCGAGGCAATACGCTATCTCAACGGGTGAGGCTGGCCGGTTGAAACCCCGCTGGCTCCCGGAAAGGAAATTCCACTTTACAGCTGTTGTGTCCTCCGCTGTAGTAAATGGAGCGTACTATTTCCAAAGCGGTGCGGCCTTCTGCACCATCGATATCCACGGGAGTACCGTTAAGGACTGATTCATAGAATTGGGCAATCTGTGTCTTGTGGCTTGCGCCCCAATAGGATTTGCCGGGAGCTGAATTCTCCTCCGGCGGTCTGACAATCTCGGGCTCCTGTCCCTTAAGCTTAATCATAGCCGCATCCTTCTCTATGCGTGCAATCCCATACTGCCCATGGACCTCGAGGAAGACATCGGCATCATAGGTATAATAGTTCACCGCATAGAGGCTGCCAATGGCACCGTTTTTGAAATACACCGTAGCTTCAGCCACGTCTTCCACATCAATAAGGTCATGGGTGCGGTTGTCCATGCTGGCCTCAAGACTGTCTATGCTGCCGACTATCCACTGCATGAGATCAATAGTGTGGATGGCCTGGTCAATGAGGACACCACCGCCTTCCATGTCCCACGTCCCCTTCCAATCACTGCGGGAATAGTACTCGTCGGGGCGGTACCAAGTTACAAACATGCGAGTGCCGTATACTTTTCCTAACCGTCCTTCGTCCACTGCCTTCTTCACCGCTATGGACGCCGCATTGTAGCGATTCTGGAAGATAACTCCCAGATAGGTGCCGTTTCTCTCGGCAGCAGTCCTCATACGGTCAGCGTCATGCAGGGAAACAGCCATGGGCTTCTCTGTGAGTACATGGATTCCGCGATCACAGGCATCTATACATATGTCTGCGTGAGTGTGGTGGGGAGTGCAGATGTGTATAATGTCCGGTTCTAAGTCGAGCACGTCCTTGTAGTCAGTGAAGTCGGGAACTTGATATTCTGCGCCATAGGCTGCAGCCCGATTCGGCTTTATATCGCACGCTGCAACTAATTGGGCCTGGGGATTTGCGGCCACGGCGGCAAAATGGACTTTGGACACGTTGCCGCAGCCAATGACGCCTACTTTCAACTGCTCCACGGATACAACTTCCTTTCTCTGCCAGTAATATGTTAACATGGTTCCGAGCTTGTATTCGCTTTTCATTGACAAAGTCCTGCCTAACCGATATACTATTTTATAACGCATCACACAATATCCGTCGGGGCGTGGCTCAGTTTGGTAGAGCGTCGCGTTCGGGACGCGAAGGTCGCACGTTCAAATCGTGTCGCCCCGACCATTGTCCTCAACTGGATGGCGCTGCCTCCAGTTTTTTTGTTTGCGAAGGCAGCTTACCCGCAGAGATCCCCGCAATCAAGGACACAGATTAATACCCTATGAGCATAACCCAAACGCCGGAGGTGAAGACCCCATGAGTCCTTCAAAACTCGCGGCTGCCGGTCTCTACCGTACCGAGCTCCGTCAGCACTGTACAGCGCTGGGGTTGCCGCCATTCCGCGGCGATCAGGTTTTCCATTGGATTCACGCCCGAACCGTCCAGGATTGGGAGCAGATGACGAATATCTCTTCTAGCAATAGACAGTCGCTGGCCGATTCGCTCGAGTTTCCTTCATTAGCGTGCAGCCATCGCCAAGTCTCCGCAGACGGTACCGAGAAGTATCTACTGCGGCTTACCGACGGCCAGTCCGTTGAGGCCGTGATGATACCCGAACAACAGCGTCGAACAGTATGCATATCGACGCAGGTCGGGTGCGCCATGGGATGCACGTTCTGTGCCACAGGGTCGATGGGTTGGATCCGGCAGTTGACGGCAGCGGAAATCGCTGGTCAGGTGCTTTTGGTCCACAATCTCTGCAGGGAGGCCGGAGGCATTACCCATGTAGTCTATATGGGCATGGGCGAGCCGCTCGCGAACTATGACGCCGTTCTGCGCAGTGTGCATCTGCTCTGCGACGAAAAGGGCCGCAATATCAGCGGCCGCCGGATCACGGTCTCCACTTGCGGATTGGTTCCGGAAATCTACCGTCTGGCCGATGAAGGACTGGCCATCACCCTCGCTGTGTCCCTGCACGCACCAGACAATGAGCGGCGTTCCCAAATCATGCCCATCAACCGCACACATTCCCTGGAACAGCTGTTGCAGGCTTGCGGATACTATGCCGACGCCACCGGGCGCCGTCTTACCTTTGAATACGCACTTATCGAAGGGTTCAACAGTTCCGCGGATGACGCCGAGTCCTTGGCTAAACAGTTGCGGGGCATCCACGGACATGTCAACATTATCCCCGTCAACCCTGCGGAAGGGGCTGGACGGCCTCCTGGCGAAGATGAAATGCAGAGGTTTGCGCGAATCCTAGGACACAGAAAAATTCCGTGCACTATCCGACAGGAACGGGGACAGGATATTGCAGCGGCATGCGGCCAGCTGCGGCTAAAGGGGGAACGTCGGCCATGAAGTTTCTGCGAAAACTGGAGGGAGCGGTGGGGCAGTTCATTGAAGGCTTGAGCCGCCGCTCCCATGGGCAGCACATCCAACCAGTGGATCTGGGACGTTCGCTTCTGCGGGCCATGGATGAAAATCGCCGCGTCAGTATCTCAAAGACCTATGTGCCCAATGTCTACACCATCCTTCTGCATCCCAATATTGCCGCGGATGTCAAATGCATGGAACAGACTTTAATCGAAGAATTAAAAGGAGTTTTGGTCCAGAAAGCAGAAAAGGAATCCTTAAGCTTTATCGGATCACTCCATATTGTTCTGGAAAGCGATGACCAGCTGACACCATCGGAAATCCACATGGAGACACAGTTTCTTGAAGATCCGGAGTTGGGCACAGCGGACAGGCACCCGATGGCCGATGCCAACCACGGCCAAACTCGAATATTCACCGTGCTAGAAACAAAGCACTCCGGCGCCCGACTTCTGTACAGCCAGAGTAATGGCAGCATCCGGGAATTTGCATTAGGCACCAAGACATCCCTTGGCCGCGGGCCGAGATGCACCATCCAACTGCCAGATCCAAAGGCAAGCCGTCTCCATGCCGAAATTATCAGGCATGGACATTCCTATCACATAATTGACAGGCAGAGTACCAACGGCACGTATGTTAACGGCCAGCCCATCCAAGAGACGAAATTGTCCTTGCATGATATTATCCATATCGGGAATTCTGTACTGGAGTTCCAAGAAGCCGCATCCGCAGAGGCCGTATCAAAGGAGTGACGACATGGAGATCGAAAGCGCTACCAGCAGAGGCAGTGTACGGGAAACCAATGAAGACTCCCATTGGCATAATGCGTACTGCGCCGTTATCTGTGACGGGATGGGTGGTCACCAAGCGGGCGAAGTCGCTTCTCAGCTGGCCGTTGAGACCGTTCAAGCTCACACCTTTGCTTTTTCGGATCTGCCATCGGAGTTGGAAGCCTTGATTCAGGATGCCCACACACGGATCAAAACCACGGCTGCCCGCAACGCACAGTACAACGGCATGGGTACCACCATGACCATGGCCGTGTTTCCGCCGCCGCTGCCGAGCCGTGCGGTCTATGTGGGCCATGTCGGTGACAGCCGCGCCTATCTCATGCGCGATCAGCGGCTTGTTCGTCTCACACACGATCACTCGGTTACCGGTGAGTTGGTGCGCAACGGGTCGCTGCAGCCGGAAGAGGCGCAGTACCACCCACAGAAACACATGCTTACACAGGCCTTAGGAAGCGGCAGCGTAGACGTTGATGTTCAGCGCCACCCAATTCGCCCCGGCGATATTCTGCTGTTGTGTACAGACGGACTGACAGCGGTACTGTCAGACGCTGAAGTGCTGTCCGTGCTGGAGAACACACCCCCTTCCGCAGCCGCTGAGACACTGGTCCAAGAAGCAGATCGGCGGGGCGGGCCTGATAACACCACAGTAATCGTCGTTCATGTCCCGGAGCATTCTGGCTCGAACTTTGTCGCAAACCGGTCAAGGAAAGGTGAGTACCATGATAGGTCAGGTTCTTCACAACCGGTATGAGATCCTTGAAAAAACCGGCGAAGGCGGCATGGCAATTGTTTACCGCGCTAGAGATACCCTTTTGAACAGGCAGGTGGCTGTAAAAGTCCTGCGGTCACAGTTTGCCAGCGATGGTGAGTTCAGACAGCGTTTTCGCCGCGAAGCGCAGGCTGCAGCCAGCCTCTCCCACCCCAATATCGTAAACATTTATGACGTTGGCGATACGGGAAACCTGCATTTCATTGTGATGGAATATGTTGTGGGGGAAACGCTTAATCAAGTTGTTAAGCGGGAGGGTCCGCTGTCTAGCGATTACTGCATACGCATCGGGTCACAGATTGCCCAGGCCCTAGCCCATGCCCACCAGCACGGGATTGTTCATCGAGACATCAAACCTCACAACATTCTCATATCGAAGGATGACCGGGTGAAAGTTACCGACTTCGGGATCGCCCAGGCCTTGTCCTCAGCGAATTTAACCCAGACTGGTATGGTGCTGGGTTCTGTTCATTATTTTTCGCCCGAACAGGCCAAAGGCATCCATGTGGAGCACTATTCAGATCTTTATTCCTTAGGCGTTGTTCTATACGAAATGCTGACGGGTTCCGTCCCGTTCAAAGGTGAAAGTCCGATTGCCACCGCCCTCAAGCAGATCCAGGATCAACCGCCAAGCATAGAAGATGTGCGGTCGGATGTACCTCCTGCCATGGTATCCCTTGTTATGAAACTGCTGGAAAAGAAGCCCGCCCAGCGTATAGAGAGTGCCGAAAAAACGGCCTCCCTGCTGCTTCAACTGCAGAACGATTGGGCATCGGTGGCTACCACGGCCTATGAGCCACAGTACCCCAACACCCAATCACAGCCGGACGATGAAAACGGAGAATGGGCTGAGGAGGAAGACATGGCAGCGGGAAAACGGACATCGAACTCGAAACAGGCCCAGAGAAAGCGCCGAAGGCTGTTACCAGCGCTGCTGGTCGTTCTCTTGCTGGGAACGATGATCTGGGGAGCCCAGATCATCGTTCCGCGGATCTTGTTTCCGGCCGAAGTTCAGGTGCCGCCTGTCACCGAGTTAACGGAGACAGAAGCACGGGAGCTGCTGGAGCAATATGGCCTGCAGATGGGAATTGCCCAGGAAGTCTACGACAGCGATATACCAGCGGGCTCCGTGGTCAATCAAGAGCCCTCTGCGGGACGTACAGTGCGAGAAGGACGAGAGGTTGCCGTACAGGTCAGCCGCGGCCCCGAATATGTAGAAGTGCCTGATGTGATTGGGCTGAGTTTTCGCGAGGCACGTCTGCAGTTGACCCAGGCTGGTTTCACCCTCGGCAGTGAAGAAGGAGTCATGGACACCGATGCACCTCTCAACAGCGTGGTCGACCAGGCTCCCGAATCCGGACAGGAAGTAACGCGGGGTATAGCCGTTGATCTGAAGATTAACCGCGGGCGGGAGGCATTAGAGAGCGTGGAAGTCCCGGACCTGCGGGGTATTGCCTTGGACAAAGCCGAAGAGGAGCTGAAAGAAATCGGACTGGACATTGGCAGCACTTGGCCTGAATACAGTATGTCGGTGAGCACCGGCGACATCATTGAGCAAAATCCGACTCCCGGCAGTGAAGTGGAGGCAGGCTGGCCAGTGGACTTTGTCTATTCGCAGGGCAGTCCGGATGAGGGGCCTCCGGCCATCGCCGGCAGGCCGGATGACGAAACGGACGTCCCTGGTCCCATTGGAATTGATGATGTTGACCGCTTCGATGACCTGGACATCAGCGATCCTGAGGACGAAACCGAACAGTGGGAACAGGATACGGCCTGGAAGAGTGCGGAGGTAACCATTGAAGTTCCAGATGGGCGCAGCCAAGAAGTGGTGATCCTCGTAATCGATGACTTCGGAGCTCGCGAGGTGTTCCGCGAAACAGAACCCGGAGGCAGTCGCTTCTCCAAGTCGATCCAAGGACGAGGCGGCGGTGCACAAGTCCAGGTTTATATCGGAGGACGGATGTTCCTTGACGCTCCGTTCGAGGACTTGAACGAATCATGAAACAGCATACGGGCAGGATTGTAACGGGCGTCGGCGGATTCTATGACGTAGTCTTGGACGACGGGAGCAAACTGCAGTGCAAACTGCGAGGCCGGCTGCGGCTGTCCCGGCAAGGAGTTGCAGTTGGTGACTGGGTAAAGGTAACCGCGGGCAGTCCAGGGGAACAGGGGCAGATTGAAGAAGTTCTGCCCCGCAAAAACGCAGTGCCGCGCCCAGCCCTAGCTAACGTGGACCAAATGTTGGCAGTGATGGCCTGTGCCTCTCCGCCGCCTAATGCGCTGCTTTTGGATCGCATTTTGGTCTTAGCAGAACACCACCGCATACCGCCGGCCATCTGCTTCAACAAAGAAGATTTGGCTTTGGATGCGCAGAAAGAATGGGAACGTCTGCAGGACGATCTTTTGTTCTATCCTGTGTTTGCCGTCAGTGCGCTGGAAAAGAGCGGGCTAGACGAGCTGAAGATGTGGCTGCAGGGAAATGTTACTGCACTGGCTGGTCCCTCGGGCGTGGGCAAATCTGCACTTATCAACGCACTTTGCCCAGACGTCCAACTGGAGGTTGGAGGAATCAGCCCCAAACTAAAGCGAGGACGCCACACCACGCGCCAAGTTTCCTTGATCGCCCTCCCGAATGGTGGTTTTGTGGCAGACACGCCGGGCTTTTCGCAGCTCTCCATTGCAGACATTCCCCTCGACGAGCTGTGCTTTTGTTTCCCAGAGATCCACGAAGCATCACAGAACTGTCCGTTCCGAGGGTGCACCCATACAAACGAGGCAAATTGTGCCGTAAAGAAGGCCGTGGATGAGGGCAGGATATCCCTGAGCCGTTACCGGCACTACACAGCATTCCGAGAAGAAATTCAACGCACCAACCGTTACTGAAAGGAGTTCCCCCATGAACGATTTGCGGATTAGCCCTTCTGTTTTGGCGGCAGATTTTGCATGCTTGGGCGACCAGCTCCAATCTGTGGCCAACGCTGACTTGCTCCACATTGACATGATGGACGGACATTTCGTCCCTAACCTGTCCTTTGGACCCTTGATTGCTGAAGCAGCCGCCAGATCGTCCGATCTGCCGCTGGACGTTCATCTCATGGTTGACAACCCCGAACAGTACATCGAAGAAGTGGCCAGTCTCCATCCGGCCTTTATCACGGTGCACTACGAAACTACTGTGCATCTTCACCGCATCCTCTCTCTGATCCGCAGTCTGGGTGCGGGCGCCGGCGTTTCGTTGAATCCCCACACTCCCGTCGGGTGGCTGCATCCGATCTTAGATCAGGTAGACCTGATCCTGATCATGTCGGTAAACCCTGGGTTTGGAGGCCAGGAGTTTATTCCGGCCAGTATCGATAAGATACGACAAGCCCGCGAACTTGTGGGGCAGCGTCCTATTGCCATTGAAGTCGATGGCGGAATTAGTATCGATAATACACCGGCCCTGGTAACTGCGGGGGCATCGATCTTGGTGGCCGGCTCGTCCATATTCCGGGCGAAGGAACCGCAGGCCTATATTGAGGCCATGCGTAGAGCAGTTCGCAGCTGACCCAATAGGCACCGAGGCTGCCAGTATGGCCGTATGGGTTCAGCGGAGATTGGGAGGCAACCGGCCCCGGCTCTTTTAAGGTTTTTTCGGCAAAAAATGAAAAGAATGGCTTGACAAGTGCATTAAGTCGAGCTATAATAAACTTGCAAGCGGGATGATGCGTTTGCAGACAGAAGGAACTTTCATCCAAGGAGGAATGCCCTGCGGCAATCTGGTTCGCAGCCAAACCATTGCAACACAAATCTATCATCACGTCTCCCTTTGGTACGGAACGAAAACCAATGCAAGGATGCTGTCACCTGAAAGCTCGATTTTGGATGGAGCAACGACAACCCAGCTTTTCGTGCACACGAGAAGCCGGTCCTTCCCAGGCGGGTTCGAGGTCAGAACTTACAGCCTCGGATGCAAGCGCATACATGATACAGCTCTTGGCACGGCCGTTAACATAGGAACCAGAAGACCATGTCCGGCTACACATGAACCCACAGTTCAAGTGGCCAACCTTAGCACCAGTCATGTTCCTTGGGCGGAATCAACTGACTGCCGCCGCTCTGTGCTGCCATCTGTGCGTCTAACGACACTTGGGAAGTCTCCGGAAAACCAACCTTCTGTCTGCATTTTTACCCTCCTGTTGGAGGGTTTTTTGTTTCTAGGGAGAATATCCTATTAACCAACTGTATAGTTTCCGCTAGGGGTGCCCATGAGAGGCTGAGAAAGGTTCTGCCTTACCCTTAGAACCTGTTCGGTTAATTCCAACGAAGGGAAGCGGTGCGTTGATCGTATGGCTGCACACCTTTTTGGTATGCAGCGCTTTTTGTTTTCTGGGCAGCCGGAAACGCCCGGGATGACAGGCTCGACCTGCCGGTTTTCATCCCAGCCGCAAGAAATGCCCTGTTCTCAAAATGGCTTCCATCGCAGTAAAAACCAGGAGGCCGTCCATCCCTACCGCACTGCTTGCCCCTATGGCTACGGTGCCAAGGTGGGGCCTATGCCGAGAAAATGCATGTGTGCCTGGAGTTGGAGAGCACGAGTTCCCTGTGGGTTGGCATCCTCCTGCGGAAACAGGTTGGATCACTCTGACAAAGAGAGGAGAGAAGGTGACCGCCGTTCTGCGTTCAAAGTCCTGCTGCCGAAGTGTGCAACGGAATCCTTGTTGGCAGCGCACCGTCGGTTCTTCTAGGTGGTGCCGCTGATAATTGCCATGGGCCGATGGTCAAAATGTCCCTTTGGGCAGCAGTCCCCACGGGCAGTGATCCCGCAGCACCGATTGCTCCCACTGCGACGGTTCCAGGATGAGGCCGGCAAGCCGGGAGTTCACACCTCCTGAGAGATGTAAATCAAGGTCGGGGCAGGGCATCGCCCGTAAGAGACCGGTGGTTGCCGCAATGTCTATGGCTGACAAAAAACTGAAGATCATGATTGAAATTGCATTGATTGTAGCGTTGAGCTATGTCTTTGCTCAGCTGCGGCTGTTTCGCATGCCCCAGGGTGGTTCCGTGACCTTAACCATGGTTCCATTGGTGGTGTTGGCTCTGCGCAGGGGTGCCGGCCCTGCCGTGGCCGCCGGCGCTATCTTGGGTACCCTGCGGCTAATGGACGGATACGTGCTGCATTTTGCACAGCTGTTATTGGACTATCCACTGCCGTTTGCGCTGGTGGGGCTGGCCGGCCTTTTCCCCGGCCATCCTTTCTATGGCATCTTATTGGCCGGCGCGGCCCGCTATTCCTGTCATGTCATCTCAGGAGCGGTGTTCTTTGCTGCCTATGCCCCCGAGGCCATGAACCCATGGATCTACTCGTTGGGGTATAATGCCTCGTTTCTGGTGCCGGAGCTTATCCTGACAGCCGTATTGGTACGGATATTATGGACTCGAAAGGATCTCTTCTATGCACAAACATGAGTACACCAGAGGGTTGATTGTCGCGGGGAGCCGCTGCGGCCCGGAAGGGCCGCCCCCTATTGACAACCACACCATGGTCGTGGCCGCGGACAGCGGTGCTGGTTTGGTCCGCCGGTGGGGAACGACGCCTCACTGTATTGTCGGGGACATGGATTCTATTTCGTGTGAAGATTACGCCTACTGGCAGGCCAGAGCGGTTGCTTTTCAACGATTTCCCAAGGACAAAGATCAGACCGATGTGGAAATCGCTGTCCACTACCTGTTGGACAAGGGACTGCCGGAGATCTGGATGGTTGGTGCTTGGGGAGGCCGTGCAGATCACAGCCTGGGCAACTTGGAGCTGCTCTACGATTTGGCTCGCAGAAATGTAAGAAACCGCATGATCTTAGATCGCGGTTTCATGACCGCCGTATTCGATCATTGGTCGGATCGTGTACGGCGTAGAACCCCTGTTTCTCTCCTTCCCATGACCGATGTGGTGGAAGGTGTCCGTACCGGGGGGCTCCACTATAGACTGGATGGTTGTTCACTGCGGCGGGGAACCACGCTGGGAATCAGCAACTATGCCGAAGGCCCAGAGATTTCTGTGGCACTGCAGTCAGGAATTCTGCTTGTGACAGTGGCCAGTGATGAGACAGGTTGACCATACGAAAACGACCCTAAGACATGAATGGACTGTCTTAGGGTCGTTCATTATGTGCGTCTCAGAAAGGAAATCTAAATGGCTCGCTGGACTCTTCCGGCCTTTAGACAGCGGGTGCACACGTAAGCCCGCTGCGGACCGCCCTTTACCATAATACGCACTTTTTGAAGATTTGGTTTCCAGGCGCGGCGACTTTTATTTTCAGCATGACTGCGGTTATTACCCGTCTCCGTACGCTTGTCGCATACCACACAACGTCTGGCCATGACTATCCCTCCTGTCCTCTTTTCATGACACCATAATGGAACGATTAACATTGTAGCACAGCGCTGAACGGAATGCAAGTGAAAATCCTTTACAACCAAGGTTCAAAAAGATACAATGAAACATGATAAGAAAGATGGGGGGGAAGAGAATGACCCAAAAGTTTGATCAGGAATTGGGAAGCGTCAACATCAGTGAAACCGTCATTGCCACTGTCTGCGGCGTGGCCGCCATGGAGTGCTACGGGTTGGTGGGGATGGCTCCTAGGAACGTCTCCGAAGGACTCTCTGAACTCTTGCGTATGGAAGCCTTTGAACGGGGCGTGGATGTCAAGTCGCACGAAGATGGCATCAGCGTTCGTATATATATCGTGGTGCAGTACGGCGTCAAGATCTCCGAAGTGGCCCGCAATGTGCAGGAGCGGGTGAAATATGCCATAGAAAAGCATCTTGGTCTAAAGGCATACAGCATTGATGTGCGAGTACAGAGTGTGCGAGTGACCGATGACAGAAAACGCAAATGATTGGGAGGAAAGACCTTTGAATGTCATTCAAGGAACCGAACTGAAGCAGATGCTTCAGGCTGCTGCCCAGCATCTGACCAATGAGAAGGAACGGGTCAATGACCTCAATGTTTTTCCAGTTCCCGATGGTGATACCGGAACCAATATGGCCCTGACCATAACAGCGGCTGTCAAAGAGCTGGATGCTCTAGAGACAGATTCTGCCGCAAAAGTGGCCGCAGCCGTGGCTCGCGGCTCCCTTATGGGAGCCCGGGGCAACAGCGGCGTCATTCTGTCGCAGTTCTTTCGCGGGTTCAGCGACGGACTAAAAGGGATCTCCCAGGCTGGCGGCATCGATATAGCCAGGGCGCTGACTAAGGCCAGCCAGACCACCTACCGTGCAGTCATGAAACCTGTTGAAGGAACCATGCTCACAGTGGGACGGGAAGCCGCCGAAGCCGCTCAGGCAGCTGCCGAGGACAATCAATCGGCCCTCGAGGTATGGAACGCCGCACTGAAGGTTGCCAAAAAGACACTGGCTGATACACCGAAGATGATGCCTGTCCTTCGGGAGGCCGGCGTCGTTGATGCCGGCGGCGATGGCCTTGTTTGCATTTTGGAGGGCGCCCTAGCTGGCCTCAAAGGCGAAGTAGCCGTTGAAACACTGACTGTGCCTGCGTCCGCCCCCCCAGAGGAAAGAAAAGAACCCGCGGCTGTAGAACGAGAAGAAGGCATCACCCGCATCGACGGCCAGCTGGTGAACCACTATTGCACAGAGTTTCTAATCAAGGGACAGAGTTTTGACATTGAGGCTATACGGGGCCGATTGGAGCCTGAAGGCGACAGCATGCTGGTCGTCGGTGACGAGGAACTGGTAAAGGTTCACATTCACACGGATCATCCGGGCAAGGTATTGGAATATTGCGGAACATTGGGCGAACTGACCGACATCAAAATCGATAATATGAAATTACAGAACGAATCCATTACTACCGACGACAAAACCGCTGAACACGAAGAGCCGAAGGGCGAACCTAAGCCCATTGGCTTGGTGGCCGTGGTGCCCGGTGCTGGGCTCGCCGAGATTTTCGAAAGCTTAGGTGTTGATGTCGTCGTTACCGGTGGACAGACCATGAATCCCAGTACAGAAGAATTGGTAGCTGCAGTCGAACAAGTGCACGCTCACCATGTCATTGTTCTACCTAACAACAAGAACGTGATATTCTCCGCCCAGCAGGCGCGAGAACTTGTCGACTTTCCTGTCCGGGTCATTCCCACCAGAAGCGTTCCGCAGGGTATCGGCGCCCTTATGAAACTAGACCCCGAAGGCAGTCTCGAAGATAACGTCTCCGAGATGGAGGACGGAATGCGCCAGGTGCTCACGGGTGAAGTAACCTATGCCGTTAGAGCGACGCGAGCAGGGGATCTTCAGATTGAAGAAGAAGATATTATTGGACTTGTGGAAGGGAAGATCACCGCTGCAGGAGGTTCAGTTTCCGAGGTCACCTTAGGCGTACTCAACCGGATGGTAGATGAAGATTCGTCGGTCATCAGCCTATATACCGGGGAAAACCAGGACTTTTCGGAGGCAGAGCAGTTCGCTGAAGTGGTGACCAATACGTTCCCCGACTGTGAGGTCGAGCTGTACCACGGCGGACAGCCGCTTTACTACTATATTGTGTCGGTGGAATGAAAACGGAGGGAGTAGGATGGCCAAGATTCACGTCGTAACCGATTCCGGCGGCGATCTGCCTAAGGAAGTGCGGGAGCAGTTTAACATTTCCGTTGTGCCCCTAAGTATCCAGTTTGGCGATGACATCTATCGCGACGGCGTTGATATGCAGGTGGACGAGTTCTATGAAAAACTGCGGACAGGCGATGTGCTGCCTAGCACATGTCAACCGTCGCCAGCGGATTTCGTCGAACTCTATGAGTCTATTGCCGAACCGGGCGACAGCATCATCTCCATCCATCTGAGCAGCAAACTCAGCGGCACCTACCAATCGGCTGTATTGGCCTCAAGTATGCTGCCAGATCTAGATATCACGGCTCTAGATACCAATTCAGCATCTATCGGCATTGGACTCGTTGCCATCGCGGCTGCCGAGGCACTGCAACAGGGCAAAAGCAAAGAAGAAATTGTGGCCGTCGCAGAAACTGCCATTGAAGAATTGAATGTTTTCTTCATGGTCGATACCCTAGAATACCTGAAACGCAATGGCCGCATCGGCCGGGCGCAGGCCATGATGGGAACCCTCCTCAACATCAAGCCGATTTTGACCCTGGAAGAAGGGATCGTTGCTCCCTTTGAAAAAGCCCGGGGGAAGGCCAAGGCTCTCAAACGAATCCTTGAGGCCGTCGGAGAGATCCAGCAAAAATACCCGGACCGCAAGTTCCGCTTTGGCATTACCCATGCTGAGTCCTTGGAGGACGCTGAAAGACTAGAGGAGCGTGTGAGGGATCAGTTCCCTGTGCACGATGTCTTCATTGGGCCGATTGGACCGACCATTGGCGTGCACGTGGGCCCTGGAACGCTGGCCGTTTTGTTTTACCCCGTTTAACCCATTGGATCACTGACAGCCCCCGGGTTCTACCGGGGGTGCTTTCTATTGGAGGTCATATCCTATGCTGGACCAACCGGTCGAAAACCTTCCGGGTGTGGGCCGCGCGCGAACAATGCGCCTGCACGTCTTGGGCCTTTATACCGTGAAAGATATTCTTTTCAGTTTTCCCCGAGAATATTGGGATTTCACAAAGGTGCACAACGTAGATGATCTTGCGGAAGGCATGGAATGCTTGGTGTGCGGCAGGGTGACTGGTTTGCGGGAGCAGGCGCTGCGCGGCGGCAAACGGCTCATAACGGCGCAGCTGGCGGGAACCAGCAAGACATTGACTACTACCTGGTTCTCCGCAGTCAAAGGACGCGGTGCGTCGTATCTGTACAAAAGGCTTCAGGGCCGACGGGTACTGTGGCTGTATGGCACGGTTAAGAAAGGTGTCTACGGACTGGAGATGGCCAACGGTGAATGGTATGCAGAGCGACCGCCAGGCGGCCTGCACCCGGTCTATCCTTTGACCCAGGGAATTACCCAGAAGATGCGGCGCCGCTGGGCTGCATGCGCCCTCCAACACCTCCATGAACTGTATGAACGTCTTCCGGGCCATGTCCTCAATGGCTATCTTGGACGACAGGACGCCATAGCCTCCATGCACTTCCCGAGATCCCTAGAGGAACAACAGGCAGCCAGGACAAGATTGGTTTTTGAGGAGTTCTTCCTTTTCCAGCTAGGGCTGCATGGCATCGACATCGGTGCCGACAGCGTTGCCCATCGTCCCGACGGAACGCTGATCCAT
Source organism: Clostridiales bacterium (assembly GCA_003551965.1). Lineage (GTDB taxonomy): Bacteria > Bacillota > Limnochordia > Darwinibacteriales > B1SED10-159 > B1SED10-159. The sequence goes on along the minus strand of PUOC01000091.1, from coordinate 1,794 downwards.
GCCTTCTTGAAAGCACTGCCGTTTTCTCTCACCGCCGGGCAACGCCGAGCGCTCGAGGTCATCGCCCAGGATATGGAAAGCCAACAGCAGATGCGGAGGCTGCTGCAGGGTGACGTTGGTTCCGGAAAAACTGTGGTGGCCATGTATGCAGCGGTGAAGGCCGTGGAATCCCGAGGCCAAGCTGCGATTATGGTTCCCACCGAGGTTTTGGCCCGCCAGATGGCCGGACGAGTTGAAACAGCCTTGAAACCCCTTGGAATATCTACTGCTCTGCTTACCGGGAACATAAACAGCGCTGAACGCCGTAAAACCCTGCAGAGAATTGAGGACGGCGGGATTCATGTGGCCGTAGGGACCCATGCGCTGATCACCGACCAAGTGCGTTTTCACCGTCTGACGCTGGCCGTGGTAGACGAGCAGCACCGCTTTGGCGTGCGCCAGCGGTTGGCGCTGAGCGACAAGGGCCATGCCGACCTTTTGGTCATGAGTGCTACGCCGATTCCCCGCTCCCTGGCTTTGACAGTTTACGGCGATCTTGATACGATTTTAATTCCCGACAAACCCGCCGGCCGGCATGACGTGGATACGCGCCTTATCCATCCCAATAACCGCACCGATGTATACCGTTTTGTCAGGCAGCGAGTACACTGCGGCGAACAGGCCTTCGTCGTTTTCCCGCTGATCGAGGAGTCGGAGAAGATTGGGGCCAAAGCGGTCGTGCAAGAAGCCGAATATCTGCGCACAGGGCCCCTATCCGGTCTGCGAGTGGCGGTACTCCACGGGCAAATGGCCAAAGACAAGGATGCGATCATGGAAGCGTTCGCCTCCGGGGAATACGATGTTCTTGTGTCTACAACAGTGATTGAAGTGGGGATGAACGTTCCCCGAGCTACTGTCATGGTCATAGAAAATGCTGAACGGTTCGGACTGGCCCAGCTGCACCAACTGCGCGGACGAGTGGGTCGGTCTCACCAGCAGGCCTATTGCTTACTGCTAGCTGATTTGCACTCTGGCAATGGCAAAAACAGACTGCAGGTGCTGCGCGACACCACCGATGGCCTTGCCATCGCAGAACAGGACCTTGCCTTTCGCGGCCCCGGCGACCTGCTCGGTGTCCGTCAGTCAGGAGAACCATGGTTTCGCCTCGCCGATATTATCCGGGATCGCGCTGTGCTCGAAAAGGCAGCGGCAGCTGCAAAGGAGCTCTTGCGTCACGATGGCGCTCTGCAGGCATATCCAACGCTTCGTGAGGAACTAGACCATACCAACCGCAAAGGGTGACAGCCATGCGCGTCATTGCCGGAAAGGCCAAGGGACTGCGCCTCCGTACAATCAAAGGCCGGGACACTCGGCCCACAACCGATCGGATAAAGGAAAACATCTTCAATATTGTGGCGGGTCGCATTCCGGGCGCCGCAGTACTGGATCTGTTTGCCGGATGCGGAGCGCTGGGTATTGAATCCAAGAGCCGCGGAGCCGGTAGTGTTGTCCTCGTTGAGTCGAATAGGCGCGCCGCAGACATCATCCGCGAAAACCTCCAGCACACGCAGCTGACCGCAGAGGTACTCGTTCAGGACTATCGCAGGGCGGCTGCCCTGTTGGGACGCAAAGGCCGTCAGTTTGATCTGATTCTCCTCGATCCGCCCTATGGCCGCGGTTTGATCAAACAAGCGCTCGAATCCATAGCCAAGAACAACCTCTTGGCTCCACAGGGTCTGGTAGTCGCCGAATACGGAACAAAAGAGGAGATTCCCAGCCAACTGTTGAACTTAGTGGAAACACGCCGCGAGACCT
>PUOC01000104.1 GCA_003551965.1 Clostridiales bacterium | reverse complement strand
GTTGAGGCCAGTGCAAGCGAGGCAGAAAGGAGATTGCTATGACAGCGGGTACTAATTTCAAAGTAGGGATTATTGGCACGGGCGGCATTGCCCATGCCCACGCCCAGGCCTTTATGGCTGCCGGCGTGGATATTGTGGGGGCTGCGGAAATTCTCGAAGACCGGCGCCGAGCCTTTGCAGACCGGTACGATATTCCCTACCACACAAGCGACTACCGCGAACTGCTGCGGCGGGAGAACATCGACGCGGTGGCGCTTTGTCTGCCGAATGCTCTTCATTCGACGGTGGCCGTTGCGGCCATGGAGGCAGGTAAACACGTTCTGACGGAGAAGCCCATGGCCATCAATGCTGCAGAAGCCGAAAGGATGGTTTCGGCCCAGAAGGAAACGCAGAAAACTCTCTTGGTGGGACTGCAGCGTCGCTATGCCCCGGTCACCACTGTGGCCAAGCAGTATGCCGAGGAATTTGGGCGCATCTACTTTGGGAAATGCGGCTACCTGCGCAGGAGCGGAATCCCTGGTTGGGGAAGCTGGTTTACCCGCCGTGAGGAATCGGGCGGCGGACCATGCGCAGACATCGGTGTTCATGTCCTGGATCAGTGCCTGTATTTGATGGGTTATCCTAAGCCGGTGTCGGTAACCGCTTCCACCTATGCAGAGTTCGGCCCCGAAGGCCGTCGCAAGGGCGGCTGGGGATATCGCGATCCCAGCGGGTATTTTGACGTGGAAGATTTGGCCGCTGCCCTTATTTCTTTCGAAAACGGGGCTTCTGTGATCATGGAGGCCAGCTGGGCCATGAACAGGCCCGATAAGCGCTGGGTGGAGGTATACGGTACAGAAGGGGGAATGGAAGTGGGTGACGGGCTGCAGGTCTACAGCGAAAAGTTCGGTTCGCCGGTGGACGCAAGTCCCCAGGTACCACAGCAGGAGGCACGGCTTGTAATGGTGGAACACTTTCTTGCCTGCTGCCGTACGGGAACGACACCTCTTACATCTCCTGAACAGGGCCTGACACTCAGCCGCATCTTCGATGCCGTGTATGAATCCGGTGCCGACAACGGACGGCAGGTGATCCTCTAGGGATGGCCGGCACCTCCTTCGAGGCCGGGCCCTGTTGCACAAGATCGGCATCAGTGTAAAAGAACGGCCAACGCTGCTATGGATGCAGCGTTGGCCGTTTTGATTCCAAAAGCTTGCTATTGCTGTGCCGCTTCTTTGCCGGCCGTTTTGCCAAACACCACGGCGTCGGTAATGGCTGCACCACTGCTGGGATAATGACCCAAGATGCCGCCGGTGGTTTCGCCGGCAGCGTACAGTCCTGGAATTGCATCGCCTTCCGCCGTCAGCACTTCTGCTTTCGTCGAAATGCGCAGCCCGCCGGTGGGAACTCCGACCGTCGACTCCACGAGCTGGACACCGTAAAACGGTGGTGTCTCAATGGGCTTAAGGAAATCCGATTCTTTGAAGAATGCCTGATCGGATCCTTCCTCCACATCGGCGTTATAGCGGTCGACCGTGTTCTGCAGGCCCTGGGCGCTGATGCCTAGTAGGCGGGCCAATTCCTCGAGGCTGTCCGCTTTGACGACGTTCCCCGCTTCCACGTGTTCTTCGATGTCTTCCCAGGCGCCTTCCCTGGCTTCATCGTCGCAGATGGCCCAAGCCATGCGGTCCCTTTGCTCCCGGAATACCTCGTTCATGGCCGGATGGGGAGCATCTTCGCGAACAAAGCGCTGTCCGTCTTGGTTGACGTAGATCAGCCAGTACGGTGTACCCAGTTCGGCGGCGAAGGACGGTTCGAGCATAAATGCTCCCTGATCCATACCGCGCACGGCCGCTCCTGCCGCCTTGCCCATGACAATACCGTCACCGGTAGTCCCCTCTACGGAGATGACCGTGACACGGCTGCGGGATGCTGCAATTTCCGGGATGTAGCGGCGCTGGAGTTCTTCGTTATGTCCCATGCCGCCAGTGGCTAAAACCACCGCTGGGGCTTGGATTTCGTAGCTGCCGTCCTGGCTGTCGGCCTTGACGCCCACAACCCGTCCGTTCTCCAATATCAGTTCGGTTCCTGTGGTTTCCATCATGATGGTGATGCCATCCTGCTCCTGGGCCTTTTCCACCACAGGACTGGTCAGGCCGACACCGGCGTCTGCCGCCGTGTGGGAGCGGGGCGTACCATCAATGCCGCCGTTATACAGTCCGCCGGAACCGTACAGAATGTCATCGACGGTTCCATAGATTTCGGGAAACTCCACGCCTAAATCCACGAACCAATCGTAGACCTCGGCCGATTGGTCTGCAACCATGCGCACCAGGGCAGGATCCAAGTTCCAATGACTGTGGTTCATCCAATAACGGAACATATCGTCGGCGGTATCGCCTTCAATGCCCAATGCTTCCTGCAGAGGCGTCCCCGCTGCATAGATCACACCGCCGGAAATCAGGGCGCTGCCACCAAGAAAGGCCTGTTTTTCCAAGAGAACGACGTCAGCACCGGCGTCAGAGGCCTCCAAGGCTGCACAGAGCCCCGCAACGCCTCCGCCTACCACCACCACGTCGGTTTCCTTTACCTCGGCGGCTCCCGAAACCGAGCCTGCAACCAGTACCATGAGCAGAACAACAACGGAAAGAT
>PUOC01000203.1 GCA_003551965.1 Clostridiales bacterium | reverse complement strand
TCGAGTCTTGGTCTTGGAGAAGAAGGGCAAGGCGGCAGCCAAGGTCCGCATCTCTGGGAAGGGCCGCTGCAACGTGACAAACGATGCGCCCATAGAGGAACTGTTGGAAAACATTCCCGGCAACGGGCGTTTTCTAACCGGCGCTTTTCACCGCTTTGGGAGCCAGAGTACGAAGCATTTCTTCTCCGAACTAGGCGTGGCACTCAAGACTGAACGGGGAGGGCGAGTCTTTCCTGAGTCCGATAGTGCCCATGAAGTGGGTGACGCCCTGGAAAGGTATGCGCGGGAGCAGGGTGCGGTCATTCGGCCCAACAAGCCTGTGTCCTCAGTCTGGGCGGAGGGCGGTGAGGTTCGGGGGGTCCGCTGCCATAGAGGCGAGTTGATCCCTGCCCAGGCAGTGCTCCTTTGTACGGGCGGAGGAAGCTATCCAGAAACCGGATCCACGGGCGACGGCTGGGGCATAGCCCAACGATTGGGCCACAGCGTTTCCAAACCTCTCCCTTCCCTGGTTCCGCTGCGCACAAGAGAAATCTGGCCGGCAGCGGTTCAGGGCCTGACGTTGAAAAATGTGGTGGTCTCTATTCACACGGGTCACTGTGTGCAGAAAGCCTTCGGTGAACTTCTATTGACCCCCTTCGGTGTCGGCGGGCCTACCATCCTCACCTTGAGCCGCACGGCTGCCCAATGGCTCGCGGCCGGTAGAACGGTAATGCTGCAGATTGATCTTAAGCCGGCCTTGGACGACAAGCAGTTGGATGCCAGGCTGCAGAGGGATTTCGAAAAATACAGCCGTAAACAACTGAAGAATGGCATGGTAGATCTGCTTCCCCAGGCCATGATCCCTGTGGTGCTAGCTGCGGCAGGTGTTCCGGGTGAAAGACCGGTCCATCAGATAACGCGCCAGGAGCGCCGCAGACTGCTTCACGCCTTCAAGGGGATGCGGATAGGCGTTGTTTCAACTCTGCCGCTCAGTGCGGCCATTGTTACGCAGGGAGGCGTTTCCGTCGACGAAGTCAACCCTAGGACCATGGAATCCCGTCTTGTCTCTGGTCTGTTCTTCGGCGGAGAAGTACTTGACGTGGATGGTTATACTGGCGGGTTTAACCTGCAGATTGCGTTTTCGACCGGTTTTGCTGCCGGCACGGCGGCAGCACAGATAGTCAGTTAGGGAGGACAGCAATGGCGAATCCGACAGAGAGCAAACAAGCCGCCCGCGCAGCTGTGCTGATGGCTGCGGCGGAAACACACGAAGAAGAGCAGGCCTTGCGGCAGGGATGGGAAGTTTCTGTCCGGGCATGTGCCGTCGACTTTGGCGGAGACTTTCTCAAAAGTGTCAAAACCGTTGTAGAGCGTTCGGTTGTCGCGGCCCGCCGCGAAGGACTGATAGGCGATACCCATTCTGAACAAGGTGCTGTGGCTGGTGCTGCCCACAATGCATTGGAACAGTTGGCATCAAAGGCGATGGGTTTGAGCGTTGGCGGCAAGATCGGTGTTGCCAGAAAAGGAGAACACGTGGCTGTCTGCGTGTTTATCAGCATCGGACTGCTCCATCTAGACGAAGTGGCCATGGGTCTGTCCCATCGAGCTGTGCCTTGGTAAAGGTCGGCGTCGTGCGATGCATGGAAGATGGTGTTCTGTCCCAGGAAACCTTTGATGAGGGCGGCTTTAGCAACAAGAGTTCGGTGGCAGGCCATGGCTGCGGCAGGGATTGCTCGGAATGCATCGGTCCCAGTCTGGAGCTGGGTTGGGATCACGCCCGTGTTTCTGTACCGGGTGCACTGCGCTGCTGGCCGGGGAGGCCGCGTCCGGGTGTGTTCTGGGGCTGAGGACGCTGTGATGTTGGTGTGGCGAGGAACCTCTGCCCAAAGAGGCTGATATTTCACAGACAGAGGTGAATGGTGTTGCAGGATAAATCCAGGAAACAACTGGCGTCGATCAAACCCTATGTTCCGGGCAAACCCATTGAGGAAGTGCAGCGCGAACTAGGCATCTCCGATGTGGTGAAATTGGCTTCCAATGAGAACCCATTGGGCCCTTCTTTGCAGGCCCAAAAGGCTTTGCAGGATTTCATCCGGCAGGCTCATATCTATCCCGACGGAGGATGTACCTCCCTCAAGCATGCCCTCAGCGGCCGTTGGGGATTGGACCCCGGTTGCTTCATCGTTGGAAATGGGTCCGATGAACTCTTCAAGTTGGCTGCAGAGGCCTTTCTGGAACCTGGCGACGAAGTGGTCACGGCCGATCCGACCTTCAGCGAATATGAGTTTGCCGCCAAACTGATGGGCGCTGAAGTCACCAAAATACCCCTTAAGAACTACAAGCACGATCTGCCCGCCATGGCCGGTGCTGTGCAGCCGAATACCAAGGCTGTTTTTGTGTGCAACCCCAATAATCCGACGGGAACATGCGTTACTTCCGATGAATTTTACAGTTTTCTGCAGCGTGTGCCGCGGGATGTTCTGGTGGTCGTAGACGAAGCATACAAGGAGTATGTGCGACGTCCGGACTATCCCGATACCCTGTCATATCTAGGGGACTATGGCAATGTGCTGGTTACAAGGACTTTCTCTAAGGTCCATGGCCTAGCGGCGCTGCGTATCGGGTACGGCATGGCGGACGCAGAGCTGATCTCTATTTTGGAGAAAACCCGTGAGCCCTTTAATGTGAATGGTGCTGCCCAGGCAGCTGCTACAGCGGCCATTGGCGATGAAGACCATGTGGAGCGAAGCATTGATGTCAATGAGGGAGGCAAGCAGTTTCTCTATGAAGCATTTGCAGCGTTGGATCTGGAATATGTTCCTACCGATGCCAATTTTGTACTGCTTCATGTGGGCACGTCGGCAGAAAGGCTGTTCCATGAAATGCTTCGCTTTGGTGTTATTGTCCGGTCGGCCCATGTGTTTGGGCTTCCCGAACATCTGCGCATTACAGTGGGGACTGAAGATCAAAACCGCCGTTTGATAGCCGTTCTGAAGGAGGTCATCGATCATTGAAGATTGCGATTGATGGACCTGCAGGTGCCGGAAAGAGCACTATCGCCCGTCGGGTTGCATCCGCCCTCGGCTATCTATATATCGACACCGGTGCCATGTATCGAGCCCTTACTGCAGAGATTCTTCGCAGGGGTATTGACCCCCGCAATCGGGCCGATGTTACGGCTGTGGCCCATGCCGTTCCGGTTCATCTGCGGCGCAGTTCCCAGGGGGCCGCACTGCGCGTATATGTCGATGACAGGGATGTGACTGATCAAATACGAAGCCCTGAAGTGAGCCGTAGTGTGTCTGCGGTGGCCAGCCATCCTGGTGTTCGCCGAGCCATGGTGGCGCAGCAGCAGTCCATGGCCCAACGGGGCTGTGTAGTTATGGATGGGCGAGACATTGGGACCTGTGTGATGCCTGACGCAGATATTAAAGTCTTTCTCCGCGCGTCGGTGAAAGAACGGGCCCGGCGTCGGTCCCTCGAACTGCTGCGCGCCGGTCATGCGGTTGATCTGGATGCTCTCGAAGATGAGATCCGACAGCGGGATCTAACGGATTCCACAAGGGCTGCATCGCCGCTGCGGAAAGCGCCGGATGCCCTGGAGATCGATACGACGACCTTGACCATCGACGAAGTGGTTGAAACTGTACTCCTTCTCTGCCGCTCAAAGGAGGAGCGCCATGTATAGAGTGTTACGGAGGCTCGTTGTCATTCTCATCCACGTGCTATTCGGTTTGAAGGCTCATGGCATAGAGAACCTTCCAAGCGGCGGAGCTGTCATCGCGCCATTGCACCGCAGTTTCATGGATCCGGTGGCCGTTGCCGGCGTCATTGAGCAGCCGATCAGCTTTATGGCCAAGAAGGAACTGTTCCGGTATCCGGTGTTCGGATGGCTTTTGTCCAAGCTCCACGCGTTTCCCGTTCAGCGGGGCGTTGCGGATCGCAATGCTATCCGCAGGGCAATGGACATCGTTCAATCCGGCGGTTATCTAGGCATTTTCCCAGAAGGAACGCGCAGTCGTGATGGCCGCGTCCTTCCTCTTCAAGGGGGTGCGGCTTTGATAGCCATCAAAGCAGGGGTTCCGGTGGTTCCTGTTGTGGTCACGAATGTGGCACCGCTGCGTCTTCGCCGCGCCATTGAGGTGCGTATTGGGCAACCGATCGATCTAGGCGAAGGGGGACGAACCAACAGGACCGAGGTGAAGGCGGCGGGAGAACAAATATCCAAAGAATTTACGTCGCTGTTGGGAAGGAATCTGTAGAAGGATGCAGAACTTACAAATGGACGCGTGGAATGTCCGATTTTGGCGATGAAATTAATCGGGGAGGGGGAAAGGTGGAGATAATTTTGGCGGATGCTGCCGGAATGTGTTTCGGCGTACGCCGGGCGCTGGATACAGCGCTGCAAACGGCCGATGCGAAGCGCGGCACTCCGATAAAAACATTAGGTCCACTTATCCATAACCCTCAGGTTGTAGATGAACTGCAGGCTAAAGGAATCCAAGTTCGTGAACAGCCCAGGGATATTGATACAGGTGTCGTGATTGTGCGAAGTCATGGTGTACCGCCTAAGACCATGTTGGAACTAGAAGAACGCGGTCTGGACGTGGTTGATGCCACATGTCCCTTTGTAAAGCGGGCAATGCGTTGGGCAAAACAGTTGAAGGATGAAGGATACCAGGTTGTCATTGTTGGGGATGAGTCTCATCCAGAGGTTCGAGCTATCTTTGGAGCTTCCGATGAGACTGCTTGGATTGTGAAATCACCTCGGACGATTGATGAACTTCCATCGGCGAAGCGCATCGGAGTCATTGCCCAGACGACCCAGTCCACAGCCAACCTTCGCGAGTGCGTAGGGGCGTTTATCGGCAGGGTTGAAGAAATTAAGGCCTTCGATACCATCTGCACAGCGACCGAACAACGGCAGTCTTCCGCGCGGGAGACCGCTGCACAAGTGGATGTAATGGTGGTGGTTGGAGGGCGAAATAGTGCGAATACGCGTCGGTTGGTGGAGGTCTGTCAAGAACAGGGTGCTCGTACGTTCCATGTGGAAACTGCGGCAGAGCTGCAGGCTTCCTGGTTTGATAAGGTGCAGCAGGCCGGAGTTACTGCAGGAGCGTCGACTCCAAACTGGTTAATCGAGGGGGTTCTCAGTCGGATGAAGGAGTTCAATTCTGAGGAAAAGGAAAAGGTGAACGAAGACATGGAGGCAGAAGCAAACGTGGAAAAGAACGAAGAAAGATTGGAACAGGAACAGGAGCAGAATATGGGCGAGGAACGGAAAGTAGACCAGGAGCCGGTAGAGGAAGAAACAGCGGAAGAAGAAGTAACAGCGGAAGAAAAAAAAGAAGAAGTAGCAGCAGAAGAAGAAGTAGCAGCAGAAGAAGCAGCAGCGGAAGAAGAAGCAGCAGAAGAAGCAGTGGATGAAGAAGAGCAGGCAGCGCAGGAAGAAGAAGTGCAGCGCCAAGAGCCAGAGGTGACCGCCGAGGCGGAAGAAGCAGAGGCACGGGACGACGCTGAAGCCGAAGGCGAGGAAGCAGATCAGGAAGCCGAGATGCAGAAGTTTGAAGAGATGGTTCCCGCAATTAATCAAGGAGATGTGGTGACAGGGAAGGTAGTCCAGGTCGGTGCCGATGAAGTGCTTGTGGATATCGGCTATAAATCGGAAGGGCGCATTCCCTTGAATGAACTGACGTTCCGCCCGAACGTTAGGCCGGAAGACATTGTGGCGGTAGGCGACGAAATTAGGGTCAAAGTCCTCAAGGTTGACGATTCTGAGGGAAGTGTGGTTCTTTCCCGGCGCCGCGCCGAAGCGGAGAAAGCATGGGAGAGGTTGGAAAGCGCCTACGAGAACGGAGAAGTCATTGAAGCCACTGTAGCCCAAACGGTCAAGGGCGGCCTTTTGGTTGATGTGGGTGTTCGCGGTTTCATTCCAGCCAGCCATGTATCCCGCAGTTTTGTTGACGACCTTGAGTCGTATGTGGGTCAAACACTGCGTTTGAAGATTATCGAGTTCGACCGCCAGAAGAACAACGTAGTGTTTTCGCATAAAGAAGTCCTGGAAGCGGAACTAAAACAAGCTAAGGAAGCGGCATTTGACAGTCTGGAAGAAGGTTCGATAGTCCCCGGTGTCGTGCGTCGTTTGACTGATTTCGGTGCCTTCGTTGATATCGGCAGCGGCGTCGAGGGGCTGCTCCATGTGTCGGAAATCGCCCACAGTCGGATCAACCACCCGTCGGACGTTTTGAGCGAGGGTGACGAGATCAATGTTATGATTCTCGGTGTGGATAAGGAGAAAGAACGGATCTCCTTGGGCTTGAAGCAGACTTTAGCCGACCCGTGGGAAACCATTACAGACCGCTATGCTGTGGGAGATACAGTAGATGGCGTTGTGACCCGTACGGTAGACTTCGGCGCGTTTGTCAAATTAGAAGACGGTGTCGAAGGATTGGTGCACATCAGCCAGTTGGCCCATCGACATGTGGCCAAAGTGGAAGAGGTTGTGGAGCCGGGCGACGAAGTTCAGGCCAAGGTTATCAGCTTAGATCCTGATGCGCGGCGTATTGGCCTCAGTATTCGTGAACTAGAGCCCAAGCCGGAACAGGAGTCGCAGAAAGAGTCCAAAGACCAGGAGAAACAACCGCAGCAGGAAGAAGAGGATAGTGAAGAACTGACCACTAACCTTGGCGATGTCTTTGGCGATTTGTTCAAACGCGGCTAAGCAAATAGCAGCCAAAACTGCTGCCCTGGTTGGGCAGCAGTTTTTATAATGGCGGCGATCCCTGTGTCAGGCAGCAAAGGAAATGAAGCTTTAGAAAGCGAATGGATAATAATAGCGACAAACTAGGAAGAGTTGGAGAGAGAACTATGGCCAAGCCGATAGCGGCAATCGTTGGTAGACCAAATGTAGGAAAGAGTACGCTGTTCAACCGATTGGTTCGTGAGCGGCTTGCCATTGTCGAGGGTGAGCCGGGTGTCACGAGGGATCGACTGTATGGCGACGTGGAATGGCTGAACCACTGGTTCACTGTCGTTGACACCGGCGGCATCGATACGGGGACTGACGTGATTACCCGCCAGGTACGTCGGCAGGCAGAAATTGCTGTAGAGCAGGCAGATGTCATCCTTTTTGTCGTGGACGGCCGCGCCGGACTGACGGGAGCGGACGAAGAGGTGGCTAACCTGTTGCGGCGCAGTTCAAAGCCTGTGATTCTCTGTGTGAACAAAATAGAAAGTGTGCAGCAAGGCCAGGAGGCTGTTCTTGACTTTTACCGCTTGGGATTGGGAGAACCGCTTTTGATCTCTGCAGAACACGGCCGGAATATCGGCGACTTGCTGGACTTGGTTGTTCAAGAGATGCCTAGCGATCGCGACGAAGACAGCGAAGATCTCTTAAAGGTGGCGGTGGTAGGAAGGCCGAATGTAGGCAAGTCAAGTCTGGTCAATCGAATTCTCGGGCAAGAGCGGACCATCGTATCTGAAGTTGCCGGTACCACCAGAGATGCCATCGATACGGCTTTCGCACGGGGTGACAAGCAGTATCTGTTCATTGATACTGCAGGTCTGCGCCGCAGGAAAAAGGTGGAGAAGCAGGTCGAGTACTACAGTGTGATCCGCACACTCCGGGCTGTCGACCGATCTGATGTGACGGTTGTTCTGTTTGATGCTGAGGAAGGGTTGACTGAGCAGGACCAGAAAATCTGCGGTTATGCCCATGAAAACGGCAAAGGGCTGATCATAGCGGTCAACAAATGGGACCTGATTGAGAAGGAAACCAATACAATGCGGGATTTTGAGCGAGACCTCCGCCGCCAACTGCAGTTTGTGTCGTATGCACCCATTTTGTTTGTATCGGCCTTGACGGGGCAGAGAATATCGCGGCTGCTCGACACGGTAGAAGTGGTGGCGGAAAATCGAGCCCTGCGGATACCGACCGGCCAGTTGAATACTATCATCCAGGATGCGGTGACGCTGACACCGACACCTTCAGACAAAGGTGTGCGGCTGAAAATCTATTATGCGGTACAGGCCCAGGTTAACCCTCCGGTATTTCTGCTGTACGTCAACCGAAAGGATCTGATGCATTATTCCTATGAACGGTATCTGAAAAACAGGCTGCGGCAGGAGTACGGGTTCGTGGGGACGCCGATTATCTTTAGTGTGAAAGAGAGGTCCAAATAATGGCAATCGCTGCTATGATCATAGGATATCTCGCCGGTTCCATTCCGTTTGGCCTGTTGGTTGGCAAGGCTTGGGCAAACGTGGATGTGAGGGACTACGGAAGCGGGAATATCGGGGTCAGCAACGTGTACCGCACCCTTGGCACCTGGCCGTCATTGATTGTGCTGCTGTTGGATGCAGGAAAAGGCGCTCTGCCTGTGGTCTTGGCTCGCTATGTGTTTGAACTGGAACCGACATTTGTGCTGTTGGCCGGTGTTGCTGCCATAGCCGGTCACAATTGGCCGGTCTATCTGAGGTTTAAGGGCGGCAAAGGGGTCGCGACAACGGCGGGTGTGCTTATCAGTCTATCGCCGCTGGTCGCTCTGATATTATTCTGCATTTGGGTAGTGACTTTAGCTGTCAGTCGGTACATTTCTGTGTCGTCCATGATAGCCGCTGTGGCGCTCCCCATATTGTTTTTTCTGCTGGGGTTCCCGGCCCCGTATTTGGGGTTGGCTATACTGGTATCCTTTTTTACCATATTCCGGCACGTACCCAATATACAGCGACTGATAGCGGGCACTGAATATAAGTTTGGACAGAAAGGCGATAAGAAATAAGGACTTGCGGCATGGTATCTGCTTTCGATCTGTGCATAGAGACCGAATACCGGGGCCTTGGGTCCTTGGTCTTTTGCGGTGAGATGAAGGAGCCGATGGCAATGGGAATTGTAGTACAGAAATTTGGCGGTAGTTCGGTTCGAGATACTGCGTGCATTAAGCGCGTCGCTCGAAGGATCAAGACGGAAATGGATGGCGGCAGTAAAGTCGTGGTGGTTGTTTCGGCCCAAGGCCGCACCACCGACGAGTTAATGAGAAAGGCCAGAGCCGTCACCAGCCGTCCTCCGCAGCGGGAAATGGACATGCTCTTGGCCACTGGCGAGCAGATGTCGGTTGCATTATTGGCCATGGCTGTCGATGCATTGGGTTGTCCAGTGGTGTCTCTCACAGGCGCCCAGGGAGGCATTTTTACCGACCACCGCCATATGAAGGCAAAAATCCAGAGCGTTCACAGTGGTCGTATTGCCCAGGAGCTTGACAGCGGCCGGGTTGTGATTGTAGCTGGTTTTCAGGGAATTTCGGATCGGGACGACATCACGACATTGGGACGCGGCGGTTCGGATACCACGGCAGTGGCTCTGGCGGCGGCCTTAGAGGCAGACGTCTGTGAGATCTACACCGACGTTGAGGGAATTTATACCGCCGACCCGCGGATGGAACCACGGGCGCGCAAACTGCGGGAGATTGGGTATGGTGAGATGCTGGAGATGGCCTCGCTGGGGGCATTGGTTCTGCAGCCTAGGGCCGTGGAGATGGCAGCCCATTACGGCGTCGCCATCCATGTACGATCGAGCTTCAGTCAAAGCCCCGGAACGTGGGTTAAGGAGGAAGCAACCATGGAAAGGGAAGTTCTTGTCACCGGCGTAACGTCCGACGTGGACTGTGCAAAAATCGTTCTAGTGGACATACCTGATGACATCAGTGTGCTGCATCAAGTATTCTCCAATCTCTCCGGTGTCGGTATTAATGTGGACATGATTATCCAAACGAGCAAGGAGCAGCATACCACCGATCTTACATTCACCGTAGCGGAAGCCGATGTAGAACAAGCGTTAGATGTGATAAAGCAAGCCGACGCCGTCAAGGATTCGGCTATCGTCTATGACGAAAACGTCGCCAAAGTCTCGATTGTGGGTGCAGGTATGATGAGCAATCCCGGCGTGGCTGCTGCTATGTTTGGATGCCTGAACGAGGCCAAGATACCTGTCCAGCTGGTCTCGACGTCAGAGATCAAGGTCTCGTGCCTGATACCCCGGGCTCGTATTCAAGAGGCGGTACAGGCATGTCACCGCCAGTTTGAACTGGACTTTGTTGTCTGAGTGCGTTCCGTGGAAGGGCCGGAGGCTGATAGCTGTGATTTTTGACGACAAACCTCTTGTCAAAGGCGTCAAAGTATGGTACATTGAATGATGTCAGTCGGGGCGTGGCGCAGCTTGGCTAGCGCGCTACCTTGGGGTGGTAGAGGTCGCCTGTTCAAATCAGGTCGCCCCGACCAGCTAAACCCCCAGATCTACCATTCCAAACCGGGGCAAAATCCGGCGATAGTCAACAAATAGTCAACAGAACAGAAACCCGCTCATACGCATGGGCGGGTTTTTTGTGTGCGGCTAGTTTGAGCAACCCACCTCTGCCATCAAGGAATCAGTGGTCCGTGTCCACACCGAAGAAGTACAGGGACCGTGAGAAGTGCTGTCTGGAAATTGTTTCGAGTGTTGACGCTGATGAGCAGGCGCGACTGTCACTTGGTCAGGAGAGGCGCAGCGCGCCTGCGAGTAGAGGGGTAACGACGGGTCTGGCCGGCGGTGTATGAACCGTATAGTCATTGGGCGGGAGTCTGTTCCCAGAAGGCAGTGAAAGAACAACCGTTGATGGAGCAGGCTTTTGTGCGGGCATTGAACAAAGCGGTGGATGGTGATTTTGCAGAGCGGATGATTAAGAATATCCGGGACGGGTTAGATAGTGTGCGCAGTCGTTTTGAACTACGCAGCATGACCTCGCCATGCGTTCGCATTCGTTTGTTTCTCGGTTTTGCTTACGGATCAGTAGGATAACTGATAAAAACCCTATAAAATTCCTTACAGTTGAAAAAATATAAAAATACAGCGAAAAAACAAGGAAATAAAAACGAACGGTCGAAGCAAGTGTTATAGAAATATTGGAAACGAGTGCTACTACCGATGGCAGCCAATAGAGCTACACCTAGATAGTTCAGCATATGCAGCCAGCTTCATCAGTTTTAGGCGGTTCATAATGCTAGTCAACTGGCAGGGGTTTGGTAATGGAATGCTGTCAGAGTGCCGCAGGCAGGAAGAGTTCCGGTGAGTCAGTATCTTCAGAGAGGTGGTACTTTATGGGACACTTGGGAACCCGAAGCGATCTAATCTACCAAGTTTTGGCTGACAGGTTGGATGAACATCCCTTTGGAGCCAACGTCGGTCCAGCGCTGTTGGAGCTTTTGCAAAAGCTCTACACGGCCAGCGAGGCCGAACTGGGCAGTCGCTTTCCGCTATCGCCTGTTTCCGCTGGAGAACTTGCGAAGAGAGTAGAGCGTTCGGAGGACACTGTGATTGAAATGTTGTCTAGGATGGCGAACAAAGGTCTGGTATACGACATTCCATATCAGGGTGACGTGTACTACACTCTTGCGGCGCCGGTGCTCGGTTTCTTTGAGTGGACGTTTATGCGGATGGAAAGGCCAGATTGGAACGAAATGACGGGACTGTTCAACGCTTACTTCCAGAACCCGGCGGTTGAGAAGAAGTATGGTGAACGGACGACGACAATCGTCCGGACGTTAGCGTACGAACGCGTCCTCCGTATGTCTGTCGAGACAGAGGTGCTGGACTATGATCGAGCTACCGCGCTGATTAAGGCCGCCGGCGGTGGTTCTTTGCAGACATGCTCCTGCAGGCATATCGCTATGCATAATGGTTCAACGTGTCTTGCCGGTGCGCCCATGGAAGATATCTGTTGCGGGATGGGACAAGCTGCCGAGTACTCGATTCGGCACGGGTTTGCCCGAGAGGCTACGGAACGAGAGCTTCTGGATAACCTCGATCGTGCTCAGGAGTTGAAACTTGTGCTTTGCTGCGACAATCTACTAGGCAGTCCTGAGTTTATCTGTTATTGTTGCAGTTGCTGTTGTGGAGTTCTTCAAGGGCATCGAATGGGTGCTTCCGGCCTTGTGAGGTCCAGTAATTTTCTACCCGAGGTGCGTTCGGAGAAATGCATTGGGTGTCGTCAGTGCCACGAAAGCTGTCCCGTAGATGCTGTGACAATGATCGAAACGGATTCCGGGTCCGTAAGCACAATTGACCACAACATCTGCATCGGCTGCGGCATCTGTGCAGCTGTCTGCAACCCGGATGCGATTTCGATGGCTGCACGGCCAGTCCGGGCGGTACCGCCAAAGAATCGAAAAGAACAGCTTTTGGCCATGAACCGAGAGACAGGCCGATCCACTGACGAATTGGAAAAGACTCCGCCGGGCCTCT
>PUOC01000161.1 GCA_003551965.1 Clostridiales bacterium | reverse complement strand
CGCTTCATCGAGGCACAGGGCGGTCAGAGCAAGTTGGTCTGTCTGCCGCCGTATTCGCCGGAGCTGAATCCCGATGAGCAGGTGTGGAATCATGCGAAACGCGAGATCGGAAAACGCGCCATCCTGAACAAGGCCACGCTGGAGCGGGTGGTGCTGGGCGTCATGCGCTCACTCCAAAAGCAGAAGGACCTGGTCCGTAGTTTCTTCCAACTGGCCGGCACGCGCTACATTCTCGAAGCCATAAAATGACATGCTGGGACTGTTGCAACGATTAATAGTCACCTTGATCGGGAGCGTCGCGGGCTCCATCCTTCAATCCAGGTCAAATAACGAAGAACCTCAAAAGGCGAACTAAGACATGACATCCAAGGTAGTCGAAAGTTTTGACGTGTTTGATACTCTCATAACAAGAAAGCTCGACCGCCCAGAAGATGTTTTCCGTTTGTTGTACCGTCGCCTCGTTAGTGTCCGTTTGCTGGATCCGAACCTGCTAGACGAGGATGAATTTCTTTCCCTTAGACGGCAAGCACAATCGGAGCTCTACCGAACCCGCGAAGAAGGCTCGCTTGATACAATTTGGGATTGGATGGCTCGCCGGTTTCCAGAGCTAACCTCTCCAGAATTCCAACAAGCAGAATTGGAGACCGAACGAACCGTTTTCTTCCCAATCCCATCAGGCGTCGACCTCGTTCGGGCGGCCCGCGCACGGGGCTCGACAATCTGCTTCATAAGCGACACATACCTTCCGGAGGATTTCCTCCTCGAGGTGTTGACTACTTTTGCTATCATTCAGCCTGCGGAAAAATTATTTGTGTCCAGTGCATACGGACGAATAAAACGCACTGGTCGCCTCTTTAGTGTTGTGCTTGATTATTATCAGATTTCGCCAGGCAAGCTGCGCCACACCGGCGACACCCTCGCGGCCGATATTCGACCCGCTCGCGCCATGGGCATTCGCACCCGATTATTCGCCCGACCGACCGAGAACGACTTCGATCGCCGAATAGCCGCGCATCCTTCACTAAAAACATTGGAGCAATCGGTACTCCTCGGCACCCTCAAACATTCCCGTATTAGCCCAAAAATACAACCCGGCACGGTGGCGCGATTGGTCGCAAGTTTTTACGGTCCGGCATGCCTCGTTTGGGCGCTTTGGTGTCTTCGGACTGCTGAAGCTCATGGCGTACGTACGATTTATTTTTCGGCGCGTGACGCCTACCTTCCATATCGCGCAGCCATGAATCTCGTAAGCGCTCTCGGATTGCGATTTGAGTGTCACTATCTCGAAGCCTCGAGATATTCCCTCGCTAGCGCAACTATTTTCGAACCGAAGCGCGACCAATTAGAATGGTGGCTCGCGCCTAAATGGGAAAGCCTTAGCGCGAAACGCGTGCTGGAGCGATTGTCCCACCTTGGATGTCATGACCATCCCGTTATTGAAGAGTGGTTTCACGGCTGTAAAAATCGCGAACAAATAACCGTAAGCGACAAGGATAATCTTCTACGACTTCTCGAGCAGGATGAACTCGGAAACCATGTAGTTCAGAACAGCACTATCCTTCGGCAACGGTTTGTCGATTACCTCCGAACTAGGGGCTTCGTCGGCAATCACCCGGTTTTGTTATGTGATATTGGTTGGCGGATGAACACGTCTCGGGCACTCCGACAGATGAGGGCGAGCTTATCTCTGAGCACGGATGTCATTTCGGCGTTTTTGTTTTTTAATGAACGTAGACTCTTTCGCGACGAGGCAGGGTTTGGCGTGAGCATGTGCGGCCAGGTTCCTAGTGCTCAAGAACGTTCCAGATTGCGGGATCGCGTTCCGAAACTGGCGTGGCTCCGCGACGATGCGGTTGAGGATCTTTTGAGTTTAGCTCCTCACGGGACTACGAGGGGGTATGAGATTGGGGAGGATAAGATGGCTCGTCCCGTCTTTGGGCCTATTACCCCGAGAGATTTAAGATTCCGAAAAGCCGTAGGTGAGTGTTTTGAGGAATACGCTCAGGAGCATTGCGGTATCTTCTTCGAGGCGTTTCAAACCGCTGATCAATGTAAAGCGGCCTTTCGTCAACTAACCGACGTTTTCATTGCTACCCCTCCGGCGGATAGCTTGGGGCCTTTGATTGATCGGACGGGTTCATGCGAATTGGCCCAATACAGTTCGCATGGCTTCATATCGCCATACACAACGCTTGACGTAGTCCGGCAGTTCATGCCGAGAAGACTACTTAAGGGTCGACGGGTTGATAAAACTTGGCATGAGGCTTCTTTGGTGGCGAGTCCGGTATTACTGCGGCCGGTGGTTCGCAGGACTCTCGCACTACGTAAATGGTTGGCAACGGCGCTACGGCGGACCCAACCCAGTGAGGATTAGTGGCTTGTCAGTCATACTGAGTGGAACCCGCTGACACGCATGAGCCATGCTCAGGTCGGATTTCCGGACAGGAGCGGCGGCATGCGCGGCGCGAGATTCTGCTGTTGGGCATTGGCATCCAGCCACCGTGGGAGTTGTTAGATCAGCACCGCATCACACTAGCTCCCTCCTTGCGGCCTCTTGATCGCTGTAGTCGGGAAAAGTGGGGGATCGAAGTGCGGGGGCTTTCGCCCCCGCGCCCCAGAGGTGGGGGCGGGCGGTTGTGTTATGCG
>PUOC01000255.1 GCA_003551965.1 Clostridiales bacterium | reverse complement strand
TCCCGCTCCTCCGGAGCATTGTCAATGTCCTCGAATTTTTTGACCAAGGCTGCATTGCCTTTGGCCAGCAGCAGGGTGATCGCCGCCGTCAGAGTAGTCTTTCCGTGGTCCACGTGACCAATGGTACCAATGTTGACGTGCGGTTTCGTTCTCTCGAATTTCGCCTTCGCCATTGCTCCATTCCTCCCTCTTCCTTACCGAAGTTGCCATTTCCACGTCCATAGTTCTGTGCATTGGTGCAATTTCCTGCCAACTGCGTTAAGTATTGTGCGCTCCAAACATGAATAAAACCGATGCAGAGCATCGGCTGGAAAAACTTGGTTGCGGGGGCCGGATTTGAACCGACGACCTTCGGGTTATGAGCCCGACGAGCTACCAGACTGCTCCACCCCGCTTCGACTGGTGGAGGGAAGAGGATTCGAACCTCTGAAGGCGTCGCCAGCAGATTTACAGTCTGCCCCCTTTGGCCAACTCGGGAATCCCTCCACGTTGTTCTCTAGACCAACACAAACAATGTTATCACAGCTGGGCTGCCTTGTCAATGTTGATTGGAGCCGGTGGAGGAACTCGAATCCACAACCGCTCGATTACAAGTCGAGTGCTCTACCAATTGAGCTACACCGGCTCGAGAACATGTATGAGTATACCAACTTCGCTTTTCCTTGTCAACGGAAACTTAGGTTTTTCACTGCATTCTTGACTCATTCTTGAGCAGGAGTTTTGCGGCGCTTAACCCCTCGGAGAACACTCGTAAAAACCTACTCTCGGCCAAGGGACTGTGTTCCACTGGGACAACCGGGCGGCACCCTGAGACAGGCATTCCTAATTCGGGCCCTCCGGAAGCAGCAATGCGGCCTCAGCGATTTCCGCTGCCGACTATCTGCTTTGCAGCTGCCGTTTCCGGGGTCGCGCTCCCACGGAGTTTCCAAACGGCAGAGAAAGAAGGCCTATCCGGCCTTCTAGGAACTGCATTGTACTCACGTTACCCTGAGCTTTCCCGCTTCTCCAGATAGCGTTCAAGCTTCCGTTTTACCCGCTGGAGGGCATTGTCGATGGACTTGACATGCCGGGACAAGTCGTCGGCAATTTCCTGATAGCTTTTGCCCTCTAAGTAAAACATCAGCACCTTCCATTCCAAGTCACTTAAGAACTCGCCCATTTTGTTCTCAATATCGACGAACTCTTCCCGGCTGATAACCAACTCTTCGGGGTCCGTTACTTTCGTACCGGAAATGACATCCAAAAGTGTGCGGTCTGATTCCTCGTCATAGATCGGTTTATTCAGAGAAACATAGGAATTAAGCGGGATGTGCTTCTGTCTTGTGGCTGTCTTGATCGCCGTGATGATCTGGCGAGTAATGCACAATTCGGCAAAGGCTCGAAACGAAGCCAGTTTGTCGGGACGAAAATCCCGAATGGCCTTGTAGAGGCCGATCATGCCTTCTTGAATGATGTCCTCCCGATCGGCACCGATTAGAAAGTAAGAGCGCGCCTTTGCTCTCACGAAATTCTTGTACTTGTTGATGAGATACTCCAGCGCCACATCGTTGCTGTCTCGGGCAAAGTCCACCACTTCTTCGTCGGTCATAACCTCGTACATCTCATAGTACCCGTTTTTTTGTGCATTTACACTCACACATACCGCCTCCGTCTGAGAAAAATCACCCAGGGGGCCACCACCAAACCTCCAAAAGCCCACTGTAAAAGCGTTTGTCCCAAATACGATTTTATTATACACCAACGCCCATATGCCGTCAAGGGAACAAACTGTCGAATTCCGCTTCAGACGGCGGTTTCTGTACCCCGACAAACCTCTTGTACCAACCCGCACCGCCAAAAAGACCCGATCCGAACAGTCGGGGAAACGCTTCCCGCACAGTCGATGCTTAGAACCCACCCCGCTGGCGCACGGCTTCAAAGAGGAGCAAAGCCCCGGCCACCGACGCATTGAGCGAATTGAGCTGCCCCTGCATGGGGATCCGAATCAGGTAATCACAGTGTTTTTTGGCCGCGTGGCCCAAGCCGCTCCCTTCGCCTCCAATGACCAGAGCCAGGGGCACAGACAGGTCGTAACCATAGCAGAGCTCGCCGTCCATATCGCCGCCGGCAACCCAACAGCCTTCACCTTTTAATGCCTCTAGGGTCCGGGCAATATTAGGCACCCTGCAGACAGGGACGTGGCTTACCGCCCCCGCACTGGCCTTCGCCACCGCGGGGGTAAGCCCCACCGCTCTCCGCTGTGGTATTATCACTCCGGTGACACCGGCAGCATCGGCACTGCGCAGCAGTGAGCCGAGATTGTGGGGATCCTGCACCCCGTCCAGCACCAAATACAAGGGCGTCGTGCTGCCGTCTTTCCCCTTCTGAATCAGTGCCTGAAAATCCCAATAGCCAACAGGCGCCGTCTGGGCAATCACCCCTTGGTGCCGGCCGGTCTCGCTGTATTGATCGAGCACACTGCGATCTACAGTCTGCACCGGCACCCTATTCTGCTTGGCCAAATGCAGAATTTCGCCCAAAGGCCCTCGCCTTTCCTCTTTCGCCATCATGATCTTGTTGACCGTCTGGCCCGAACGGAGCGCTTCGATTACGGCACGGCGGCCCTCAACTTGACTCATGGGGTCTCACTACGATCGCATCGAACTCGT
>PUOC01000323.1 GCA_003551965.1 Clostridiales bacterium | reverse complement strand
TATTGCCAACCTGGGGTCCGTTACCGTGGACGATCGCCAGTTCGTTGCCCCGGCAGCTCATTTCAGCCAGGTATTCGGAAGTTTTATAGACTACGGAAAGCTGTTCTTCAGCGCTGGCCGGTGCTCCTCTTCTTAAGAGGGCATTTCCACCAAGGGCCACCACAATTCTCGTCGGTCGCATTGTTAAACCCCCTAAATTGTTTAATATATGGCAATTGTAACACATTTTATTTTTTATTTCATTTATTTAGAGTGCACTTTGTGGTTGGATAAATTGTATATAAAACTTATTTACCAGTTTAAAAAGGGCTTGCAATCCTTGAAATGCCTGTACCGTGATTAGTTATATTGTTGAAAGGCTGAGATTACCGTATTTATATTTCCAAATATGGGTATAATTAGCTTGAAGGCTTAAAGGGTATATGTTATAAAAGAATAAATGAAAATTAAAGTATGAGTGCAATTTTAAGCAAAGAAGGAGGGAATGAAATGAATCCAAACGGTTTTGTTGATCATCTGGCAGAATGGTTTACTGTGCAGTTTCCCCAATTTTTAGGCGCAATCGCAATTTTGATTGTTGGTTGGCTGGTAGCTTTGATCCTGGCCTCGATTGTCAGGGGCACTTTCCGGCGCACCCAGGCCGGCGCCAAGCTGGCGCGCTGGATCAAGGGCGATGAAGAGGCTACCGGGGCCGAGGGGAACAAGTGGAGCGGCCGAATTATGTTTTACCTGGTGATGTTCTTTGTGCTGGTTGCATTTTTCCAGTTTCTCGACCTTACCTTTATTGCGGAACCGCTCACTGCTTTCCTGACCAGGATTTTCGAGTATGCCCCGCGCATCTTTGGCGCAGCTGTTTTGGTCTTAATTGCCTGGTTAGTGGCGACGGTGCTCAGGATTATTGTGCACCGGGTCTTAGAGGCCACCAGGATTGATGAGCGCTATACCGATTTAAGCGGTGACGATGAACAGCGTAAACTTTCATTATCCCAGTCCCTCGGTAACGTGGTCTTCTGGGTTACCTTTCTCCTCTTTGTGCCGGCTATTTTAAGCACCCTCACCCTGGAAGGTTTGCTGGTGCCGGTGCAGAGGATGTTCGAGGTTATCCTTTCTTACCTGCCAAACATTTTGGGTGCAGGCCTGATTATCCTTTTGGGTTGGCTTGGCGCCCGTATTTTGCAAAGGATTGTCGCGAACTTGCTTGCGGCGGTAGGGTTGGACCACCTCGGTGAACGGGAAGATGTTTCCTCTTACTTCGGAGCAAGGAAGCCTTCTGAAATCATTGGTTTACTGGTATATGTCGTAGTGATAGTGTTTGCCATTATCGGTGCCCTCAATGCCCTGGCTTTAGAGGCGATTACCCGCCCGGCCAGCAATATGCTGGAAATGATCCTGCAGGCGCTGCCGGCAATATTTGCCGCTGCGGTAGTTTTAGGCATCGCTCTCTTAGTTGGCCGGGTTGTGGCAGGCCTGGTTAATAAATTGTTAACAGCAGTTGGCTTTGATGAATTTTTAACCCGCCTGGGCATTGCCCGGTCTACATCTGAACAGGGCAGATCTCCTTCCGAAATTGTCGGCTACCTGGTTCTGGTTGCGATTATGCTGTTTGCCTCAATTGAAGCTGCCGTGTTGCTCGGGTTTGAAGTGTTGGCCGATTTGATTGCCCAGCTTACTTTACTGCTTGGCCGGGTGGTCGTATCGGTTGTTATCTTTGGCATTGGCCTTTACCTGGGCGGACTGGCCAGGGAAGTGGTGCAAACCAGTGGAGGACCGCATGCAGACTTCCTGGCCAAGCTGTCCCGCCTAGCAATCTTAATCCTGGCCGGTTCCATCGCGTTGCAGCAGTTGGGTGTAGCCAATGAAATTATTATTATCGCTTTCGGCGTGCTGGTAGGAGCTATCGCCCTGACCGGGGTCATTGCCTTTGGCCTTGGTGGTAGAGACCTGGCAGCCAGGGAGCTATCCGAGTGGATCGACCAGTTCAAGAAAAATGAATAACCTTTTTGGAGGCGTATAAAACCGGCAGCGCAGCTTCTTAAAAAGAGTGGAGTGAATAAAGGGCCGGTCCCGCAAAGGGGGCCGGCCTGAAAAATATAGCTGGTGGCAGAAAAGTCAAGGTTTTTTGTAGTTCGTTGTCTTGGTTGGGTCAGCAGGCAGAGCTACGGCCCGGTTAAAGCCCGGTTTTATTTAAACTGATATTTCTGTAGTGGGCTCGGGCTGTTTAAGAGGAAAACGGTTTTATAAGGAGAATTAAAGAATATAATAAATTCAACCTGAACTTTTGCCTGGTGACCTGTATCGGTCCGGCCGGTCCCCTTCAGGCCCTGCCCTGCAGGATGTTGCAAACTTTTAAGGCATGCTAGCCTGAGTTTTCATTTCCGGCATGAAAGTCAAAAAGCAGGCTGAAAAGTCACAAGTGGTATAGATTATTTTTTTATAAGGAGGAACAAGCTATGAAACCCAAGGTTATTGTTATCCTGGTGCTGGTAGTTTTATTTTTAATTATTTTGATCCAGAATACACATGTTACTACTCTGCACTTGCTGTTCTGGAGCATATCGATGTCCCAGATTATTTTAATCGCTGCTTTTTTGGTCGGTGGATTTATTATCGGCTACCTGACTTCGATGCTCACCAAAAAGAAGTAAAATAATT
>PUOC01000166.1 GCA_003551965.1 Clostridiales bacterium | reverse complement strand
CAGCACCGTTTCCAACGCTGACTTCCCAGTCTTTGCATGAACCCCGACTGGTATGCCGCGGCCGTTGTCCTCAACGGATAGGGAACCATCCGCAAAGGCCTGCACCTTTATGGTATCACAAACTCCATTCATGGCTTCATCAATGCTGTTGTCCACTACTTCAACAAAGAGATGATGAAGTCCTCGGCTGTCAGTACTGCCGATATACATGCCAGGACGGCGGCGCACGGCCTCCAATCCTTCCAACACTTGAATTTGATCCGCCGTATAGGCTGCATTGTCTCTAATTTGATCCACCGCGCTCTACTCCTTACACACATGGAAACCGTGATACAGGATCACGGTTTTCCCGATTTCTTCTACCGATGTATTGCGACATCAACCATAGGCCTTGACAAGATTTTTATCCATGGAATACTCCATTGCCCTCTTCCGAAGCGTCAAAGCCGAAATCGGTGACAGATATACCTTCTCTGACGTAACCACAAAGGAGTTCGGGCTCTCCCCTAAGTGTACCACAAATCCCTCGTCATCCGCCACCGACAAAAATTCTTGCGTGCTTTCCGAGTTGCTTTTTGCTTCCAGATCAATGATTGCTACGATGTTTCTAACAGGAATTACCACTTCTCCTCCTAGATGCAGAAACATGGCCCACCTTCTTCCTATTCAGCCTGGACAGTTCCACGGTATATTCTTAGGACCTGCGAACTGCTGCGCATACTTGCGTCAAAACTTCTTAAGTTTGTGGTTGTTATAACTGTTTGGACGTTGTCACTCAATATATTCATCAAAAATTGGCGTCTTTTGTAGTCCAACTCGGACATGACATCGTCGAGAAGCACCACAGGATAACTGCCAGTTTCTGAGCGCATGAACTGCATTTCAGCCATACGGCACGACAGCACAGCTGTGCGCTGCTGCCCCTGACTACCGTATGTACGCGCGTCAAGGCCGTCTATGAAAAAGATCAAGTCATCTCTCTGCGGTCCTACTAAGGAATAACCTCGTTTCAACTCAAGTTCCCGATTGTCTTCTAGTGCATGCGAAAAGCTTTCCTGCAGGGATTCTAGAGATAGCACTGTTGGTTTTGTTGAACACTGTTTCGAAAAAAACGGCACATATTCGAGAATAAACTCCTCTTCACCATCGGTTATCTTCCTGTGCATAAGCCGGCTGAGAAGACTGAGCTTGTGAACGGCATCGGATCGTTTGGCCATAATGCGACTGCCAACGCTCACTAACTGTTGATCAAATACTTCCAACAGGCTTCTATCCCGCTTGCCGGCAGCGGCATCCTTTAGGATGCGATTGCGCTGGTGGAGAATCGTCTGGTATTGGCTTACCAGTCCGGAATAGACCGCACTCACCTGACTTATTTCTTCGTCAAGGAAGCGCCTTCTTCCTGCTGGCGAACCCTTAACCAGCTGAAGATCGTCGGGAGTAAATAAAACTACATTCAGTTTGCCGGAAAAGTATCTTGAAGTGGTATTTTTGCTATTCAGCAGCAGTTTCTTTGGGGAATCCTCCGCAATTCTGACATCAAGCCGAATGTCGGCGTCCCGGTGGACAATGGCAGCCAGTTGGGCTGCGCCTTTCCCTGCCATGATCAACTCCTGATCCCTTTGGGCACGAAAGGAACGGCCCACAGACAAAACGTACATTGCTTCCAACAGGTTTGTCTTTCCCTGGGCATTATCGCCTACGAAGATGTTAAATCCGGATTTTAGGTCCAGCGAAAGCTGTTCGTAATTGCGAAACCCCCGCAGAAACAGCCGTTTAATCCACATTCGCGGTCAAGATCCCTTCACGATTTTATAGGAACACCCATCAATAGTCACAATGTCACCGGGGACTAGTTGGCGTCCCCGTCTTCTTTCGCGTTCATTGTTTACCGACACGTCACCATTGAGAATCCGTTCTTTGCTTTCGCCTCCGGAAGCAGTGATGTTTGCCCATTTCAAGAACTGCGCCAGTAATATCCCTTCGCTGTAAATAACTACTTCTTGCATAGGCAACCTCCTGACAGAAACTCAGATTCGTACGGGCATTAACACATACAGGTGTTCGCTGCTGTTGGCCGGCCGTAGTGCAGCGGGTCTTAATTCTGCATTGAACTCTAAGGTCACGTCTTCTGCATCGGAAGCTCGCAGCATATCCATGATAAATCTAGGCGAGAAAGCAGCCTGTCCGTTTTCACCGGAGTGCTCTACATTGAGCTGTTCATACGCATAACCCATCTCAGAAGAGGGAGTCTTTACCTCTAGCACACCGTCGGACACTTCCAACACAATCGGCTGCGATCCTCTGGTGTCAATTAACGAAGCTCTGTCGACGGCTGCTAGCAGAAGCTGTTTTTTTACGGTGATGCTGATGGGCTGCTGTCCCGGAATCACCGATCGGTAATTGGGAAACTGTCCTTCAATCAATCTTGTCACGAACAGAGTGTTGTTGAAGGAGAAGACAAGCTGATTCTTGGCTTTATAACAGGCAACGTCTTTGTCCTTTTCCGCCGGAAGGCTGCGGTTTAGCTCTGTCATCGTTTTCGCCGGGATAATGGCTTTTTCTTCCTCCGGCCCACTATCCAAGACTGTCTCATAACGGGCCAAGCGATTAGAGTCTGTAGCGGCGAAAATAAGCGACGAATGCTCCAGCTCCATGTAAACACCTCCCAAATAAGGACGCGTTTCGTCCTGAGCAGTGGCAAAAACCGTGTTGCGTATCATCGTCTGCAGGGTTAGTGCAGGCAGAGAAAACAAGTGCCTGTCATATGTTGGAATACTGGGAAACTCATCATCTGTCAGCGAGTGGATGGAAAATTCTACGCTCCCAGCTGTAATATCCATCTGATCACTGTTTTCCTTCAGTTGAAAGATGACAGTGTCATCGGGAAGCTTGCGCACAATAGATGCCAGTAATTTGCCGTTTAGCACCAGAGAACCTGCCTTGAAAACCTGACACGCCACATGGGTCTGAATACCCAGTTCAAGATTGGTGCTGGTAAGGACAATGCTGTTTTCTTCTGTTTCGATGTGAATGCCCTTGATAACAGTGATGGTATCCGTAGACGCCACTGCCTTTTCTACTAGGGCTATTCCATGAAGCAATTGGTCCTTACTACACGAAAAATGCATAAAAATACCTCCTGTGGAAGAATATGCGAAGTACGGGGTTGGTAGTGTTAATATGAGTATAATATAGTAGTCGTATTAGTAGTGCCTGTGGATTTGTGGATAACCGGTCTGACGCAGGATGGTCAACAGTTATCCACAAGGGACAAGGTGTTGATAGTTGTCCTAGGTTATCCACAGTATTCACAATGAAAAGCTCGGGAATCATTTGCATTCACAGCCAATCAACAGGAAAGGAACAGGCTATCCCCTTTGTATAACTTCTACGATGTCCTTAATTGTCGATTGCAGACTGGGATCCTTTGTCATGTCTTTTTGAACCTTATCACAGGCGTGAATTACAGTGGTGTGGTCGCGGCCGCCAAATTCTTCGCCAATCCCCGGAAGGGATGATTCGGTCAAGTCGCGACTTAAGTACATGGCCACCTGTCGAGGGAAAGCAATGCTGCGGGTCCTTTTTTTCGATTTCATGTCGGTGACTCGGATCCCAAAATGGTCTGCCACAGCTTTTTGAATACGTTCAATGGTCACGGGCTTCTGGCTTTGGGAAGGCAGCATGTCCTTGAGAGCGCTGGCTGTGGTTTCCATGTGCAGTGGTGCGTCGTTTAAATTGGCGTAGGCAATCACTCGTATGAAAGCGCCTTCTAGCTCGCGGATATTGCTTTGAATGTGTCGTGCAATATAGGTAAGGACCTCGTCGTCTATGGTAACACCTTCTGAGTACGCCTTCCTCTGCAATATCGCGATGCGGGTTTCCAAGTCCGGTGCCTGTATATCGGTGGTCAAACCCCATTCAAAGCGGCTCCGAAGTCGTTCTTCAAGTGTGGGAATTTCCTTTGGAGGACGATCGGAAGAAATAATCAGCTGTTTGTTCGCTTCGTACAAGGCATTGAAGGTATGAAAGAATTCTTCTTGGGTGGATTCTTTGCCGGCCACGAATTGAATATCGTCGATCAGCAGAATATCGACACTGCGGTATTTATTCCGAAAGTCTACCATGGACTTTTTCCCAATGGCGTGAATAAGGTCGTTGGTGAACGTTTCGCTTGTCACGTACATGACATTGGTGTCTGGTTCGTTATCCAGTGCCCGATGGCCAATGGCATGCATAAGATGGGTCTTTCCCAGTCCAACACCGCCATACAGAAAGAGCGGATTGTATGAGTTGGCCGGTGAATCGGCAACAGCGCGCGAGGCCGCATGGGCAAATCGATTACTCGACCCCACCACAAAGGTATCAAATGTATATTTGGGATTGAGCTGACTGGATGAAAAACCTTGGCCGGCAGCCTCTTTTTCTGGTGCAGAAGGACTTGATTTACGGGTTCTCTTGGCCAGAGATTCTCCGCTGCGGCCGCCAGGCAGAATAAAGCGGAGTTCCCAGTCTTGATCGGTGATGTGACGCAGTGTCTTACGCAGGGCGACGGCATAGCGGGCCTCTACCCAGTCGCGGGTGAACTCATTGGGAACTTCAATGTATATGGTATTTCCCTCGTGGTAGCTGGCTTTTGTCTGGCTCAACCAGCTGTCGAAAGACGACTTAGCCATCTCCGAAGCCATCATGTCTAGCACTTGCTTCCAAGTTAAGTCTAGATCTGTCATACATATCCTCCTAAAACGGTCCAAATCCAATATAGTTTCATTCTGTACTTATCCACAGGATCCTTCTACTCTGATGGCGCCATGCACTGACCCTCCACAGAACATAGTGTCGATGTGAATGGTTGTCCACGGTTTGTTCACAGAATTGAGTTTTGGACGATCCTGTGATACGGGGTCAAGGGAGGACTTATCCACAAAACAAACAGGTTATCCACAATTTGGTGGAGTGCGGTGGAAAAACAGATTATCCAGAGAAAAATTTAATCCATCCACAAAGTTATCCACAAGAAGCGGGCAGAAAGGTTGGAGAAGAAAACCCCTGTTCAAAGCGGTGCGACTGGCAAAAGGGAAAATGGTCTACGGTTCACTATCCACACAATGCGAACAAACGATCTTATCCACAGTCCATCCCCGGCTTTGTGGACAAAAAAGCGCCGCAAATAGGGGACTCTTGTCATTGTAGCAGACGGGTTCTGGTTTATCAACAGAACTGTGGAGCAAATACTGTGGGGTTTGTGGATAACTTTTTGCTTGACAAGGTTGCCTGAAACGGCGGCATCTGGATGTCGCTCGGTCAGCTATCCGGTTTCAAACAGGTTTCGGACAGGCGGGAAGTCAAGCAGCAAGCATGGGGGACTGCGGTGTTTGTGTATGGTACGGATGCGTTATGAATCAGAAAACGGGTTGCGCAGAGCGATAGAAAAAGGTAAAATGGTATTAAGTTCCTGTTATGGAACGGACACAAAGGAGTTTGGTGTAATCTGCAAATGAAGCAGCCTTTTTGGGGGTGATTCGGCGGATAGAAGATCCAAATGCTGACTCGTTGGGCCGTGCACACAGACATACAATATCTCAAGGAGGGTCCTTTTCCATGCAGCTTTTGGAGAACAGGTATTTCATGCTTTTTGTGGTGTTGGCCTTGGTATTATTCAGTGGTATGACTGCAGCCCAGGACTATGGCGAAGCTCCTATGCTGACAGAAATGGTTGAAGCTGGGGAGCTTCCGCAGGTCGACGAGCGCCTTCCTGTGGAACCATTGGTTGTAGAAGGGTATGACGGTATCGGCGAATACGGGGGTACGATTCGCACTACAACAACAGCGCCGGAGGGCATCGGCGACGACTATCTGCTGATGCCGTTCTATGCCGGGCTGGTGCAGCCGCATCCGGAAACCCATGAGCTGTACCCCCACCTGGCTCGGGATATAGAAGTTTCCGAAGATGCAACCACCTTTACCTTCCATCTCCGCGAGGGCCTGAGATGGTCCGACGGAGAGCCCTATACAGCGGATGACATCATGTTCTGGTACGAGGACATGCTTCTCAACGAAGATTTGACACCGGTTGTGGGCCATCAATTCCGAAGAGACGGAGAAACCGTTGAAGTGACCAAAGTAGATGATTATACAGTGGAGTTCAAATTTGCTGCACCGCATCCTTTCTTTTTGAACTATCTCGTGCATGGCAACTTCCATGTACGTCCGAAGCACTATCTGACACAGTTTCACATTGATTATGTGTCGGAGGAAGAGCTATTGGAAGCTGCCCGGGAGGAAGGCTACGAGCTATGGTATGACTACTTCTGGGCTAAGGCGGATGTTGTCTTCGGTATGCCCGTTGCGTTGGACCTGCCGACCGTCGGACCTTACATGATCGTTGGAAAGACCGCAGAGAGACGTCAATTTGAACGCAATCCATATTTCTGGAAAGTCGATACTGAAGGAAACCAGCTGCCCTACATCGATCGCATCGACACGCAGATCGTATCTGACCTGGAGGTTATCCAGGGCATGATCATGAGTGGGGCGGTGGATTTTGTCGGCTACGGCACCGACCTGCGGAATTATCCGATGTATCGGAGCTATGAGGATGAAGGCGGATACAGGACACTGCTGTGGGAAAGTGGCATGGGTTCGGAAGTGATCCTGATGGTTAACCAGACCCATGAAGACTTGGCCCTGCGTGAGCTTTTTCAAGATAAACGGGTTCGCCAGGCCATTTCCCAGGCCATTGACAGAGATGAGATCAATGAAGTGGTCTATTTCGGGCAGGGAGTACCCCGGCAGTACACCGTATTGGATACCAGCCAATACTATGAACCAGAATTTGAGACAGCATTCATTGAGTACGACCCCGAGCGGGCCAATGAATTACTGGATGAAGCCGGTTTAGACGAATACGATAGCGAAGGTTTTCGTCTTCGCCCCGACGGCGAACGCTTCATGTTCACCGTAGAATACTATGACTATGAAACCCCAAAGGCACCTGTTGTCGAGCTGATCATCCAGCATCTGCAAGAAGTGGGCATCGACGCCCGCAGCCGTTCCATTTCTGGCGAATTGATGGGTGAGCGTGCACCAGCGAACATGCTAGACGCCAATGTCTGGCATGGTGATAAGGCAACGGATATCTTGTTCCCCACCAATGCACAGTTCTTTATTCCTATGCCTCCTGGATGGGAAAGGACGATTTGGCCGCTGTGGGGTACTTGGTTCCAAACGGACGGTGCCGAAGGCGAGGAACCCCCGGAACACATCAAAGAGCTGTATGGTTGGTGGGACGATATGCTGGGCGCACCGGATGAGGAGCGTCGCATAGAATTGGGCAAAAAGATCGTGCAAGCGCAGGCAGAGAATCTCTGGGCAATTGGTACGGTGGGTGAAGCACCTAAGCCTTTGATTGTCAATGAGGACCTGCGAAACTTCCCTGAAGAAGGCTTTTGGGTATGGGACACGATTTTCACTGGCTCACACTACCCTTCAACCTATTGGCTGGATCGGTAAGTGATTGTTACCAATCAATAGGGGAAATAACTGCAGAGGCCTGCTCTTGGCAGGCCTCTGTGTTGATTGGTTCGGCAGACCGTCATTCTCGTCGTCTCCAGCGAATTGATTTAGGCCAGAGATGGCGCCCTCATTTCTGACCTAAATGAACCCGACCTTTCCTTGGCAAATGGGCTTGAACCGTGGTATACTAGACGCGACGGTCACATGTCGATCCGCATAGGATATTCTGTTCTGTAATACACCTGTATTATACCGTTTTGGATTGCGCGGATATCCCGATTCCTGTTTTACGCAAAATATGCCCATGCTTACAGGGCGCTTTTTGGCCATCCTTCCCGTCTCTAGACACATTTTCCTTAATTTTCCCCACCAGAGCAGTCTGCAGCCGCCAGATCCCGCTGTCCCGATGCAGTGTGGAGCGGTGTATCCAGCCGGAACGCCAGAGGTCCGGGTACTTTTGTGCGCGCTGGATCCCGGTTCTAGTGGCTGAAACTGGCTGTTGCAATTGAGCCCATGATCGGATATAATCGTAACGTATGTCTATGGAACCAGCGAGCAAGTGATGGAGGGAGGTCACCAACATGAAAAGAACCTATCAACCGAATCGTCGTAAGCGCAAGAAGAATCACGGCTTTCTTGTCCGAATGCGGACTTCGGGTGGCCGTCGGGTCGTGTCCCGCCGCCGGAGCAAAGGAAGGAAGCGTCTTTCTGCCTAAGGGACCCGGTTACGGGTCTTTCTCTCATAGGGCAGGTTTTTGGGAGGAATGTCAATGCACTGGCGTCTGACCCGTCCCGAGGACTTCCGGAATGTGTATCGGAAAGGGCGCTTACGATTTGGACGGTATGTGGCCGTCCATGCACTCAAAGTCCCAACGCAAGAGACAAAAATTGGGTTTTCCGTGAGCCGCAAAGTGGGAAAAGCTGTGCAGCGTAACCGTGTAAAGAGAAGGCTTCGGGAAGTGATGCGGTCTGTTTACTGCGACATTCCTCCTGGTTACCACATTGTCGTTGGAACGAAGGCTACTGCCAGTGACGCAGATTATTGGGCCCTTCATGAAGATATTTGCCGAACCATGAAGGGATTGGGCTTTTTCGGAAAGAATAAAGGGCGGTGAGAATCCGTGACAAAAATTGGACTATTCATGATTGATGTTTATCAAAAGTGGATTTCACCCATTCTTCCGGCCCGCTGCCGCTACTACCCCACTTGTTCCGCGTACGGTAAGGAAGCCCTGCAGCGCTATGGCTGGCGCGGAATGTGGCTGGCCTTGGGCAGAATTCTCCGGTGCCACCCATGGCACCCCGGTGGGCATGATCCGGTTCCATAGTTAACGGATGGATAGATTCGAATGGAGGACTTGATTTGGGTATTTTTAATGCGATTGTTGACGGTTTGCGCTGGGTATTAGATGGTA
The DNA here is from genome assembly GCA_003551965.1 of Clostridiales bacterium. Lineage (GTDB taxonomy): Bacteria > Bacillota > Limnochordia > Darwinibacteriales > B1SED10-159 > B1SED10-159. Next base: position 30,878 of record PUOC01000166.1, on the reverse strand, counting down.
TGGTTGACCTAACGGGAAGCTATGGAATTGCGATCATATTAGTCACAATTGTCATCCGAGTGATCCTGTTCCCGTTGACGGTGAGTCAGACGAAAAGCATGGCAGCCATGAAAGTGCTGCAGCCGAAAATGAAGGAACTGCAAGCGAAGTATAAGGATAATCCGCAGGAGTATCAAAAGCGGACAATGGAGCTGTACAAGGAACACAAGGTCAATCCTCTCGGCGGATGCTTGCCGATGTTGATACAGCTTCCGTTTTTGATTGCGTTTTTCCATGTACTCAGGGATATCAGTGCCGGTGAAGCCACGGTCTTCTTGCGTTTTTGGGATCTGAGCGCACCGGATCCCTTTTATATCTTCCCACTGGTTGCCGCAGGGACGACATTTCTGCAGATTAAGCAGACCGCGTCGGATCCTTCTGCGAAGGGCATGATGATAGCCATGCCGGTTATGATCGGGATTTTCAGTATCAATTTTCCTGCAGGCCTTGTTCTCTACTGGATTATCAGTAACATTTTCTCCATCGCACAACACGAGTTCATCACCAAACGTTATCCCATGAACACGACAGTGACTGCCGACACGGCTGAAACCGCTGAAGGAGGGAAAAGTTCATGAAATCTGTGGAGGTATCCGCACGAACTGTAGACGAGGCGGTATCAGAGGCCCTTGAGCAATTAGGCGTCACCAAAGACCAAGTGGATATCGAAGTGATGGAAGAGGGTTCCAAGGGTCTGTTGGGTTTGCTGGGTTCCAAACCGGCTCGAGTCATCGTGACCCAGCGCCCCACACTGGAATGGAAAGCGCAACGCACTGGTGAGTTTGTGCGGGACCTTCTCAAGACCATGGACATTGGCGCCGAGGTGACGGCTTCGGTAAAAGATGATATGATCTTTGTGGATATCGAAGGAGACAATCTTGGCCTTCTGATCGGACGGCGAGGCCAAACCCTTGATGCTCTTCAATACCTGACTGCTTTGGCTTCGAATCGAGGTGAAGGCGAGTGGACTCGCATTGTCCTTGATGTGGAAGGATATCGGGGACGCCGAGAGGAGACGCTGCGCGGGTTAGCCCGGCGGCTGGCAGAGAAAGCTTCCGCAGGTTCTCGTCGAGTTGTCCTCGATCCCATGAATGCACTAGAGCGAAGGATTATCCACAATGAACTGCAGGGTTTTGCAGGAGTCGAGACCCACAGTGAGGGTAAAGACCCGTACCGTCGGGTTATCATCTTACCGGAAAAGTGAGAACACGGGCGTACCTCCACGGGTGCGCCTTTTTTGTGCACACCAAGGCTGCGTGGCGTGCATTGGAACGGAGGCCAGGTTTTATGCATCAGGATACCATTGCGGCTGTAGCTACAGCCGTTGGCGAGGCGGGTATAGCCATTGTCAGGGTAAGCGGTGGTGACGCGTACCAGATAGGAGATCGGCTTTTCAGTCCAGTGAAAGGCGGTACACTCCAAGACACGCCGGGCTATCGGATTCGGTATGGCCATATACGGGATCCGGAATCGGGAAAGGCCGTTGATGAGGTGCTGGCCGCAGTGATGCGCGCTCCTCGCTCCTTTACCGGTGAGAATGTGCTGGAAATTCACTGCCATGGGGGCCCTAAGGTAACCCAGAGAATACTGGAGTTGTTCCTGCAATCAGGTGCCAGAATGGCCGAAGCCGGCGAATTCACCAAGCGTGCCTTCATAAACGGGCGACTCGATCTCAGTCAGGCAGAAGCCGTGATTGATGTGGTACGTTCGCGGACAGACAGCAGTCTAGATGTCGCCGTGCAGCAGTTGGAAGGAAGTTTGCGGCGGCGCATTGACAGTTTTCGCGAACGGCTGCTGGATTTGGTGGTGAGAGTCGAAGCATCCATCGACTTTCCGGAGGAGGACATCCCCGATGTCGAGTTAGGAGAAATGCAAACCATCATTTCGTCGGTCCGATCCGAAATACAGCAGCTGATCGACACAGCGGACGATGGAAAAATCTTGCGTGAGGGATTTAAGACTGTGATCACGGGCAAGCCCAACGTCGGTAAGTCAAGCCTCCTCAATCGATTGCTGGACGAAAAAAGAGCTTTAGTGACAGAAGTTCCGGGGACTACGAGAGACGTGATCGAAGAAGTGGTGAATGTCCGGGGCATACCCATGCGGGTACTGGATACTGCTGGTATCCGCAGTACGACGGATGTGGTGGAAAGGCTTGGCGTTGAGCGGGCGCGAGACCTTTGGCGGGAAGCGGACATCATAATACACGTGCTTGATGCCAGCATTCCCCTCACCGAGGAGGACTGGGATATTCTTGATGCCACAGAGAATCATAAACGCGTAATTGTTGTCAATAAGATCGATCTGCCCCGGTCCTGGCCCTTGGAAGACCTACCCCTGGATTCGAGCACCAAGTTGGTTGAAATGTCTCTGCTGGAAGGGAATCTTGAGCCCTTGTTAGATACCATTGTGCAGTTGGTTCACGGAGGTATGCGTCTGCGCACAGAAGAAGCCCTAGTTACCAGAACCAGGCACAAACAGGCCCTGGCTGAAGCTGAAGACGATCTGCGGCAGGCGCAGCAGACATTGGACGACGGTCTGCCGGTGGATTTAATCGCGGTTGGTCTGCAGGGCGCTTTGGAGCATCTTGGGGAAATAACCGGAGAGACAGTTCGAGATACTGTTCTAGAACGTATCTTTGCCCAATTCTGCATTGGAAAGTAGGCTTAGTCTTATGAAGCACTATGACGTTATTGTGGTCGGAGGGGGTCACGCTGGCTGTGAGGCAGCCTTAGCGGCTGCCCGCCTCGGCAGTTCGGCCTGTCTCTTGACCATGAACATGGACACCATTGCGCAGATGTCCTGTAATCCTGCCATCGGCGGTCCTGCCGCCAAAAGCCACTTAGTTCGCGAAGTGGATGCCTTAGGCGGCGAAATGGGACGGATCATTGATCGGTCCTATCTCAACATCCGACTGCTCAACACCAGCCGAGGACCGGCTGTATGGGCTCTGCGGGCCCAAGCCGACAAAACCCTGTATCGTTCGGAAATGACATGGTCTCTTCAGACACAAAGCCGCCTAGATGTACGCCAGGCGTTAGTAACCCAGCTCCTTGTGAGCGAAGGCAAGGTGCGCGGTGTGCGCACGAAGTCGGGCCTTGAGATTGGAGCGGACACCGTCGTCCTTGCCACAGGAACGTTTCTGCGTGGTGTCGTCGTCATCGGAGACGTCCGCTTTCCAGGTGGCCGGCACGGAGAACCGGCAGCCGATGCGCTCTCCGATGATCTCAAGGCACACGGACTGTCGTTGGCCCGATTTCAGACAGCTACACCTCCGCGCATACACGCCGACAGTGTAGACTACTCGAAGCTCGTGGAGCAACCTGGGACCGACAAGCCACTGCGGTTTTCCTTTGACTCCCCCCCTCTCCTGCGGAAGCAGTGGCCGTGTTGGTATACCCGAACCACTGAGAACACGATTGCAGCCATTGCACGTCATCTCAGCGATTCGCCTATTGAGACGGGCAGCGTGTCGGGTAAAGGTCCCCGCTTCTGCCCTTCCATTGATCGCAAGGTGGTACGGTTTCCGGACAAGCATGATCATCAGATTTTTCTAGAGCCGGAAGGAACCTATACTAAAGAGCTTTATTGTCTGGGTCTGACCACCGCCATGCCCGAGGCGGCCCAGGAAGAAATTCTGCATTCCATTCCCGGCCTCGAGCAGGCCAAAATTATGCGTATGGGCTATGCCGTGGAATATGACTACATCATACCTTCCCAGCTGGACCCTTCGTTGGAGTCAAAAGTTCTAGACGGCCTGTTTACAGCGGGACAGATTAACGGCACGTCGGGTTACGAAGAGGCGGCTGCCCAAGGGATCGTTGCCGGCATCAATGCTGCTCGGAAGTCCCAGGGCCTAAAAGACGTGTATGTCAGCCGGGCCCAGGGATACGTCGGCGTTCTTATCGATGATTTGGTAACCAAGGGCACCGAGGAGCCCTATCGCATGATGACGTCGAAAGCGGAATATCGGCTCATGCTTCGTCAGGACAATGCAGATATGCGGCTGCGCCCCTTAGGATATGAAATAGGACTCATAGATTCTGTGCGCTACGAGGCCTTTGCGAAAAAACGCGACCAGTTGAACGAAGTTCTGGAATGGATGGACTCCATACAGGTTTCCCCTACCGAGGAGGTGCGCCGCCAATTGGCGAACCTAGGCTCGGGAGACTTGAAAAAGGCGGTATCATTGGGAGATATTCTGCGACGACCAGAGGTGCGCTATAGTGATCTGCACCACTTTGCAGAACTGCCTGATCTTGACGGGGAAACGGCGGAACAGGTGGAGATCGAAGTGAAATTCAAAGGATATGTTGAACGGCAGCAGCGGCAGATTGAGGCATTCAAAGAACTCGAGGCCGTGGCGATTCCCCGAGACATGGACTTTCACAGTATCAAGGGTCTGCGGAGCGAAGCGAAGGAACGGCTTGCTGAAATACGGCCCCGTTCCTTAGGTCAGGCATCCCGCATTGCCGGAGTATCTCCGGCAGATATAAACGTACTAAGTATTGTATTGAAAGGAGTTGGAGCCGGCCGTGTTTCCGAAGAACGAACACTATAACATGATCGTCGTCGGGGCTGGCCATGCGGGTAGTGAAGCGGCTCTGGCGGGTGCCCGCATGGGAGCAAGGGTTCTGCTCCTGACCACAACACTGGATGCCGTGGCCCTCATGCCGTGCAACCCTTCGGTAGGAGGTCCTGCCAAAGCTAATTTGGTTCGGGAAATCGATGCCCTTGGCGGCGAAATGGCGAAGAACGTCGACGCTACTTTGATGCAGCTTCGAATGCTCAATACCCGTAAGGGGCCGGCTGTGCGAGCTTTACGGGCGCAGTCGGACAGAAAGCTGTACCAGCAGCGGATGAAACTGACTCTTGAGTCCACGGACAACCTATATGTGAAAGAAGCCCTGGTCACAGACCTCCTTGTTCAAGGCTCCTCGGTGCGAGGAGTCAAGGTGGCCGACGGGTCAGAAATTTTTGGTGACACGGTGGTTTTGGCCACCGGGACCTATCTCCGCGCCGTTATCTATATCGGGGATTATCGGGATTCTTCGGGACCGCAGGGGCTGAAACCGGCCAATGCTCTAGGTGAAAATCTCGGCAAATATGTGGCAACAGCGCGGTTTAAAACGGGCACTCCTCCCCGCGTGCATTTGCGTTCAGTGGACGTATCGCAATTGGACATCCAACCCGGTAACTTTTTTAAGGGTGGATTCAGTTTTGAGACGGCATCTGTGGAGTCACGGCAACTGCCCTGTTGGCTGGCGTATACCAATGAGGAAACCCATCGGATTGTTGCAGAAAACCTGGACAAGGCCGCGATCTTTACAGGGGCCATTTCAGGCACAGGCCCTCGCTACTGCCCCTCCATTGAAAGCAAAGTAGCGCAGTTTCCCGACCGCAGGGGACATCAAGTGTTCCTGGAGCCTGAGGGTTGGAACACGTACGAAGGCTATTTAAGCGGGTTGTCCAGCTCCCTGCCTGCTCCAGTCCAACTGCGCATTCTGCAATCAATGAAAGGTTTCGAGGATTGTGAAATGCTGCGGCCTGGCTATGCCATCGAATATGACTGCATCGACCCCTTAGCTCTCCATCCCACCCTGCAGGTCAAGGGATTTCAGGGTCTGTATTGTGCTGGCCAAGTTAATGGAACATCTGGCTATGAAGAGGCTGCAGGCCAAGGTCTGCTGGCCGGAGCCAATGCCATTCGGGAGCTGCGGGGTCAAGAGCCTGTCGTCCTCAGGCGATCCCAGGCATATCTCGGGGTATTGATTGATGATCTAGTGACAAAAGGAACAAATGAACCATACCGAATGATGACCAGTCGTGCCGAGCATCGTTTGGTGCTGCGCCTAGACAATGCTGACAGACGGCTGGCGCACATTGGGCGGGAACTGGGATTGGTTTCCGAGCAGCGCTATGACCGATGTGCAAAGAAGTGGAGTGCCATAGAACGGCTTTGTTCATCACTGGAATCACAACAGGTGCGACCGGGCAGAGAGACCAACGAACTGCTGCAGCGCAGTGGCTCTGCGCCCCTGCAAAGGCCTGCTTCCGTGGCTGATCTGCTTCGGCGTCCGGAACTGGACTTCTGGTCGTTGGCCCCTCTTCACGGCCAATACGAAGTGGAGCAGCAAACAGCGGAACAGGTGGAAGTGGAAATCAAGTACAGCGGGTATATAGAGAAGCAGCAGCGGGCCATTGACAGAATGGAGAGGATGGAAAACCGCAGCCTGGAAGACGTGGACTTCGCGGACGTGCGCGGCTTGTCCCGGGAAGCACAGGAAAAATTGCAGCAAGTGAGGCCCAGGAGCGTGGGCCAGGCATCTCGAATTGCGGGGGTTTCACCGGCCGACGTTAACGTCCTGTTGGTGTATCTTGCACAACGTTCAAAAAGGAGAAGTTACAGTGAACAGTAATAAGGAGCCTCTGCAGTCCATGGGCGAAATTCTGCGCGTGGAACTTCCGGCCATCGGTGTACATCTATCCGGTGAACAACTCCAGCTTCTGCTGCGTCACGCTGGGTTGGTATTGGAGGCCAATCGGCACGTAAATTTAACCCGCATCGAACATCCGGAAGAGTTCGCTGTCAAGCATATTATTGATTCTCTTTGCTGTCTGCAGGCGCAGATCCCTGCCGGTCCTGGTATTGACGTCGGAACGGGTGCCGGCTACCCAGGGATCCCCCTAGCTGTGGCGGGCGGCTTTTCGGTTACCCTGGTGGACTCGTTGGCGAAGAAAGTCCGTTTTTTACAAGATGTGATTGAACGGATGGAATTGGAGGGTGTGCAAGCCGTACACGGACGGGCAGAAGATGTGGGTAGGCATGACGCGTTCCGGGAAGCGCATCGATGGGCCGTGGCCAGGGCTGTGGGCCCGCTTCCTGTCCTGTTGGAATATATGAGCCCGTTAGTGGCCGTTGGCGGGTTGGTTCTGTGCATGAAAGGCCCGGGCGCGGCTGACGAACGGATAGATAGAAGAACTATGCGGCACGAGTTGGGCCTAGCGGAAGCAAAGAGAATATATGTTCGCTTGCCCCGCTGCATGGGCGAACGGTATCTCATGAAGTATGAGAAAGTGGCTGGGGTGAAGAATCGTTATCCCCGCAAGGCCGGAGTGCCAACACGACGACCGCTTTGAATAACGCGATCCTGGTGTTTTTACCGTAACTTGGTTATATGGCAGGAACCATGTATGGTTTCACGAATACACTACTAGATATGGAGGGAGGTGGCGTGGTTGAAATTGACCGAAATGTTGCGCGGTCGGCAGCGGGATCAAGAACCAGAAAGGCCTAACGAAGTGGCTGTGGAGGAACAAGAAGAGGACGCGCCCAAGGGCCAGTGGATGGAAAGCATCAAGGAAGTACCCACTGGAGAAATCAAGGCCAATCCTTACCAACCAAGGACGGAGTTTGAGGAATCGGGATTGGGCGAGCTGGCGCAGTCCATCCAAGAACACGGCGTCCTTCATCCTGTGGTTGTGCGCCAGGGCAAAGACGGGTACGATTTGATTATCGGCGAGCGGCGGTTGCGGGCTTGCCGTATGTTGGGCTGGCAAACGATTCCGGCTGTCGTTCGGGATCTGACGGACAAGGCGGCAGCAGAGATGGCTCTGATCGAAAACCTCCAAAGGAGGGACTTGGGCTTTTTCGAGGAGGCCGAGGGATACAGCAATCTTTTGGAGGAGTTCGGCCTGACGCAAGAGCAACTAGCAGAGCGCCTCGGGAGAAGCCAGTCATCGATCGCCAATAAACTGCGTCTGTTGAAGCTTCCGGATGAAGTTCGGACCGTTATTTCCCGGGAAATGTTGAGCGAAAGACATGCGAGGGCGCTTCTACAATTGGATAGCGAGGAAGAGCAACTAGAGTTAGTTAAAGAGATTGCAAGCAAAAAGTTAAATGTTCAGCAAAGCGAGAATTTAGCCAAAACACGTAGCAAAAGCAAGAATACACAACAAAATAAAGGAAGGCGAAAACAATCAAAAAGCAAGCAATTCCAATGGTTTACAACTAACATGAAAAAAATGACAAAGCGTTTGGAGGAAACAGGTGTAGAAGTGGAGATGAGCGAAGACGATAAGGACGACCGGTATACGGTCGTGGTGCAAATTCGCAAACCGGGAAGGGGGGAGAAGGAAAATGGGGAAAATCATCAGCATCGTTAACCAAAAAGGCGGCGTAGGAAAGAGCACGACAGCGGTGAACCTTGGTGCCTATATGGCCATGGCGGGGAAGCGTGTCCTGCTTGTGGACATCGATCCGCAGGGCAATGCCACCAGCGGTGTCGGTGTGGATAAAGGCAGCGTCGAGCGGTGCATGTACGCCGTACTGATCGAAGGCGAGCGAATTGATAGAATCGTTGCCAAAACGAGAGTTGATGGCCTGTGGGTTGCGCCGGCGACCATTGAATTGGCGGGAGCCGAAATCGAGCTGGTCAGCACCATGTCCAGAGAGTTCAAACTAAAACGTGCGCTAGAGGGTGTTGCCGACGCGTATGATTACATACTGATTGACTCTCCGCCTTCGTTGGGGCTGCTGACAATTAACGGACTCAGTGCTTCGAATACTGTCATTGTGCCTATCCAGTGTGAGTATTATGCTCTGGAAGGCTTGAGTCAATTGGTCAGCACCATTGCCATGGTGCAGGAACATTTAAATCCAGGCTTGGAGTGGGAAGGCGTTGTGTTGACCATGTATGATTCCCGTACAAATCTGTCCCAGCAGGTCATGGAAGATGTGCAGAACTACTTTCAGAATCAGATCAAAGTATATGATGCACTGATTCCCCGCAATGTCCGCCTCAGTGAAGCACCTAGTTTTGGGGAGCCCATCCCGTTATATGATGACAGATCCAAGGGGGCGGCGGCGTACCGGCAGTTAGCACAGGAGGTCATGGGTGATGACTAGAAAGGCGTTAGGCAAAGGGTTGAAAGCGCTTATTCCCGCAAAGGCCGAGGCGCACGACCGGATTCCTTTGAGCCAAATTAGGCCTAATCCTTATCAGCCGCGCAAACATTTTGACCAGGATCGACTGCAGGAGTTGGCGGATTCCATTCGGGCCCACGGTGTCATTGAACCTATCTTGGTGCGCCCCGATGGGGAGAACTATGAGATCGTCATGGGTGAGCGACGGTGCCGTGCCAGTGAATTGGCGGGGCTAGAAGATATCCCCGCCATGGTGCAGGAGCTCAGTGACGAGAAGATGATGCAGATCTCGTTGATCGAGAATCTGCAGCGAGAAGATCTAAACGTAGTGGAAGAAGCTACAGGTTATAAGAAGCTGATGGACGAGTTTTCGCTCACGCAAGAAGAAGTGGCTGAGGTTGTCGGGAAGCGACGCTCCAGTATAGCGAATACTGTACGGCTGCTGTCACTAGATGATTCGATTCTGGAGCATCTGGCGGCAGGGTCTCTGACTCGCGGGCACGCCAAAGTGTTGTTGGGTGTTGACGAGGGGGCGTGGCGTCGGCGGTTGGCGCAGCGGGCCGTGGAGGATCAGCTGTCGGTTAGGGCCTTGGAGAAATTGGCGGCGGCTGAGAGGAACAGTGTTCCACGTGGAACATCGGAACCGGACCCCGAGGTGGTGTCCATTGAAGAGAAGTTGGAAGAAGTCTTTGGCACTAAGGTACGGCTGCATTACAAAAAGGGCCGCGGGCGCATTGAAATACAATATTACTCCGATGAAGAGTTGGAGAGAATTCTTGAAATGGTGAAGGCACCGTGAGAAACTGAATGCACGGGCCTGCGGATCTCAGACGTAAGAGTTCCACGGCGGCCAGAAAGACAATGTTCCACGTGGAACATGGGTGCAGCTCATTCCTGGCAAACATCCATAAAAATCGCCATGAGCCGAAAACGTTCCCGATTGATCGCAACCCAATGGAAAGCTCGTTTGCGAACCCCCGTTTCAACCGCCGCTCTCGGCAGGCCTATTGCCGCAGACAATCTGAGGGAATACCCCAAAAACCGCAATGGTTCCCTCGGAAAGACCAGAACTTGGGTGCCGGCTTTTGCGCCGGCCTGCCACGGCTCCAACGGCGCTGCCTTGGATACTAGGAACGAGTCCCGAAGGAAGGGTGGTGAACAAGGTGAGCGAAAGCCTAGAACAGGTACAGACCACCGAAGAAAGACAGGAACAGCTCTGGGATCAAGCTATCATGCAGCTGGAGAAGTGGGATCTGGATAACGCAGAGGAAACACTGCAGGACTTGTTGGAGATAGATCCTGACGATGCCGAAGCCATCAATAAAATGGGGGTCATTCATGCGCGCCGTCAAAACTACTCCGCGGCGGAGAACTGTTTCAACCGGGCACTGCGCATCGATCCAAATATCGCCATGGCCCACAGTAATCTGGGAAACATCTACCAAGAGCGGGGAATGACTGAGCGGGCCATTCGAGAGTACGAGACGGCCATCCGCTTAGACCCTGAGTATCCTGTGGCCCACCATAACCTTGGTGTCCTTTACAAGCGGACAGGCCGTGTATCGGAGAGTGTAGATATGCTGAAGAAGGCACAGCATCTGGATAAGGACCAGATGAAACGTTCTATTCGCAATTCTCCTAAGCAGCGGCGCATGATGCGGTTGATCTGGACCGTGCTGATTGCGGTTCTTGCGTATTTCCTCTTTGTTCGATAGTCAGGGAATAAAGGTGACGACCAGCCATGGATTTCCGTCGGCTGGTCGTCACGCGTCGTCCTGCTGATGATCCTGGTGAGAACACGGATTTACATGGACGAGAACGTCCTTTACCCTAGGCAGTGCACGCAGGCTTTCGGCCGTTTCATGCGCTATATCGTGCCCCGCCTGCACAGTGATGAAAGGATCCACACAGATCTTGAGATCAACATAGACGTAGGGTCCATGGCTGCGTGCCTTGACCTCATTGACGTGAACAACTCCGGGCGTTTGCTCCGCTTCCCAACGGATACCACGGAGAATATCATCGCTTGGGGAGCGATCCACTAACTCGTCGACAGACCGCCAGTAGATGGCAACGCCAGTCTTCAGAATCATGGCTGCAACCACCAGCGCTGCCGCTGGGTCTAGAAATGGAAAGCCCACCATCGCCCCCAAAACTCCCAACAGCGCCGTGACCGATGACAGGGCGTCCGTCCGGTGATGCCAGGCGTCGGCCTGCATGGCATTGCTTTCGATACGGAGGCCTTGGGCCATTACGTAGCGATACATACTTTCTTTAACAGCAATGGAAAAGACAGCCGCTACCAGCGCCAGCGATCCAGGCGAGACCGCTGTGCCCCTCAACAGAATACTCAAAGAGGAGTAGCCCAGTCCAAGGGCCGTAAAAACCAACAGCAGCGCCACCAGTTTGGCCGCTACGGTCTCTGCACGGCCGTGGCCGTAGGGGTGTTCGGGATCCGCGGGAACGTCTGCGATGCGGAGGCCGATCAAGACAATGACAGTGGAGACACTATCCGACAAAGAATGGACGCTGTCACTTATCATAGCACTGCTGTTGGCCAACAAGCCTGCGGACAGCTTCACAGCGGCTAGCAATATGTTTGCGGCAATGCTGATGGCGGACACTCGATTGCCTGTCCGAACTCGATCTTCGACCACGTTGCACCCTCACTTTCTTTACACTATGTACATTATACACCATGCTGTCTAGGGCACGGTTCGAGGTTACTCACAAATTATCCACATGGGCTGTGGATAGCGGGGATAAGTAGACAAGAGTCTAGGCCCTGGCCAGCGTTCCATGGCAGCACCACCCGCGCTATGCTGGACGAACGAGTGAAGTGGGCCCGAGACTGCGGGCTGGCCGCGAATTAGAATGGGAAGACACATAGAAGGAATATCGGGTCCAAGAACGAAGTAAATTTTGTGACTATGCGTTTGATGGTAGTGGCAGAAAGGTGGGGCCTCATATCGTGAAGAACACACCACTAACAGAACAGCACCGCCAACAAGGCGCTCGAATGATGAACTTCCACGGCTGGGAGATGCCCGTACACTATACGAGCTTGGTCGAGGAACACCTGTGCGTTCGCGAAAAGGCCGGGCTTTTCGATCTCAGTCACATGGGTGAGCTGAGGCTTTCGGGCGACACCGCGCTTGCAACCCTGGACCGTCTCATATCCAATGACCCGTCAAAGCTAGAACCGGGCCAAGTGCTTTACAGCCCCCTGATGAATGAGCGGGGAGGTATCGTTGACGACCTGGTGATTTACCGGGAAGGCGATGGTTTCTTTGCTGTTGTAAACGCTGCAAACGTGGAGAAGGACGAACGGTGGATAAGAGATCATCTGCTGCCGGGTACAACCTTGGAGAACATTTCGGCCGACACCGCCCTCTTAGCAATCCAAGGGCCGGAAGCGGAGACCATTGTGAACACAGCCTTCGCTTGTGATCACGGGTCACTGGGGAATTTTCGGTACTGGGACTATGTGTGGAATGGTATCCGTGTTCGCATCTCGCGTACCGGTTACACAGGAGAAGACGGCTTCGAGATCTACGTTTCTGCCGGTGCCGTTCAGACCGTGTGGAACATGTTATTGAAAGAAGGCCAGCCCCATGGCATGCAGCCGATCGGACTAGGTGCCCGGGACACGCTGCGTCTTGAAGCTCGTCTGCCGCTGTACGGACAGGACATTGACGAGTCAACCACGCCGCTGGAGGCCGGATTGTCCTTCGCTGTGGCGTGGGATACAGAATTCCTAGGAAAGGCGGTCTTGACAAAGCAGAGAGAGGAGGGCCTTGGTCGACGCTTGGCAGGGTTTATTCTTCAAGAACGGGGGATTGCACGGTCCGGATGTACCATCTTGGATGGGCAGGGTTCTCCCATAGGCACAGTGACCAGCGGATCCATGTCGCCTAGTCTTCAAAAAGGAATTGGTTTGGGATACATCCAACGGCCCTGGAACAAGGCCGGTACGGAAGTGTATGTACAAGTGCGCAACCGGCAGCTCAAGGCACTAACGCACAAAGGACGTTTCGTCCAAGGAAAAAAATAACGGGAGGTAGCACAGGATGGCAAATCCAAGAGACTATTTGTACACGAAGGACCATGAATGGGTACGCGTAATTGATGGAACGGCCCGCATAGGGATCACTGAGTACGCCCAGAATGAACTTGGCGATGTGGTATTTGTAGAGCTTCCGGCACCAGAGCTGATTGTGGAAGAGGGCGAAGGGTTTGCGGTTGTGGAGTCTGTCAAGGCGGTGTCTGACATCTACGCTCCGGTCAGCGGCACAGTGAAGGCTGTCAATGAAGCGCTGGAGGACAGCCCTGAACTGGTCAACGAGTCTCCCTTCGACGAAGGCTGGATTGCCGAACTGGAGATCAATGATGAGTCGCAGTTGAAGGACCTCATGACCGCGGACGAATATGATGCACTGTTGGAGGAGGTGTAGGATTGCGATATATCCCCACCACGCAGGAAGAACGGGAAAGGATGCTGGCTGCGCTCGGGATTCAATCGCTGGAAGAACTATTCCAAGCCATACCTTCCCATATTCGTTCGGATCCTTCTCGCGTTCTCCCGGAACCGTTGGCCGAGAGTCAGCTTCTGCGGCACATGCAGGAACTGGCAAGCCAAAACCAAGACACACAGGCTTTAGTGTCTTTCATGGGAGCCGGCGCCTACGATCATCTCATCCCCGCGGTTGTCAACCATGTCACCCAGCGCGGAGAGTTTCTCACGGCTTATACGCCGTACCAAGCGGAGATCAGTCAAGGGGTTCTTCAGGCCATCTTTGAGTTCCAGACTCTCATTGCGGAACTTACCGGCATGGATGCAGCCAATGCTTCCATGTACGACGGAGCAACGGCATTGGCCGAAGCATGCCTCATGGCATGCAATGCCGCCCGCAGGCAGAAGGTAGTCCTTCCGGCCACACTGCATCCCGAGTGGATCGATGTGGTGAAGCTCTACCTAGAAAGCCAAGATATCCATGTGGAGATCCTGCCGTTCGACGGCGAGGCCGGGACTGTGGATCTGACAGCGCTGACAGACGACTTGGGCAGCGACGCTGCGTGTGTGGTTGCACCTTACCCAAACTTCTTTGGGCTGCTCGAGCCCGTCGAAGAACTGTCCCAATGGATCCATGACCGGAAAGGGCTCTTTGTCATGGCGGTGGATCCTGTGGCCATGGGCTTGCTGCAGTCGCCCGGCGCGGTGGGAGCAGATATCGTGGTTGGCGACGGCCAGCCCTTAGGAAATGCTATGGCATACGGAGGCCCATCCTTTGGTTTCTTCGCCTGCCGGGGAACCAAATTGGTGCGGCGTATGCCCGGACGCATTGTCGGCCAGACCCAGGACCTAGACGGAAAGCGCGGTTTTGTGCTAACCATGCAGACTCGGGAGCAGCACATTCGCCGAGAAAAGGCAACTTCGAATATATGTTCTAACCAGGCACTTAATGCCCTGGCCGGGGCGGTTCATCTATGTGTGTTAGGGCCAGAAGGTCTTAGGGAAGCTGCTTACCAATGCCTGCAGAAAGCGACTTATCTCAAACAGTGCCTGAAGGACATAGGCATCAAAACGGCATTTTCGGCTCCGTCGTTCCGAGAGTTTGTGGCAGCCGCCGATGTCAACTGGGCCGAGGTGAACAAACGTTTGTTGGAGTACGGATTCTTGGGCGGCCTGCCGCTGGGCCAATACCATGAGGACTTGGATTCCTGTGTGCTGTTGTCGGTGACCGAAGCGCGCACAAAGGAAGAGATTGATCGATTTGTGCATGTTCTAGGAGGGCTGTGCTGATGGCCACACGATCACAGATACCGTTGATTTTCGAACATTCTTCCCGGGGCCGGCGAGGCTATCGATATCCGGCATTGGATGTTCCGGAGACAGCATTGGACGAACTCATCCCCGCTGAGCACCAGCGCCAACAGCCCCCCCAGCTGCCTGAAGTCAGCGAGGTGGAAGTGGTGCGTCACTTCACCGGCTTGTCGCGGTTAAACCACGGTGTTGACGTCGGGTTTTATCCTTTGGGTTCCTGTACCATGAAGTACAACCCCAAGGTCAACGAAGACTGTGCCCGCATGTCGGGCTATATGCACCTCCACCCCTACCAGCCCGCGGAAACGGTTCAAGGTGCTTTGGCTTTGATGCACCGCCTGCAGAGCTATCTTTCCGATCTCGCCGGCCTGCATGAGACAACACTTCAGCCAGCGGCAGGTGCCCATGGTGAGTTGACTGGACTTATGATTATGCGGGCGTTTCACAAGGCCAATGGCGAAGACGGGATGCGCAAGGAGATGATCATTCCGGATTCTGCCCATGGCACCAATCCGGCCAGCGCCAAGATGGTTAACTATCAAGTGCGGGAGGTCCCGTCCGATGACAGGGGCGGCGTGGATGTGGATGCCCTTCGAGCCATGGTTGGACCCCAGACAGCGGGGCTTATGCTGACGAATCCCAACACGTTGGGCCTGTTTGATGAAAATATCTGCGAAATCCAGAAAATCATCCATGAAGCCGGAGGTTTGCTATATTATGATGGAGCCAACGCCAATGCCATTATGGGATACGTCCGCGCTGGCGATATGGGCTTTGACATCGTTCACTTCAATCTCCACAAGACATTTTCCACCCCCCATGGAGGAGGAGGTCCCGGATCGGGTCCTATTGCTGTCTCCCAGCGGCTAGCCCCCTTCCTCCCGGAACCCATTGTGGCGGAGCAACATGGCGAGTTCTTCTTTAAACGGCCCAGTCAAAGCATTGGCCGAGTGAAATCGTTCTATGGGAATTTCGGTGTTTTGGTCAGGGCTTATGCCTACATCCGTTCCCTCGGCGAGCAGGGCCTAAAAGACGTCAGTGAAACGGCGGTCCTGCATGCGAACTATCTGATGCGAAACCTGCAGCCGTACTACGAACTGCCTTACGACCGGCACTGCATGCACGAATTTGTGCTATCGGGCAGTCGGCAGAAAGCGCACGGAGTTCGCACCATGGATGTGGCCAAGCGCCTTCTCGACTATGGTGTCCATGCACCAACGGTATACTTTCCTTTAAACGTAGAGGAGTCCATCATGGTGGAGCCGACCGAAACGGAAACCTTGACAACCCTCGATACATTCATTGGGGCCATGAAGGAGATTGCACGGGAGGCTGAGGAATCTCCGGACGTGGTCTGCAATGCGCCCTATGAAACGCCCGTTCGGAGGCTGGACGAGGCGCAGGCGGCCAGGAAGCCCATACTGCGCTGGACACCGGAGCATTAGACTTGAGCTGGGCAGGCGCCCAGCTCTTTTGGAGTGAATGCCATGGACGTCTTCACCACCATCTACCAGCAGCTGCCCCCACAATGGCAGTGGCCCTATCGTCCCGAACTATGGCGAAGGCCCCTCGATAGCAGAAGCTGTTGCGATCGAATTGCATTTGTCTATCCTGAGAATACCACCGCCGTCCGCTGCACCGCTACCTGTTCGCTGCAGTGCGGACACTGCAACGGTCACTATCTGGAAGGGATGCTGCCTTTCTATAGCGGCATCAACAGCAGCAGTCTGCTGGTGAGCGGTGGATGCGACTCCTTTGGCCGGGTGCCGTTTCATCGCTATAAAGACGAATTGACCGCCTGGAAGCAGCAAGATAGAAGTCGCCGCCTAAACTTTCATGTGGGTTTGGTGCGGGACGAAGACCTTCCGGCACTGGCCGATCTCGCCGACGTGGTCAGTTTTGATTTCGTCTGGGATCAGGAAACCATTGACAACGTCTACGGCCTGCCGGCGAGTCCCGACGATTACCTGCGCACCTACCGCAGTCTGAAGAAGGCAACGGCCGTCATTCCCCACATCTGCATCGGCTTACATGGAGGGAAATTAGGCGGTGAATACAAGGCTTTGGAATGCCTGCAGCGGGAAGGGGCAGAGGCTCTGGCGTTCATCGTTTTTGTGCCGACACCAGGCACACGGTTTGCCCAGCGCAAGCCCCCTAACCTGGGACAAACTGCGGAACTGCTGGCGGCAGCGAGGCGAATGTTCCCGAAGACGACCATCAGCCTCGGGTGCATGCGTCCTGCCGGCCGGTACCGTTATTGGCTCGACGCGCTGGCCGTCGCCGCTGGGGTCGACCGAATTGTGCATCCGACGCCGCTGGCGCGCCAATGGGCTGCCAAAATCTATTCCCATGTCCAGGAAGAAAAGGAGTGCTGCAGCCTATGATTCGAGTCTCCGCAGGAACGGCCAACGTACTCGGCCTTAAACCCCTGCAAAGCGATGTGCGTCCAACCACGGGGTATTTCTTGACGGGAGGCCGCTGCGAAGCTGCATGCGCGTTCTGCCCCCAGAGCAGCGGGACAGGCGCTCGACTGTCGCGCATTACCTGGCCGCAGTATTCGCTGCCCGAGGTGCTGCAGGCTCTGACGAATCCGTCGCCGCTGAAACGCCTTTGCTTCCAAGCATCCTATAGCAGTGGATGGTACCCATCGATACTCCTTCTGCTATCGGCCTTGCAAGAACACAAAATAACGGTCCCCGTATGTGTATCTTGCCGGCCTGGGTCGCTGGGCGAAGTGAAGGGAGTTCTCGACGCCGGTGCAGACCGAGTCAGCATCGCGCTGGACGCGTGTACAAGAGAAGTGGCTGCCGCCGTTGGCCGCTCGTGGGACGATACTTGGTCCTTGCTCTGCCAAGCGGCCCGTGCCTTTCCAGGAAGGATCGGCACCCATCTGATCATCGGAATGGGCGAGACAGAGCGAGAAGCGGTGGAGTGTGTGCAGCAGACCCTGCGTCACGGCATTCACACGGCCCTGTTTGCCTTTACGCCCATTCGCGGGACGGTGATGGCTGAGAAAAATCCACCGCCGGTGGGCTTGTATCGCAGAGTCCAAGCCGCGCTCTATTTACTGAAACAGGATCCCCATCGTCGGCTTGTGTTTGACACCCAAGACCGGCTGGTGCTTTCCGAATCCGAGAAGGACACTCTATCGCCGGAAGCGTTTGAAACACCGGGCTGCCCTGACTGCAATCGGCCCTATTATAATGAAAGGCCGGGGGGCGTGCTTTACAACTTCCCGCGGCGTCTCAGCGGCCAGGAGTTCCATAGCTGCATGGGCGAATTGGAGAACAGCCCATGAATTGGCGTCTGATTCCTAGAGCAACCGGTGACGCCGCCTGGAACATGGCGGCAGACGAATACATGGCCGAGGAGGCAAAACAAGAGAGCAGGCCGGTGCTGCGTTTTTACCGTTGGGATCCCCCGGCACTCTCCATTGGCTATTTCCAAAAATTCAGCCGTGAAGTGAATGAAGAAGGCTGCCGAGAACTGGGGATCCAGTGGATCCGCCGCCCCACCGGCGGAAGGGCGGTATTGCACGAACACGAAATAACGTACTGCCTTGCTTTGCCACTGGACTATCCTCAGCTGCCGCAGGGGGTGACCAATTCCTACCGCTGGCTGAGCGCGGGCCTGCTGCAAGGTCTTAAAGAGCTGGGCGTGGAGGCTGAGTTTGCTCCCGTGTCCCATCAAGCCGGCCGTGGGAAAACAGCCGCCTGTTTTGACAGCCCATCCCGCTATGAGCTACTGGTGGGTGGACGCAAAGTCGTAGGCAGTGCCCAAGTGCGTCGAGACGGCGTACTGCTTCAGCACGGGTCTGTCCTGCTGGACTTTGATCTGGAGCGTCTGCTGCAGGTGATGCGTTTCTCCAATGAACGGCGGCGGGATGTAACCCGGCGCCTCTTGGCTGGCAAAGCCGGAAGCTTGAAGCCGTTTCTAGATCCGATGCCTGGTTTTGATACTCTGGCGAGCAGTTTGGCTGCAGGTTTTGAGGATTCCTATCAGATGACATTGACCGAAATTCCTCTCTCCCATCATGAAAAGGGACGCATTGAATGCCTTCGGCGGGAGAAGTATCAAACAGAGCAGTGGAACCGAAGATCTTAAAAGCGCTCTGCCTATTGGCAGAGCGCTTGCCTTACCCCTGATTTGACTAGAAGCCCAAGAAATCATAGCGATCGTCGTGAATTTCCAATTCTGCTTCCTGCTGCAGCAGCTGCATATAGCTGTTGGGGTCCATGGCCCTTTCTTGCACGAGCTGACGGCGGACATGATCATAGCTGTCTTCTAGATCGGCTTCTTTGGCCTCGGTTTTGTCGGTCACCTTGATCAGGTGCCAGCCAAAGTCGCTTTCAGTAATATCCATCTCGCTGATATCCATGACAAAGGCTGTGTCCTCAAACTCCGGCACCATCATACCGCGTCCAAAGAATCCAAGATCACCGCCCTGTGGGCCGGAGCCAGGATCCAGGGAATGCTCTGCAGCCAATTCGGCGAAGTCTTCACCCGCCTCGACCCGCAGCTTCAGCTCTTCAGCCTCTTCCCTTGTATCCACTAAGATATGGCTGGCCTTAATCTGCTCCGGTACATCGAACTGTTCTTTGTTCTCCTCGAAGTATTCTTCAATTTCTTCATCGGTCACGTCGACCTCTGCTTCGGCCAATTCGGTCAAGAGCATGTTGAAGTATATCTGTTCCTCCAGCTGCTCCATGGTCATCTGATTTTCCATAAGGAACTGCTGCAGGCCTTGCGGACCGCCGAGCTGCTGTACAATTCGGCCCATGAACTCCTCAAAATCTTCGTCGGTGAGCTCCACACCCAACTCCTGCTTCCGCTGCTCAAGCAGCCGTTCCATGATCATCTGCTGAAGAATCATGCCTCCGGCCTGCTCCTCTAAGGCATCGATAAACTCAGCCCGTGTAATGTCCTCTCCGGCAACCGTCGCCACAACATCATCATCGGCCAAAGCCGCACCGCTAAGGGCCAATACGGCAGTCAGACCAATAACTGCACAATGGACTAGAAAACGAGGTAATCTCAAGAACGCATCTTCCTTTCTTTATTAAAGTCTCCTCTAGACTGTTCGCTGCTCTTAGGGAAACCCCTTTTCTTTTTCGCTGCGAGTTTTCATGTCCCTGGATTGACGAAACGGCGAGGGCTGTGGTCCTATGAATGCTCAAACATTGGGCAACCTTTTTTCAGCATGGCGCTGAGAAAAGCATGGGGCACAGGCTGTCAAAATTCCATTCCAGTGAACACCCAAGGCCACACATATGATAAGATACACTTAAGTTGACCTGCCGTCCGGTTTGCAGTGCGGTCCTAAAACCGGCTTCTGGATCGGCCGCTCTGGCAGTGCCGATAGGCCAGGTGCGCATTGGGGAGCATTGCCATGAGCTACCGCGAACACCAGTGCATATCCGGCAAACCATGGGAAAGGGGAGCAGCCATGCTTACCGTTGGGGAGAAAATCCAGCTGCGCAAAGCGCACCCGTGTGGGAGCAGTGTGTGGGAAGTCAGGAAAACCGGGGTCGATGTCCGTATACGCTGTACGGGGTGCCAGCGGATTGTATTAGTTCCAAGGGAAAAACTGCTGCGGCAGATCAAAAAGAGGCTCTCAGATGAAAGCCCCTCCTAGAGAGCGTAGTTTCAAGTCAATGCCCAGATTGCGGCACATAGCGCTTCTTCAGAAGACGGAGAAGAGGAAGACCCAATCCCAGCACTACAATGGTTTGGCTGATGCCGATACTCCCTACCATTGGCCAATAGGGAAGTTCAAAGATGTAGTGCAGATAGAGGCTGATCAGAAAGGCGTTGAAAACGATAGGCGAAGCATAGGCAATCCAGCTCCTGCGGTAACGGTATGTGACATAGGCGGCTAAGAGCGTGACAGCACTTCCTCCAAAAATGTCCCATGGACCCAGACCACCCAGGATGTTCGCCAGAAGAACGCCGACATAGAGTCCGCCAATGGCTTCCGGAAACAGAATCGGAAGCAGGGTTAAGGCCTCGGCCACGCGCAGCTGGATGGGACCGAAACTGATTGGCCGCAGAACAAATACCAGTGCCACATAGATGGCGGCTATCAAGCCCGCCCGGGCAAGCTTTTGAGACACGGGAAAACCTCCTATAACACAATGTGGATGGGTGGGGCAGCGGTAACAGTATTCGATGGAAAGATGTAATTACCTCTTCACTTCGAAAAAGGGATGTGAATTTCTATGGCCCTCCAACTCGGAATCATTGGTCTGCCCAACGTCGGGAAGTCCACCCTGTTCAACGCACTGACCCAGGCCGGTGTACCTGCAGCCAATTATCCTTTCTGCACTATCGATCCTAACGTGGGAACGGTGCCAGTGCCCGACGGCCGGCTAGAGAAGATCGCTGCAGTGACCCAGCCCCAGACGTGTACCCCAGCCGTCATAGAGTTCGTCGATATTGCCGGTTTGGTGAAGGGGGCAAGCAAAGGGGAAGGTCTGGGTAATCAGTTTCTAGCACATATTCGCAATGTTGATGCAGTAATCCAGGTTGTGCGGGTCTTCGAAGACAGCAATGTGGCCCACAGCCTGGGTGATCCTGATCCGATGCAAGAAGCGGAAATCGTCGAGACAGAACTGATCCTGTCCGATCTGCAGACGTTGGCAAACCGGTATCAACGGACCGAAAAGATGTTGAAGACCGGCGAGAGGAGATATAGAGAAGAATTGGTGCGGCTGGAGAAAGTAGAGGCTGTTCTGAATGAGGGCAGACCCATCCGGCAATCGGATGCAGCAGTGCCGCAGGATCTGCCGCTTTTGACGTCCAAACCGATCTTGTACCTTGCCAATGTTGGAGATGAAGATATCCCGGACCCATCTGCCGCGACGGAAACGCTTCTGGAACCGCTTAGAGAATGGTCATCACAGCGGGATGCCGGATTTATCACTCTGTGCGCGGAGATTGAAGCCGAGATCGCAGAGCTAGAGGGTGAAGATGCCCTGGAGATCCAAACCGATTTGGGGCTTGATGAACCAGGGCTGCACAAGGTCATCCGTGCCGGCAAGGAGTTGTTGAATCTTATCACCTTCTATACGGTTAAGGGTCCCGAGACCAGGGCGTGGAACATACCTGCCGGCACCAAGGCCCAGCAGGCGGCGGGAGTGATCCACAGTGATATGGAGCGCGGCTTTATCCGGGCCGAGGTTATTCCATGGCAGACACTTCTGGAGAAAGGTTCGTTTGTCAAGGCCAAGGAAGAAGGACTGCTGCGTTCGGAAGGGCGCGACTATGTCATGCAGGACGGCGATGTCGTCTTGTTCCGCTTCAATGTTTGACACCGCCACAGGGGCAGTGCTATAATGAATTGACCCTGCTCCAGAGACATCTCTGGGGCCGTTTAGTCCAAAGGGAGGAGGTGAAGCTTAGGTGCGCGCTTACGAATTAATGCTGATTGTCAATCCCGACTTAGAAGAGGAAGCGACCGACGCCGTCATCGAGCGGACCAGCAATTTGATCCAGCGAGGCGGCGGCGAAGTGACCAATATCAACAAGTGGGGTAAGCGTCGACTGGCCTATGAGATCCGCGGCAACACCGAAGGCTTCTATGTGGTGATCGATTTCAATGCAGATGACGAGACGACTACTGAAGTCGAACGTGTGCTGAAGATCACCGAAGAAGTCGTTCGTTTTCTGCTCGTTCGAAAAAACGATGAAGAATGAGCAAAGGAGTGACAGGCCGTGTTGAACAGATGTGTTCTCATTGGGCGTTTAGTAGCTGATCCTCAACTGCGCTATACACAAAGCGGTATTGCAGTCACCAGCTTCACCTTGGCTGTGGATCGTCCCTTTACAAACCAAAGTGGTGAACGGGAAGCAGATTTCATTGACATCGTGACCTGGCGAAAGTTGGCTGAGACCTGTGCCAACCATCTGAATAAGGGGCGTTTAGTGGCTGTAGATGGTCGTCTGCAGATCCGCTCCTATGATGATTCCAACGGTATTCGCCGCAAGGCGTCAGAAATCGTGGCCGACGCGGTTCGTTTCTTGGATCGGGCCGACAGCAGCCGCAGTTCGTCCGGAGACAGCAGTACGCAGGATCAACACGAATCGCCCGAACCGGGATTTGATGATGTCCCATTTTAAATTCTTAGGTTTGGAGGCGAGCAAATGGCTAGAGACAATCGTCGCCGCGGAAGAAGGAAAGTTTGTTCTTTCTGCGTAGATAAGATTGACCAAGTGGACTATAAAGAAGTAGGCCGCCTGCGCCGCTATATCACCGAACGCGGTAAGATTCTGCCCCGCCGAATCAGCGGAAACTGTGCTAGGCACCAAAGGCAGATGACTTCGGCAATCAAGCGTTCACGGCAGATGGCATTGATGCCCTATACCATCGACTGACAAAGGGAGCAGCGGAGCTGCTCCTTTTTTTCAAGCCAAGGGGAAGAAGGAGAGCCCCTTGGATTTGCAGAAGACTTCCGTCTGAACGGAGATTGGAGGTGTAAAACCGTGAAAACCCGTTCCTTAACGGAAGGGGCCATGCTCACTACTCTGATGGTCGGACTGACCTATCTTAGCATGTATTCGGTCTTTGTTAGTATGCTTATTCCTGTCCCCCTGATCCTTCTAGTAGTCCGCCATGGCTTACGAACGGGGGTTCTTGTGGCAGTGGTGGCAGCTTTTGTCTCGTCACTGGTTTTTAGTTCACCCCTCATGGCCGTCAATCTTCTCATCACCGGCATTCTAGGTGTCTCGCTGGGCATGGGCCTTCGAGAGAAATTCAATTTCGCGCAGCTCCTGGCTGCGGGTGTGATTGCCTCACTGGTTACCTTCGGGCTTCGCATTGGCGTGTACTCCATTCTCTTTGGGACCAATCTTGTTTCTATGGGTCTTGAGGCCATGGAGGCCAGCGTCGGACAATGGTCGTCGATTTACGAAACCTTTGGCGTCCCCGATGACATGCTGGTAGAACTGGAAAGTATGACAGCAGTGTTGACGGAATCTGTGCGCATGCTGATCCCCCTTGGAATTCTGCTGTCTGCACTGCTGCAGACCTATGCCAATTTGTTCTTCGTGCGCCTTCTGGCCAAGCGAATCCGCGACATTCATATCGATGTTCCCTGGGTTCCGCCCTTTGCCCGGTGGAGATGGCCTTGGTATGCCGCCTGGGGGTTTATCGTGGTGCGGGTCCTTTCGTTGGTCCCTGTCTTCTTCCCGTCGGTCGAGGAGGTCTGGTACACGGTCATGATGAACCTCGACTTGTTCTTCATCTATCTATTCCTCCTGCAGGGCATAGCCATTGGCTGGTTCTTTTTTGACAAGTACAATGTGGCCAAGATCCTGCGCGGGGTAATGGTAGTGCTTTTGCTCACGGGCGGCGGTCCGTTCACGCTCGTTGTGGCTTTGGCAGGAATGCTAGACACATGGTTTGATTTCCGAAAACTGCATGGAAAATACGAAGTGACGGAGGGATAAACGATGAAGGTCATTTTGACACAGGACGTCAAAAAGCTGGGCAAGACTGGCGAATTGGTAGAAGTAGCCGAGGGGTACGGGCGCAATTACCTAATTCCCAAGGGTCTAGCCGAAGAAGCCACATCGGGTAATGTCCGCCGCGTAGAAGCAGAGAAGAAAGTGGAAAAGGACAAACGCCGGCGAGAGTTAGAGGCGGCCCAAGAAACCGCCAAACGCCTAGACGGCCAGAAGTTGCAGATTACCGCCAAGGTCGGAGATGCCGGCAAGCTGTTTGGCTCTATTACGGCGGCGGAGATCGCTGATCGACTGAAGAAACAATATAAAGTGGATGTGGACAAGCGGAAAATAGTCTTAAAAGATCCGATCAAAAGCTTGGGAACCACCGATGTGACGGTAAAATTGCACCCCAAAGTGCACGTGACGATCCGTGTCCAGGTAACTGAAAGCTAACGTAGAAAGGCTTGTGACAGCTTTGTTGGAAAAATGGCTCTCTGAAGGAAAAGAGGATAGGCGGCCGGGTCATGGCAGCGAAGCTCTGCGGCGGCGTATCCACGCTTTGTATGGACTGCTGAAGGACCTCTACGGTCCCGAACAGTTGGTTTTAAAAGCCGGGAAACTTGACGCCCTGGCCTTCATGGAATCAGACGATGTCTGCGATCAGATTACCGCGTTGTCTCGACTGGTGTTTGAGGATCCGACAATCCAGTGGAAATCGAGCAAGGCACCGGAAAAAGAGCTGGAATATTTGGAAGATCATTTGGCCGATGTGCTTGCTCGACGAAGTGTCGAGGAGGATTTGGAGAACAAAATTGCCGCCAAGATGCAGGAACGTCACGAAGAATATGTCAAAGACATCCGTCTGCAACTGCTGAAAGAGGATTCGGGGCCGGATAATGCGCATACGAGGAAAAAGTTCGAAGAACTAGAGTCATTGGAAACGCGCGGTTTGGCCAGTTCAGCTCTGGAGGTTATGAGGCCGCAGAACCTTAGCGAGGTGGTGGGACAAGCCTCGGCCGTGCGCTCACTGATGACGAAGCTGGGTTCACCGTTTCCCCAGCATATACTCCTTTACGGACCTCCGGGTGTGGGCAAGACAACAGTGGCCCGCTTGGCCCTGGAAGAGGCGAGACGGAGCCGGCACGCTTCCTTTGCAGACGAAGCGCCTTTTGTCGAAGTGGATGGCTCGACCGTGCGCTGGGATCCAAGAGAAGTAACGAATCCGCTGTTGGGTTCGGTGCACGACCCCATTTACCAGGGTGCCAGACGGGACTTGGCTGATGGTTCGGTGCCGGAGCCAAAGCCGGGACTGGTTACAGAAGCCCACGGCGGCGTGCTATTCATCGATGAAATCGGTGAACTGGAATACGTTCTGCAGAACAAATTACTAAAGGTCCTCGAGGACAAACGGGTGTTTTTTGAGTCGTCCTATTATGATCCGGACGACCCGCAGGTGCCGCAATATATTCGTAAGCTTTTTCAAGATGGTGCTCCGGCCGATTTTGTCTTGATTGGTGCTACAACACGGGATCCCAGTGATATTAATCCGGCCTTTCGCTCCCGCTGCGCAGAGGTGTATTTCGACCCCCTTACGCCGGAGGATGTGGTGGGCATCGTAAACCAAGGGGCGCAGCGGCTCGAAGTCACTCTTGAGAACGGGGCGGCCGCGTATGTTGCCGAGTACACCATTGATGGCCGCCAGGCCGTTCGCCTATTGGCCGATGCCTACAGCACGGCTCTATACCGCAGCGGCGAAGCTTCTGTACCGGACACCGAAATTACGATCCAAGATATCCGTGAAGTGATCGAAGCTGGACGTCTAGCCCCCTATGTCTTGGAGAAAGCGTCAGAACAGAGTGAAGTGGGCAAGGTGTTTGGCTTAGGGGTCAGTGGCTATTGGGGTTCGGTTCTAGAAATTGAGGCGGCTGCATTTCCCGCCAGCGAAGCGGGCAAGGGCCAGGTCCGCTTCAATGATACGGCCGGCTCCATGACCAAAGACAGCGTGTTCAATGCAGCCTCCCTGTTCCGGCGCGTAACGGGCAAAGAACTGTCGGCCTATGATGTGCACATCAATATAGTGGGCGGCGGAAACATTGATGGTCCGTCGGCGGGAGCCGCGATCTTTCTGGCCATCGTGAGTTCCGTATATCACTGGCCTCTGCCCCAGACATTGGCCTTGACCGGCGAAATATCCCTGCAAGGCAAGGTCAAGCCCGTCGGAGGTATCCACGGCAAACTTTACGGCGCCAGACAGGCAGGCATGAAAACAATGCTGATTCCTCAGGAGAACAAAAGGAGCCTTTCGCAGGCACCGGCAGGCCTGGACATCATTGGAGTGGATACGGTAGACGACATTATGAACCACGTATTCCCCGATGGACTGCATAAGCCGGTTTTCGAACTGGGCCATCCATGACTGAAGAACAAAAAGCCTCCCCACGGAATTACTGACAAGGGGAGGCTCTCGTTCCCGTTGGGGCTATACGCGACGGGCCCCGGCGGCCGCCTGGAAAACGAACATGCGCGGGGCTAGTCCGGTTTCCTTTTCGTACTGTGACAGCACCCGCGAACGGATATCGGGTATTTCCTTCGTGGGAACCAAGGATACAGTGCAGCCTCCAAATCCTGCTCCGGTCATGCGTGAACCATAGGTCTCGGGATTATCCCGCACCAAGTCCACTAGGAGATCCAGTTCACGGCAGCTCACTTCATAGTCATCCCGAAGGCTGTCGTGGGAAGCATTCATGTACTGGCCAAAACGCTGCAGCTCACCCTGTTTCAGGGCCCTGACGCTCTTAAGAACTCGTTCGTTCTCGGATACCACATGGCGGGCGCGCTTGGCTGACACTGCGGGCAGCTGTTCTATTCTTGCCTTTAAATCGGGCGTTACGTCTCTCAAAGAGGTCAATTCCGGCTGCCATGTGCGCAGAGCTTCGACCGCTTCCTGGCACTGCTGCCTGCGTTCGTTGTATTTGGAGTCCACCAGTCCGCGCTTGACTCCCGTGTCAATGACGACAATGCTGGCATCGGCTGCCTTAAACGGTGCCGGCACTCGCTCATAGTCCAGTGACCGGCAGTCCACAAACAGAGCATGGTCCTTTTCGCCGAGGATCGAAATAAACTGGTCCATGATGCCGCACTGTACTCCAACGAACTCGTTCTCTGCCCGCTGGGCCAGTTTGGCCAAGGTTACACCGTCCGCGGAGAAACCGTTCAATTCCCGGATCAGAACGGCGGTTCCGATTTCCAGCGCTGCCGAAGAAGATAGGCCAGCGCCCTGGGGGACATTACCCTGCATAACCAGATCCATTCCCCCCGGAATTGACTGGGTTTCTGTGGGGTATAGCTTGCATACCCCGCGGATGTAATTGCTCCACGGACGATCAGCACTAGACGCAATACACTGGAGGTCGAAGGAGTCGCTTTCATCGAAATCCACCGAATAGACTCTGACTTGCGTATCCCTGCGCAGGGCTCCCACCAGCAGAATCTTTGCATCTATTGCCATGGGCAGAACAAACCCGTCATTGTAGTCGGTGTGTTCACCGATTAAGTTGACCCGTCCCGGTGCAGAAACGGTTATGCACTGGTCTTGTTCCGGGAAGGTTTCGCCAAAGACCTTTTGCAGTGATGCTGCATCCATTAGTCGATCTCCCCCTTCAGGCGCTGTGCTTGGTATTCCGGAGACATGTCCGTAATAAAAGTCCCCGCCCCGGCTTCCACTCCCGCTAGATATTTCAGCTTTGTCTCGGAGCGGTTGAGGGGATAAAATTCAAAGTGGAAGTGATAGGCATTGTGTTCTCCCTTTGTTGGTGACTGGTGCAGCACCATAATGTAAGGCAGAGACATCTGAAACAGTTGGTCAAACCGGATAATGAGCCGCTTTAAGACCGACGCTAGGTCCCGCTGTTCGTCGTCGGTCATTTGGGGCAAGCTCCCAAGGTGACGTTTTGCATAGAGGTGGGTTTCAAAGGGATAGCGGGCAAAGAAGGGAACAAAGGCAGTGAAGTGTTCTCCGTCCACAACGATGCGCTGTCCGTCTTTAGTTTCTTCGTCAAGAATGCGGCAGTAGAGGCAGCTGCCGTGTGTGTTGACATGTTCCTGGGCTGCTTCTAGTTCCTTTTCCACTACCGGTGGAATGAAGGGGAAGGCGTAGATCTGGCCGTGGGGGTGGTGCAGGGTGACGCCGACTGCCTCGCCCTTGTTTTCGAAGATCAGCACATACTCGATCCCATCCCGATCGCCTAGTTCCTGATAGCGATCTGTCCAGACCTGAATCAGGTGATGGATATGCTCTTCACTGGCATCGGCCAACGTGCTGTTGTGCTGCGATGAGTACAGCACAACTTCGCAGAATCCCGTGGATTGTGCCACCGGGTAGAGGTCCGTCGCCTCTACATCCGGCGCCGGTGCCGGAAAATGCAGTGATGGGAAACGGTTTTCGAAGACCACAATTTCGTACTCCTCAGCCGGTACTTCTGTGGGGAACTCGCCGGGCTTGGTCGGACACAAGGGGCAGAACTCTGCCGGCGGCTTGTAAGTGCGGTCTTGACGGTGTCCGGCCACGACCACCCACTGCTTCAATTGCGGATTCCAGCGGAGTTCAGACATGGCTATTCCCCTTTCGTGTTTTTATTTTTGTCAAAGACATAAAAGATTACTTTGCGGCCATCATCCCGTGTTACAATGGTCTTCTTCATGGGGTTTCCTCCTCGTATCCGTTGGGATGGTTTTTGTGCCAATGCCAGGCGGTTTCGACAATGGCCTGCAGACTCTCATACTGGGGTTCCCAGCCCAATTCACTGCGGGCCCGGCTGCTGGATGCCACTAATACGGCAGGGTCCCCCGGCCGGCGGGGGCTCTCCGCAACAGGCACCTGCTCACCGGTGACCGCTTCCACGGCATCTATAACCTGGCGAACGGAGTAGCCGCACCCGGACCCGAGATTGTAAGCACTGGTCCCGCAGCCCTGGCTGAGGGCATCCAAGGCAAGAAGGTGGGCGTCGCTGAGGTCGTTTACATGGATGTAATCGCGTACGCAGGTACCATCATCTGTGGGGTAATCGGTGCCGAAAATTTTAACGTGGCTTCTTTTTCCCAGCAGAGTTTGCAGTATAATGGGTATGAGGTGCGTCTCCGGTTGGTGATCTTCTCCGATATCCCCGGAGGGGTCAGCGCCGGCGGCGTTGAAGTAACGCAGTGATATGGAGCGGAGGCCGAAGGCTTCTTCGTAGCGACGCAGCATGGTCTCCACCATCGATTTCGATTCGCCATAGGGATTGGTTGGGCTCTTTGGATGCCCTTCATCAATGGGTACCTTTACCGGTTCGCCGTAGACGGCCGCGGTTGAGGAGAACACAAGCTTGTCCACCTGGTGCTCTACCATGGCGTCCAACAGGTTCAGCGCATAGGCGGCGTTGTTGCGGAAATAGCGGTTGGGATATTCCACCGATTCGCCCACGAGACTCAGCGCCGCAAAATGGACGACTGCTTCGACGGCATGCTGGCCGAAAACCATATCTAAGAAAGACGGATCGGCAAGATCCCCCACATGCAGGGGTATATCCCGGACCGATGCTCTGTGCCCTTTATGCAGATTGTCAAGGACAACCACGTCCTGCCCCTGCTTTTGCAGGGCTCGTACTGTATGGCTGCCAATGTATCCGGCTCCGCCGGTGACAAGAATGGCCATGGCCAGACCTCCTTTGTGGTGTTCGCTGTTTAGAAGGATTCGAGGTAAACGTTTTACTTCCTTTGAGAAAAGTTTGTTTTGTTCTGGCCCGCCCGAAAAATGAACGAGAAAGTGAGGACTTCCCATGAAAGAATGTATTGAAACCAGACAAGCTCCCGCAGCGGTAGGAGCCTACAGCCAAGCAGTGAAGATCACCGATGCAGGCTCTACAGCCTACATTTCGGGACAGATCCCCTTGGATCCGCAGTCGGGTTCCTTAGTGGAAGGCGGCATTGAAGCGCAGACTCGCCGGGTACTCGACAATTTACAAGCGGTGGCTGAAGCATGCGGCAGCAGTATGCACCATGTGCTGAAGGTAAGCATTTACATTACAGACATGGATAACTTCTCGGCTGTGAACGCTGTCTATGGTGAGTACTTCGCTGAGGATCCTCCGGCCCGGGCCTGTGTTGAGGTTTCTGCACTGCCTAAGGGTGCCGGTGTGGAAATGGAAGCGGTGGTTCACTGTCCATTGTCAACGGGTAAGCGGTAGCGATATGGAACGACTGCGTATAGGCATTATTTTCGGCGGGCGTTCAGGGGAGCATGACGTATCGCTGTTGTCGGCGCGCTCAATCATCCGTATGCTGGATCCGTCCCGCTATGATGTGATACCCATCGGCATATCCCGGGAAGGGGTTTGGAAGAAGCCGCCGCAGGCCTTGGAACTTTTGGAACAGGGGCGTTTTGCCGAATTGGAGGAACGGCTGAATTCGGAGACACGGGCATTGGTGCTGGATCCGGGCCCAGACTCGGTGGGCCGCTTGGATCTGGCGTTTCCCGTTCTGCACGGTCCCTATGGGGAAGACGGTACTGTGCAGGGGTTTCTAGAGTTGGCGGGCCTTCCCTACGTCGGCGCTGGTGTGGCTGGTTCGGCGGTGTCCATGGATAAGACGATCATGAAGCGTCTTTTT
>PUOC01000221.1 GCA_003551965.1 Clostridiales bacterium | reverse complement strand
GTAGCGCTGCCGTAGCTCAGCAAGCTCGTCTATCTCAGACTGTATCGTCTTAATCTCTTGCTCAGCTCGCGATAGGCTTTCCCATCGCATCTCTTCCATGCGCTGCGTCGCCATTTCAATCGCTGCAGCTTTCTCTTTCTCAAGCTCTGCAGCCTCTTTCGCATCAACGTTCGCCTGTGATGCTGCCCGCGCGCGCTCTAACTCAACTTGCGTCTGCGCAGTAGCGTTAGCCTGCTGGAACTCCGCCAGCTCCTCCTCGAGTGCTGTGCGCTGTTGTATCAGCCGTACTTGCTCGCCAATGCCTGTGTTGCTATCGGCAATCTTCGCATTGAGCGCTTCAATACCACGCATCAATTCCAATGCGCTGCGCTCGCCGTCGCCAGTCTCGTCATTCAGCCCGGCAATGATGTCTCTTAACTCTCGCGAGCGCCCCATAGCCTCGGCTGTACGATTAGCGAACCGCGTCAGTACTCCAATGAACGGCTCAACGCCACGCGCAATAGTCGCTCCCATCTCCTCGCGCACATCGCTGAACGCGTTCTCCATCTGCGCCAACTGCCCGAGGTATGTATCGGTCTCAGCTTGTGCTTGCTCGAAGCTGTTCGCCATCAACTCCTGCGTCGCGGCCAGCTTCTCAGCCTCTGTGTCGGCGTCACGGATAGCGGGTACGTACCTTTGTAGTTGCTGGAAATTGCCGTTCATCGCGTTAGTCACGGCGCGTATAGCCTGGTTCGTGTTCATCCCGAACGTGCGAGATATACCTACAGCGCCTTGTATCACTTCGTCCATATCAGAGGACGCGACTCCCATAGACTGCGCGAGCGCGATCATCTCAAGCGCGGCGTCGTCTGACACAACTGTCAGCTCTTGTATATCGCTTGCAAGCTGATTGTACTTCGGAATTACCTCGTCAAGATTCTCACCGTTCACCGCAGCAGCGGCAGCCACGCGATTCTGTGCCGCCTCCAAGTCGCCCCACGCCCGGAGGCTCTGCCGTATCTCGCGTACAGTTAGCGCCAGTGCCGCGCCGGCGGAAGCGTACTTCGCCGCCATCTTGGCAAACGACTGCGTAGCCCTCTCAGACGATTGCCCTACTCGACTTATCTCTCGCTGTGCGCCCGCAGTCTCGGCTCGTATCGCAACTCTTAATTCCTCGGCGATCATTACACGCTCCTATACCCCGACTCGGCGTACTCAATAACCTCCACCAAGTGCGCAGGCTGCTCAGCCCATCCACCCCCAAAGGGCAGAGCGCCGAACGTCTTCCACCGGTGCCAGACATCAAGAGCCGAGAAGAACCACGCGTCGCACAAATCCTTGACTTCAGACTTCTTAACCGGGTGTAGTTTGCCGCGCCACATCGCCTTCAGTCTCCCGTCGCCAATCTCCGGCCTTATCCTAACCCCGGCTTTGCCTTGCTTCCAAATCTGCACCCCTAACACTATTTTTTTTTATCAGCGTCGGTTAGCGCAGACGTCCTTCTGAAGTGCATCCACAACTCCATCGCGAGCTTGTCTATCCCCGGCTCATTCACCAACGAATCACCGTCTGTGATATCCCTCACCCCGTTATCGTCGGCAATCTGCAGATTGTCAATGCTCTCAATCATGCGCGATAGAATGCGTGACTCGTACGCGAAGTTGATGCCGATATCATCATGCCGCAGTAGTTCCTGCTGCTCAGCAAACGTCAAGTACCGGTAATGCACAACAATCTTCTCGCCGTCCTTCCTTCCTTCGTTGAAGGCTTCAGGTACGTAACTGTTGCGCTTCGTAACTCTAATCGGCTCTGCCATTTTGTCTCCCTACAAATAAGCCCGCGCAATGCGGGCTGTTATCAAGTCGATACCGGAAGCTCACGCACGTACAACGTCGGGTCAGGATCCCCCGGAGCTATACGGAAATTACTTGTGAAGCTCTGCGCATCCTCGCCTTGTGCCCCGAGGCTTGAGCTAAGGATATTAACCCGCGCCCACACGAACGCTTCGTGCTTCATCGGGGATGACTCCTTACTGATATAGCCCTTCATGTAGATCGGCGCGCCGTCAATCTCGCGAACCTCCGCGGTGCCGTCAGCAAACTGCCGCACGACCTGGAGGAAGTTGTTTAAAATCCAGCCCTCGGAATCTGTCTCGCCGATTGTCGTAATTCCTTCGAGTGAGCCGTTCATGTCGGTTTTCCCCGCTCGGTATCTCCGCACGCTGTCGGCCAACGTAGTCACGTCAACCTCGGCCTTCGAGATCTCAACATTGAACTGCGTCACATCCGCTTGCTCATTCTCAATCAGCTTGCGCGCCTTGTCGGGGTCGCCCGTGCCGCCGTCATCAAGCACAAGAGTTCCGTCGTCCCAGAACAGGTGCTTAACCGCGAGGCCGTCCGGGAACGCTGATGTTTCGTCAGATATCTGCGTTATCTCCCACCACCCCGCGCCGGCCCCGCTACCCGCGTCACCGCCTGCGTGTTCGTCAAGCGTCTGTGCCCCATCACCTACAACCTCGTCGTCATACACAATCGTGACGACTTTGCCGTCACTGCCAATCAATCTTTCGTTCTCAACCGCCATCATAATCCTCCCAATGCACAATGACGTCTATCACGCCACTGTATAGCTCCTCGTCGTTAAGCGCCCGGGTGAAGTCGTTCGTCACCTGGCAACCTACAATCCGTATGCTGCCGAACACGCCGCGT
>PUOC01000148.1 GCA_003551965.1 Clostridiales bacterium | reverse complement strand
TGCTGTACCCCCGCCAGTTCGGCCGCGTTCACCCGCAGCTGGTTTTCCAGCCATTCCTTCTCATCCATAAGGGTCCGCAGTCCCGCCGGCGTCCACCCTTTCGCCAGCCGGTATTCGGCGCTCATACTGTCAACCGACGCGCCGTCCCGTACTTGATAGCGAATGCGGTCTTTGCTGAAGCTCGACGGAAGAATAATTTCCATGGACGATTGCGCCGGAAGCATCCAGCTGACGTCTGCACCTTGCGGAAAAACATCCACTTCGTCTGGCGTACTCGGTTCAAAGGCAGACGCCGGCCAAGCCCAAAACAGCAGAACAAAGACGATAATCCATCCCCAGCATGCGTTCTTCATCATACATCCTCCGTTCTCGTTGGCTGTCTATGTAAACGCCGTCCAGCAGCGATCCCGCCCCAGGTACTGCCGAACAGTCATGGAACCCTGCAGGACCGGCATTTTGTGATATGATTCGCTGTTTTCTGAGCTTTTTCCTGCTGACTCCGAAAACCGGTCACGGCCGACAGATACATTTTAACCTCACAGGCCAAGAAAAGGCAGCATAGGCGGAGAACCAGCGGTGGATGAACGTTGGAAGAGAACAAAACCGTGCAGAATAGAGGTGTTCTTCTGCTTCAACCTTTCCCGCGACGCCAACGCGTTGCGGGTGATCTTCCGCCAAGCGGACTTCCGCAGGGCAGCATCCCTGGCTATCGATCGTCAGGAAATCAATGACACCCTCTGCTTCGGCAATGCTGAAGTGCGCCAGTACACCCTCTTGCCGGCAAGCCGTTGCTATGAGTCGGAATTCGCCGACGCCTATGCAGATGTCGATTTGCAACATGCTGAGCAGTTGCCCGACGGCATTGGCCTGGCGGATCAAAACGGCGACGGCTGACGCCAATATCACGATGGCAGCGATTTTTCCTTCACGATCGAGTATGCATCTGTGGAGTACCCCTGGAAAGAAAACATGGTGGAACTGGTCAGCCAATACTGGCAGGATCTCGGCCTCAACGTTTCCACACGGCAGATATCCGGTGAGCTTTTCCGACAGCGGCAGGAAGGCAACCAGTTGGAGCGCTCCAGCTGGCACGGAGCTTGGTCCACAGACATCACGTTCCCGCGGCGAATCCCTGGGTCGGTACCGGAGGGAATTATGCATGGCCGAAATTCCCAGAGCATTGGCTCCATGGCGAAGACATCGGCCAGGAAATACCCGCCGACATTCAAAACATGCGGGAGTGGTACCAAGACAGTCTCAGGCTGCGCGATGAAGAAGAACAGATTGCCGTCAGCAAAACCAGGCTGGCCTCCCAGGCAGACGTTCTCTGGCTGATAGGTACCGTGGGCAACGCTCCCCACGCTCTCATTGTCAACAACGACCTCCGCAACGTGCCCGAGGACGGGCCTTGGACCTGGAACACCCATATTGAACGAGTGGTGACCGAGCACCCGCTGGCGGACTGGAACCGGTTTGACAGTTACGAAATTCCCGATCCCCTGGTCCAAGGGGATCGGGGTCCGATGGATTGGCCGGCCGCGGCAAAACAGATCAGACAGCAAAAGCACCGGGCCGAATTGCTAGCGGCGGGTTGGCCCACGGCTTTCTTCTCCTGCGGCTGACCTATCTGCGGGGCTTTGAAAATGTTATCCATGACATGGTGGACGAAGAACCTCGCTTGCTTCAGCTCATAGACGGAATTTGCGAGCACAGTTGTCAGCTGGTTGAGCAGTGGCTCGCCCGGGATGTGGATGTAGTCGAGTTTCCAGAGGACCTCGGTACCCAGACCTCATCGATCATCAATCCCGAAATGCTCGACCGGTTCGTCATTCCCGTCTATCACCGTTTGATGGCTCCCTGCCTGGAAAAGGGCAAGCACGTAGCGTTTCACAGCGACGGCTATATCCTGGGAATCGTTGACAGACTACTGCAAACCGGTGTTGCGGCATCAATCCGCAGGATCTCTGCAACGGAATCGACAGCTTAGCCGAGCATGTTAAGGGGCGGGCTCAACGGCCGGGGGAGTTGCTGTGCGGTTCGCGGCTCTGGCCGCGAACGGCGGTATTCTTCTGCAGCACAGTGATGAAGACATCCGCTAAATGCGGATCAAACTGGGTTCCTGCACAGGCCCGCACTTCAGCAACGGCCTCGTCGTGCGTCATGGCCCGACTGTAGGCCCGTTCACTGATCATGGCATCATAGGCATCGACGATAGCCGTAATCCGGGCCAGCAGCGGTATTTCCTTTCCCGCAAGGCCATTGGGGTAGCCCTTGCCGTCCCAGCGCTCATGATGGGCCAGGATGTCTCCCGCCACATAGGCAAACTCATCGGTTGCCGCCGCGATTCGATACCCCGTTTCCGGATGCCTTCGCATCATCTCCCATTCGGCATCGGAGAGAGGTCCCTTCTTAAGCAGGACATCCTTGGGAATGGTAATTTTGCCGATGTCATGCAGGGCCACCAATACCGAAAGGCGGTTTAGTTCGTCGGCGGACAACTCGAGAGCAGACCCCAATGCCAGCGCCGTTCGCTGCAGTCTCCAAGCGTGCTCTTCCGTTTCGTGGCTTTTGCTTCCCAGCGTCTGCAGAAGGGTACGTATGATCGAACTGCGAGTACTGGCACTTTCAGCCAGTTTTCGTTTGTACATCATGTCTTCTGCTTCTTTCAGAACAGAGTGCGCCTCCTG
>PUOC01000187.1 GCA_003551965.1 Clostridiales bacterium | reverse complement strand
GTCCCATGATCGCGTGACAATGCAGCAGTCACCGGTGAAAGCCAAGTTCGTGAAGCTGCGCGGCAGGAATTTTTTCCAAATTCTCCACGAGCGACTAAAAACACCCCAGGTGTAGGGGAGGTTCTATGGGTGAAGTCGAAACGGCAGTCATTCATTCTGGAAGTCATCAAAGATAAAGAAATCGAGACACAGGAAGAGCTGATGTCTTATCTGCGGGAGAAGGATTTCAAAGTTACGCAGGCTACCATTTCGCGAGACATAAAGGAACTGCGGTTGGCCAAGGTGCCTAACGGTAAAGGCGGTTACAAATACGCCCTTCCCCAAGGAGCGACCAAAGGGGATCTCAATCGCAGAGCCCGCCGCGTCTTTGAAGATTATGTTCGCGACGTGGACTTCAGCAGGAACCTGCTTCTGATTAAGACATACCCGGGCGGAGCCCATGCAGTCGCTGCGGTTCTGGATGAATTGGAGTGGGAAGGTGTGGTGGGTACATTGGCTGGCGACGATGTAATCGTCCTGATAGTCCGGACCGAGGACGAGCAGGAGTTACAGCGTCCTTCCGGACGTGTAGGCATTCTGTATGATCGTTTGATGGAGCTACTTCAGCGCTGAAAGGGGTGGGGTTTTGCTCAAGGAACTGCAGATTGAGGACTTTGCACTTATCGACAGCATGCAGCTGTCGTTTGATGCTGGTTTCAGCGTTTTGACGGGTGAAACAGGGGCCGGCAAATCCATCATTATTGATGCGCTCAGTCTGCTGCTCGGGCAGCGAGCTTCCACCGAGATGATCCGCTCAGGCGCTGACAGCGCAATCGTTGAGGCAAGTTTCGCATACCCAAACTCCGCAGCAGCACTTTTAGAGGAGTGGGGAATCGACGGAGCAGAAGATCTGGTGATTTCCCGTATAGTACATCGCAATGGGCGCAGTAAGTGTCGCATTGGCGGGCGCCTGGTGTCGGTGGCACAACTATCTGAGCTCGGCCCTCACATGGTCGATGTCCTCGGCCAGCATCACCAACAGTACCTTTTGGCGTCCGAGGCTCATTTGGAACTGCTAGACAGCTTTGGCGATCAACAGTTCTGCGATGCCAAGGAAGAGATGGCCCGGAAATATCGGCGTTTGCAGGACACAGACAGACAACTGCAGACATTAAGGCAGGATGAACGGGAGCGGCTGCGCCGGATGGATCTGCTGCAGTTCCAACTAGAGGAGATCGAAGCGGCCGGTTTTGCCGAAGACGAAGAAGAAGCATTGAGACAAGAAGAGTCACGTCTGTCCAACGCAGAACGAATCCAGAATACTCTGTATTCCACCTATGCGGCCATGCATGATGGTACCGAAACCCATGGCGGTATCTTAGAAATGCTGTCGCAGATTGCTTCGGAATTGGCATCGATTCAGGATTGTGATGATGATCTGAAGTCTATGGCCGACATGTTTCAGGACAGCCTTGTCCAGCTCGAAGAGGTGTCGAGGGATCTACGCACGTTTGCAGAGCGGTATGAATCGGATCCGGAACGCCTCAGCGTGGTCGCAGAAAGACTGCGGCTGTTGCACGACCTGAAGCGCAAGTATGGAGATACTATAGCGGAAATCAATGCCTATGCTGAAGGATGCCGGGAGGAGCTAGAGACATTATCCAAGCACAGCCAGCACATGGATGAGCTCGAGGACCAGCAGCGGCGGCTGCAGGATCAATGCGGACAATTGGCCGCGAAGCTGTCATCCCATCGAGCGGCTCTGGCGGAAACATTAGAAAGCCGAGTGGAAGAGGAACTGGCGGATCTGAACATGAAAAAAACGGTGTTTCGCGTCGACCTCGAGTCTGACAATGCAGGCCTGTCAGCCACGGGTTGCGACAGTGTCGAATTTAAGATATCGGCCAATGTCGGCGAGGAACTAAAGCCCTTAAGCAAAGTGGCCTCAGGAGGCGAGTTGTCCAGGATTATGCTGGCCCTGAAAGCGATTTTGTCTCGGGTGGATTCGGTGCCCACGTTGGTCTTTGATGAGGTGGATACCGGGATCGGGGGACGAACGGCGCACAATGTAGCAGAGAAGCTGCGCACTCTGGCCCAGCAGGCCCAGGTGCTGTGTGTTACCCATCTCCCGGTCATTGCTGGACAGGCCGATCAGCAATACTCCATTGAGAAAGAAATTGTGGGCGAACGGACCCGCGTCACGGTACAGCCCCTCAGCGACCAAGGGCGCGTTACGGAACTGATCCGCATGCTCGGAAGCGACGGGCGCGATCAGGCCGTGGTAGAGCATGCGCGCAGCCTTGTGAAGAAACTGCATTGATCCATGATGCCTGTGGAACATCAAGATGGCCGGCGACAAACTTCTCTGCAGTTTCTCTGCGGGGAGGTTTTTAACATTTTTTTAGCGAATTAGGAAGAATAGGCGTTGCATGGACTGAACGGCCGGGTTGCATAATAGGGGGTAGCCTATGGCAGAGTATACGTTGATTCTAGGGGTCATTGGATCCGATGTGCATGCCGTTGGTAACAAGGTCTTGGAAGTAGCATTGGAAGAAGCTGGTTTTCACGTGGTTAATTTGGGCGTGCTGGTCTCGCAGCAGGAATTTATCGAGGCAGCCATTGAAACCGATGCCGACGCGATTCTGGTCACTTCGCTGTATGGCCACGGCGAGATTGACTGCCGCGGGCTCAAGGACGCCTTGATTGAAGCCGGCCTGGACGATGTGCTTCTTTACATCGGCGGTTATCTGGTCATTGGCAGCCAACGGTGGGAGGATGTGGAAGACAAGTTCCGAGCCATGGGATTTGATAGGGTCTATCCCCCGGGAACGATGGTAGAGGATTTTCTGCCGCAGCTCCGAGCCGATTTGGCCCGACAGCGTGGTGAAAGTCATTGAGTACCATGGTAGCAGTGGACATCGGCAGCACCTATACAAAAGCGCTTGCAGCAGACGTTTCATCCGGGCAAGTGGTGTGCCGGGCCATCCACCCCACAACTCCCGACGACGTATCTCATGGGGTAGCGGCGGTCCTGACAGAGCTTGAGGCAAGCATTAGGCCACACGTCTGGCGGTCATGCCCTAAATTGGCCTGCAGCAGTGCAGCCGGAGGGCTGCGTATGGCAGCTGTCGGTTTGGTTCCCGATCTGACCGCGAAAGCTGCGGAACAAGCCGTTTTGGGGGCCGGAGCTCGTGTGGTTGGGTGCTATTCCTATGAGCTGACCCACGATGATGTGCGGGCAATTGCGAATGCAAACGCTGACATGATTCTTCTGGCCGGCGGAACCGACGGCGGCAATCGCAGAACACTCCTCGGCAACGCCCGCATCCTAGCCGAACATGCTCTTGAGATTCCTGTGGTCATAGCCGGCAACCGATGTGCCGCACCGGAAGCGGAAGCAGTGCTGTCGCAGAGTTACGAAACGCATTTGACCGAGAACGTCATGCCCGAAATTGGTGTACTCAATGTTGAGCCGGCCCGGGAACAGATACGCCGAATTTTCATGGAGACGATCGTCTATGCTAGAGGATTCGAGAAGGTAGAACGATGGGTTGACAGACTGATTATGCCCACACCGGCCGCGGTACTGCAGGCCGGAATGGTATGGAGTGAAATGGCCGGTGACCATATCATTGTCGATCTCGGGGGCGCCACGACGGATGTGCATTCCTTTTGCAGCGGGCGGCCGCAGTCGGAGGGCGTCGTCTATCGCGGATTGCCGGAACCGTATGCCAAGCGGACCGTGGAAGGTGATCTGGGATTGCGCGTCAGTGCCCAGGCATTGACGGAACATGTGGGCTTAGACGTATTGGCTGAGGAAGCCAATCTAACGAAGGAGTATCTGTCGAGAAGACTGGCTGAAATTCATCAAAAACCGGCCGCACTGAGTACCACGGGGGAAGAGATCCGGCTTGACCGGGCGATGGCCGTGCACGCTTGCCGTGAGGCATTGCGCCGGCACGCCGGCTGGCTAGAAGAGACCTATACCCCCAGCGGCAGGCTTTGGCTGCAGCGGGGAAAAGACCTAACAGACATATGCACAGTGGTTTTTACGGGCGGATATTTTGCCCATGGAGAAGGAAAGAGGCAGGACATGCAGGGCCTTTTTCCTTCGCAACCGGCTTTGGAGCTCCTGCCGCGGGACCCGGACATTGTTTTTGACAGTGGCCACATATTGGCCGCCGCAGGCCTCTTTTCTGAACGGGATCGACGGGGAGCAGCTAGGTTTCTGAAGCGACAGTTGGCGGGGACGAGTACATAGGAGGCGACCTGGGTGAAGAATCTGCACAATCAATTGGACTGGGACGCGGTAGAAGAAGAGCGGCAGGAGGTCTTAACACAGTGGCCCACGGGTTCGGAGGTGGACTATGAGGAGGGCGCCCGCTATATTCGGAGTCTGCCTAGGAGCCGTAATTTCGCCCTATGTCTGCAGGATGCCAAAGAAAAGGGGATCACCCTTACACAACCTCGAGCCGGAGTGCCGGTAGCCGTGGACCATCTCGATTTGCTGCGGTTTTTACAGAACGAGGGAGAAGCGGATCTGCTTCCGACGACCATTGATTCCTATACCAGGCAGAATCGTTACCAGGAAGCCGAGCAGGGGTTGGAAGAGAGCCGCCGGGAGGGGCGCGCCTTGTTAAACGGCTTCCCCGCAGTCAACCACGGTGTGGACACGAACAGACGGATCATCGACGGTACCAAGGTGCCCGTTCAGATACGGCATGGCACGCCGGACGCCAGACTGTTGGCCGAAATTACGCTGGCTGCCGGGTTTACTGCCTTTGAAGGCGGAGGAATCAGCTATAACATTCCCTATGCGAAACAAGTTCCGCTTGAGGCCAGTATCCGCCACTGGCAGTACATTGACCGCCTCGCGGGACGTTACCAGGAACTGGGCGCCGATATCAACCGTGAACCTTTCGGGCCCCTTACAGGTACCTTGGTGCCTCCTTGTGTTTCCCATAGTGTCGCGATATTGGAGGCACTGCTCGCTGCCGAACAGGGTGTCAAGCATATCACGTTGGGCTACGGCCAGTGCGGTAACCTGGTACAGGATACGGCAGCGGTGCAAACACTAAATCGGCTGGCGCAGGAATACCTTGAGCAAGCGGGCTTTCCTGATGTTGTCCTGACGACGGTGTTCCATCAGTGGATGGGAGGTTTTCCCAGTGACGAAGCCCGTGCATTTGGCGTTATCTCCGTAGGCGCGGCAGCTGCAGCATTGGCACGGGCGACAAAGGTGATTGTCAAAACTCCCCATGAAGCATTGGGAATACCCAGCAAGGAAGCTAACGCCGAGGGTCTCCGGACAACAAAGCAGGTACTGAACATGCTGAAGGACCAGATGTTTCCTGAGACTGATGCGTTGGAACAGGAAAGAATGATGATCAGCCGTGAGACCAAAGCTTTGGTGGACAGAGCACTGGAACTAGGCGACGGAAGCACCGCTGCCGGTGCCGTCCGTGCCTTTGCCGCTGGTGTTGTGGATGTCCCATTTGCTCCCAGTCGGATGAATGCCGGAAAGACTATGCCGGCCCGGGACAATGAAGGTGCGGTTAGGTTTCTGTCGACTGGCAATCTTCCGTTTGCCAAAGATATTCTGGATTTTCACCGGGATTGTCTGGCTCGTCGAGGTGAGACAGAAGGACGCAAGCCCAGCTTCCAGATGGTTGTGGATGACATCTATGCCATCGGCAAAGGTATGCTTGTGGGCAGGCCCCGCTGAGGGCGGTGCCGACCACAGGAATTCTGCGCGGACTTAGAACGTGACGGCTGACCGGACGTGAAAACGGAAATGATTATCAGTTCGGGAACAGGGCAGTTTGAAAGGGAGGGCTCGCCGAGTGAACGAAGTGCGGGTATTGTCGCCTACAGCCATACTGGGATATGGCTATCCCATGGATTCTTTCAACAGGGGTTTGGGTCGGGATCCCCATGTTTTGGCTGTGGATGCCGGGTCAACGGATCCAGGTCCCTATTATCTCGGTTCCGGAAAGCCATTTACCAGCGCCGCAGCCGTCAAACGTGACCTTCGCCCCATGCTGTGTGCAGCTAGGGAGCGCCAAATCCCTCTTCTGGTGGGAAGCAGCGGCGGTGCCGGTGCGGCACCGCATCTTGACTGGCTGCGGCAGATCATCCTAGAATTGTACCGAGAAGAAGGTTTTAAGCTGCGGACAGCTGGTATTTCCGCAGATGTTTCCCAGGATGCCGTGAAGGAGGCCTGCGTCCAGGGTAGGATACAACCGTGCGGACCAGTCTCGCCCCTAACCCAAGGCGATATTGAAAGCAGTTTCCACATTGTAGCGCAAATGGGAACCGAACCGTTCTTACGAGCTTTGGATCAGGGTTTCCAAGTGATTCTGGCAGGCCGCGCGTACGATCCGGCGGCGTTTGCTGCGGTTCCCATACAGCGAGGATTTGATCCAGGTCTGGCGCTGCACATGGGCAAGATCTTGGAGTGCGCTGCCATAGCCGCTGAACCGGGCAGCGGCAGTGACTGCATGTTGGGTACCATCGGTTCATCGGCCTTTGTGCTAGAGGCGCTAAGTGAAGAACGAACATGCACCGGCCGATCCGTGGCGGCCCATACGCTGTACGAAAAGAGTGATCCCTATGTGCTGCCGGGCCCCGGCGGTGCATTGAACCTTAAGGCAACGCAGTTCCGGCCTTTGTCTGAGGGCAGAGTTGAAGTTACGGGTACCCGTTTCCAACCGGACGACACCTATCGCGTCAAATTGGAAGCAGCCGCCCGCATAGGATATCGGACGGTTTCGATTGCCGGTGTCCGCGATCCGATGATGATTGAGCGGCTCGATGAGATCTTAAACGCCGTACGGGATTATGTAGGTAGCCAAATGGAGAACGCATGCGCCTATTCACTGCTGTTCCACTGCTATGGCAAAAATGGAGTTATGGGTGGCCGGGAACCGGTGTCAACAGCCGGACACGAGATCGGCTTGGTCATTGAAGCTGTGGCCGATACGCAAGAGGACGCCGCCAATGTCTGCGCCTTGGCGCGTTCGACACTGCTGCACTATGGTTACCCGGGCAGAGTATCCACAGCAGGAAATCTGGCATTTCCATACTCTCCATCAGATTTCGATGCGGGAGAGGTCTACCGGTTTTCCATCCACCATTTGATGACTGTGGACGATCCAAACGGATTATTTCCTGTCGTTTGGGAGGTTGATTCCCATTGATGCGGCTCCGAGACAAAGCACAGGTTATCCGAAGCAAGAACGCCGGCCCGTATGAGCTCACATACGATTTCATGTTTTCCGACAGCGAAGATATGTGGGATTTCTATGAGTCCCTCGATAGCGATATCACGGCCCGAGTCCTGCAGATTCCGACAGAGCACGTGCTGTCCCTATTGGCCTACCCCCCGGCGCTGGCTGTGAAGATTACCGTCATTCGGCCACAGCCTTCGGGCGCGTTGGGCGAAACCGATGTCTACGGCGCCCAGCAGCATATCCCGTGGCTTGACTACCGTTACCAAAGGAGGACAAAATGTGATCATCAGTGATGTAGTCGTTTCTCCAGGGGTGACGGGCTTTTATTTTGACGACCAAGCTGCCATTAAGAAGGGTGAGTGGGTGGAGGATGGATTCACTTATCGCGGCGACCCCTGCACAAAAGGTTTTCACAGTATCCGTCAAGCGGGTGAGTCCATATCGATTCAGCTCATTCTTGAAGATGGCCAAACCGCGTGGGGCGACTGTGCTGCGGTGCAGTATTCCGGGTGCGGAGGGCGGGACCCGCTGTTTTTGGCCAAGGAGTATATCCCCATTGTGGAGGATGTGGCGCGGCGCCATTTTATCGGCGAAACGGTGACGTCCTTTCGTTCCCTGTCTCAGCGACTAGAAGAACTTCGGCTTGAGGACGGGCGCAGACTGCATACCGCGAGCCGTTACGGTATCTCGCAGGCCCTGCTGGATGCGGCAGCCAAGGCGTCTCACTGTACCATGGCAGAAGTGGCGGCGAAAGAGTTTAGGGTACCGCTGATCAATGAGCCGGTGCCGATTTTTACCCAATCGGGTGATGATCGCTACATCCATGTCGACCGCATGATCCTGAAGCGGGCCGACGTCCTTCCCCACGGTCTTTTTAACAATCTGGACAGAAGAGTCGGTTCTCAGGGTGAAAAACTGCTGCAGTATGTTCGCTGGCTGCGTCAAAGGGTGGAGTTTTTGGGTGAACCCAGTTATTGTCCCGTGTTCCATATCGATGTCTATGGAACTCTAGGCGACGGTTTTCCAGATATGACGGCCC
The DNA here is from genome assembly GCA_003551965.1 of Clostridiales bacterium. Lineage (GTDB taxonomy): Bacteria > Bacillota > Limnochordia > Darwinibacteriales > B1SED10-159 > B1SED10-159. The sequence goes on along the minus strand of PUOC01000187.1, from coordinate 4,199 downwards.
TGTTGGACTATCTGGAACGCCTCGGCGAGGCTGCCCGACCGCATATGCTTCGCATCGAAGGGCCCATCGACCGAGGCAATCGCGCAGCGCAGATCGACACCATGGCTGCGCTGACTGCGGAACTAGACCGGCGCGGGCGTCCGGTCGAGATCGTCGCCGACGAATGGTGCAATACATTGGCGGACATCCAAATGTTTGCCCGGGCCAGGGCGGGGCATCTGCTTCAGATTAAGACGCCGGACCTTGGCAGTATCGATAATTCCATGGCCGCCGTTCTGTTCTGCCGCGAGCATGACATGGGGGCCTACCTCGGGGGTACGTGCAATGAGACCGACCGTTCAGCGCAGGTGTGTGTCCATGCTGCGTTGGCGACCAGGCCCTGTCAGATGCTGGCAAAACCGGGCATGGGAGTCGACGAAGGTTTTACCATCGTGTACAATGAAATGCAGCGGGTCATGGCCTATCTAAAGAGAAAGGAAGAGCGCCGTGCGCACCATCAGCACGACACGCATTCGGGATGTAGTTAAAGAGCTCTGTCTGGCAGCCAACTTCGAGCTGCCTTCCGATGTGGCTTCTGGAATGGAATGGGCTCTGCAGACGGAGCGATCGGAGTTGGGCAGACGTGTACTGGCGCAACTGCGGGAAAACGCTGCCTTGGCCAGGCGCGATTCCTTGGCCATGTGTCAGGATACCGGTCTGGTTGTGGTGTTCATTGATGTCGGACAGGACGTCCATTTGGAGGGCTTATTGCTTGAAGACGCCGTCAACGAGGGGGTCCGTCTTGCCTACAGAGAAGGCTTTTTTCGCTGCAGCATCGTAAACGATCCCCTGCAGCGTATCAACACAGAAGACAACACACCGGCGGTGGTGCACACAAGAATTGTCGTCGGGGACAAAGTGCATATCTATGCAGTCCCTAAGGGTTTTGGCAGCGAAAATATGTCGCGGCTGGCCATGCTCAAACCGTCGCAGGGGCGGCGGGGGGTATTGGACTTTGTGGTCGAGACTGTGTCGATGGCGGGGGGCAATCCGTGTCCGCCGATTATGGTTGGGGTGGGTTTGGGCGGCACCATGGAAAAGGCTGCGGAATTGTCCAAGCGATCGCTTCTGCTTCCCGTGGGCCAACGGCACCAAGAGCCGCACCTGGCTGCATTGGAACGGGATCTGCTTGAGGCTGTGAACCGTCTTGGGATCGGAGCCCAGGGCTTCGGGGGCACGGTTACGGCATTGGATGTCCACGTCTTAACGGCCCCGACCCATATTGCCGGCCTGCCGGTAGCCGTGAATATCAACTGCCATGCAGCCCGCCATGGGGAGGCTGTACTGTGAGGCCAGGCTTATATGATGCAGTTGTCAATTTGGACCAAGCAGTGTATTTCGCCCCGAGGGGCCGGAGCCGTCTCATGCAGCTGGGGGATCTAATCGCGCAGCGCTACCTGAACCCCGAAGATCGGGTGGTTGGTCTTGTGGGGGATGCCGGCGCCGGCAAGTCCCTGCTGATCCGGGGCATGATTCCAGGCCTCGTGCTAACCAATGACGATGACGGCATCAATATAAGGCCGCTGCCGGTATTGAGTGACGCTGAAACGGGGTTTTTCGACACACACACGTACCACGTTGACGTGCGGTTCGAAATGGCGTTCTGTCAGATCTGGGAAATGGCCCATGCCGTTCGTAAGGCAATAGCTCAAGGGCGACGGGTGATCATTGAGCATTTTGACATTCTCTACCCAGCTTTGGAGTTCAACGCCGAGATCTTGATCGGCATCGGCGAGGAGGTCGTGGTTAGGCGTCCGGGCCTTTTTGGACCCGATCCCGAGGACATCAAGCAAAGAGTCTACGAGTCTTTGGTGTACCGAAAGATGGCTCACAGTGCCGAGGATCTGACGTCCATCGTCCTTACAGAGATGGGTTTCCAGCCGCCCCAGATCCACTCTGATGTCAAACGAGGTTTTGTGCTTGAGTTTCGGGAGCGGCCGGACATCGATCTGGATGAACTAGAAAACGGGGTGCACAAATATATCGACAGCGACATGCCGATTAGCTATTATGATGATCATCATATTACAATTGGGGGTGAGAAGTTCTACTGTTCGGGCCCAAGGCTGCATATGCCATCGACTGCGGCCGTGGAGGGCTTTCGGTTGATCAAAGAGTTTCGCTATTCACCGCTGAGCCAAACGTTTCTTTTAGCCGGGTTGATTGGCGGTTAGAGCACCCAAGGGAGGCTGACATCATTGATCCGAGTTTTGATTGCCGACGATAACCAAGGATTTTGCAGCATGGTAGCGAAATACCTAGAGAAAGAAGAATCGCTTCATTTCGTTGGTTCTGTCAATGATGGTGCCGGAGTGATTCGTGCCATCGATCAGTGGAACCCGGACCTCCTGCTTTTAGACCTGGTGATGCCTAACCGAGACGGCATTGATGTGCTCGAGGAACTGGCCCTCAAAGAGCGGCGTCCGAAGGTGATCATAATGTCGGCTTTTGGACAGGACGAATTTGTGTCCAAAACCACAGAGTTGGGTGTGGATTACTATTTGATGAAACCATTTACCTTGCCCACATTAGTTCGCCGCATTCATCAAGTGTTCAGCATGGAGCAAGAAGGAGGAAGCTCAGCTAACCAGCGGCAGATGCTCTACGAGAGGTTAGCGCACCGCTTTTCCAAAATGGGCGTGCCGCCGCACTACAAGGGGTACCGCTACTTGGTAGAGGCCGTTTTGCTGGTGTGTGCAGACAAGCGTTGGCTGACGGGCATAACAAAGCACCTGTATCCAGAAATCGGGCGGCGTTTCGGTACCAGTGCGGGCCAAGTGGAGCGGGCCATTCGCCATGCCTTGGAGGTTACCTGGGAGAAAGGGGACGCGGCCGAAATCGCAGCGCTGTTTCCGTCTTCTCGCAAGGATGATCGCGGCAAACCTACTAATTCATCTTTCATTGCAAAAATGGCTGATGTGATCACCATGGAACATTCGAGCGGTACAACTCCTGTTGAGTGATTGCTGCTGTCTTCATCTATGGCCAGCACAGAAGAATTGAAAGCAGGAAATCAGGAAAAACCGTTGAACTCTATATTCGTTGTGCATCATAATATCATGGCAAAGATATGTTCTTGGGGGTTGCATACATGAAAGCTTTCGTCCTGATCACCGCTGTACTGTTGTTGATGCTTGTCTCTCCCGGTGCCGCATCGGACTACAAGCATGTTGTGGAACCGGGAGACACTCTGTATGGCATTGCACAGAATAACGACGTATGTTGGGAGTTGTTGGCCGAGCGCAATGGTATCAAGGAACCGACACAGCTGCAGATCGGAAACGTACTTATTTTACCGGGTTCCAGCCAATGGGAAGACGCCTTTGCGGACTACACGGAAGCGGATAAAATCTTGCTGGCCAGGATTATCTATGCTGAGGCCCGGGGGGAGTGTTTAGAAGGGCAGATCGCGGTTGGGGCCGTGGTGTTGAATAGGGTGAAGAGTGATGAATTTCCCGATTCCATCCAGGAAGTAGTCTATGATCCAGGCCAGTTTACGCCCGCAGAAAACGGTTCATTGCCCCGTTCTCCCAGTGACGCCAGCGCCACAGCAGCGGCCCGGGCATTGGCCGGCGAAGATCCCACACAGGGTGCGCTCTATTTCTACAATCCCCAGAAAACCAATAACCGCAGTTTCTGGGAGACGCGGCAAGTTATCCGACGGATTGGCAATCACAATTTCGCCATGTAGGATGCATGCAAACCGGTCTAAAGCCGGTCATGCCGAGAATGCTTGGAAGCATTCGCCTCAAGGCAGCGCCAGACCACAGGCGCAGCGTGTCGGCGGCAGAGCTTGTGAAGGCGGCTGCGGTACGATTTCGGTACCCGAATAGATAAAATTGACAGGTTCCCAGCAGGCCTGCTGTATGGACTTGTTCCCACGAAAAGAAATGATCGGCCGAGTCGGGAAACTGCCTTTGCCATGGCGTTTTGCGCCCGAGCATCAACTACGGATGCTTCTTCGCGAGACAGATCTGCCAGGACTGCCATCGACTGCTCGCAGGCAGTCTTTTTTCTGCGAAGAAGCAGCGCGTTAGGCTCGTTTTACCCGACCTGGCCGACCGTATCGGCCATTCATCGATTGCAGCACGAATGATGGGCGAGAAATTGTTACCAGACAGATGAACCGGCGGCCATGGGCAGTCCACGGGGCCGGAGTT
>PUOC01000083.1 GCA_003551965.1 Clostridiales bacterium | reverse complement strand
GCCAGCGCGGCCGTTGCCGTTTAGCACTTCTACGGCAAGTCCGACGGGTTTACCGTGCAGTACTGTATCGACCACTTGCTGCATGCGGTCCAGATCCGGAACCCAGTAGGATGCGCCTCCCTTTATGGCTGCCTCGCCAGGGACCAAGGCGGTGAACGTCTTATCTTCGGAGTACTTCGTTGCACCCCATGCCAGAGACAAGATCCGATCCAGCGACAAGTTCGTGTCCACCATAGTCCATACCTGCCGGATAAGACTGGGCAGCCTCGGGATCGTACTCGGCCGTAAAACCTGCTCAAGCATGGCCATTACGAACTTCCGCTGCCGTTCCACGCGCCCGTCATACTGGTTGTTCTGCGGATCTACCAGGGATACGTCGCCCAGCCGATCCCGAAAACGCACGTACTGAAGCGCTTTTTCGCCATCCAAAACCTGCTGTCCCGGTTCAATGTCGATTACAAGGTCCTGTGCTCTATCCACATAGAACATGCGCTGCTGCACGTCAATTTCGACGCCGCCCAGCGTATCAATGATTCCTTCAAACCCGGAGAAATCCGTGACAACATAATGCGAAATCGGAGTTTGAAGGAAGTGGCTGACGGTTTCCATCGCCAAAGAGGCACCGCCATAGGCATAGGCCGTATTGGCACGATCCCAGCGGTTCCTTCCGGGTATCCATACTCGTGTATCTCGAGGAATCGACAGGACACCCACTTCGCCGCTGGAGGAATCCACCGATACCACCAACATGGTGTCGGTCCGGGAACGGGAAGCAGCGACTGGTTCATCAACACCCATGACCAACACGTGCGTTCGGTTGCTTCCAGCCTGGGCTTGGCCGGAACCTCCCGAGTCGCCTCCCATACCGCTCTGATAGCTGATGTACGCGGAAACACCCATTAAAACCAAACCGAGGGCAACGACCCCAATAACCAGAAACAGGCGGCGCTGGGCCTGTTCCTTTTTCCATTGGCGCCGCTTTTCAATTTCTTCTCTGCGCTGTTCTACCTCTTCCGGCGTTAGGATGTCGTCCACCTCCCCAGCAACGGTCCTCTTTACTTTCGATGTTCTATCAACAATGTATTGCGAAGATTCACTGTCAGCGGGTGCAACGGCAAACTGCGCTTCACCAGATAGGGAATGGCTCTATCAACACTGGCCAGAACAGCAGCGTCCAGATCCCGGAACGCCAAAGTCCTTAGGTCATCAATCCCTTGATAGCGCCTGCCCTCTTCTGTGGCATCCGCCAGGAAGAGGCACTTCTCCAGTGGGCCCATGCCCGGCCTTCCGGTCGTATGATAATATACGGCATCATACACGCATTTGTCTGCACCAAAATGCGCTTCGTAAAGACAGGCGGCCAGCGGGCCATGCAGCAGTACGGGGTAGTGTTCTTCCAACTCAGATAAAGGTAAATTCCGTTTTTGAGCCTCTTGTACCATGGCATCCCATGACCAGTCCCGACAGATGTCGTGAACCAGCGCTGCGGTACGGCCTGTGCAGACAGACAGTCCCCACCAGCGGGCCAGCTCTTCCACTCGATCAGCAGTACGCAGGGCATGTTCCTTGCGCTTGGGATGCATATACTGCTCAATCCACTCCCGCACGTCACCTTCCGAATAGATCATTCGTGAGCGCCCGCTGTGTTCTGCACGTCTTGGCTATAGAGGCCGTTTTTCCGAATGTAGTATTCAACGGTCTCGGGGACAAGATACCGAATGGATTCGCGTTTGCTTACCCGCTCACGGATGTCGGTGGAAGAGATAGCCATGGCCGGTACTTCTAATACATTGAGACGCTTCTTCCGTGATGCGAACCAATCCTGAATGCGCCCTTGATGCTCCCCTAAACAAAATCCCGGGCGCGTCGCGGCAATGAACTCCGCCATATCCAGAAGGCTCTCGGAATTCTTCCACCCCACGATCTCCAGAATAGCATCGGCGCCTGTTATAAAATAAAGCTGCGTATGCTCGCCATACAACTGCTGTAAAATACGCAATGTATCATAGGTGTAGGTCCGCCCTCGTCGGTCGATATCCACCCTGGACACTTCGAAATATGGATTCGTCAGTGTAGCCAGGACCGTCATGGTGTAGCGGTGCTTGGTCTCCGTCACATGGGTGGGATCTTTGTGCGGAGGAGTCCCTGAAGGAAGAAACAGCACTTGTTCCAACCCAAATTGGCCTCGAGCTGCTTCGGCCGTGACTAAGTGGCCATAGTGAATCGGGTCAAACGTACCTCCCATAATACCAATAGAACGGTGTTTTCTGTTCATAATCCACCCCGACATGTCGAATTTGCATATCGTCCTTTGACTCCGCAGTCCCTTGCGCTTTCTGGACTATTGGGGCAATTCGATCTGCGGTTCCTCTTCAGACGGACGGTACAGCAGAAATTTCCGCCCAATACTCTGGACAACACTGGCATCCAGCCAGCCGGCTGCCTCGTCGGCTAGTTGTCTCGGATCATCAAGACAGTTTTTCAGCACGTTGACTTTGATCAGTTCTCTAGCTTCCAACACATCATCGAGCTGTTCTTTCAGTTCTGTGGTTAATCCCGCCTTCCCCACTTGAAAGACAGGATCAAGTTCATGTGCGATACTGCGCAAATACGCGCGCTGTTTGCTGGATAACACTATATCACCCTATTCCTGATACTCGAACTCTAACGTACCGACTCTCACGGTAGCTCCTTCCGG
>PUOC01000007.1 GCA_003551965.1 Clostridiales bacterium | reverse complement strand
GGTTGCAGACGACGATAGGGCCATGGAGCTGTATGAGCAGTGGCAGCAGATGGCAGCAGATGGCGCCGCCTTGGCAGATTGGATCTCTTGGGAGCAGGACTTGCAGCGAAGCCCGGTACTGCTTCGGTTCTTCGGCGCAAAGGAGACGCTCAAGTCCGCGCCAGGCTGCAATAACACGCCTTGTCGGCAGCTTTCACGGGGAGCAGAGTGATGTATAGTCAACGGAGTACCAAATAATCCAAAGAGGTGAGCAATAATGGATCTGCAGTATGCTGCCAATGTAGTACGCGGCCTTTCGGCCGACAGCGTTCAAAAGGCCAATTCCGGCCATCCGGGGTTGCCGTTAGGCTGTGCTGAGATCGGCAGCCAGTTGTTTTTCCGGGAAATGACATTCAACCCCCGAGACCCCAATTGGATTAACCGCGACCGGTTCGTGTTGTCCGCCGGACACGGCTCTATGCTGCTTTACTCGTTGCTGCATTTGACCGGCTACGATGTTTCTTTGGAGGACCTAAAGCAATTTCGCCAGGTAAACTCCAATACGCCGGGCCATCCCGAATACGGGCACACCCCTGGCGTGGAAACGACAACGGGCCCGCTAGGGCAGGGTGTTGGCAATGCAGTGGGTATGGCTATCGCTGAACGTATGATGGCATCACGGTTCAACACCCCGGAACATACTCTCATCGATCACTATGTTTATGTTCTGGCCGGAGATGGCTGCATGATGGAAGGCGTCAGTGCAGAAGCGTCTTCGTTGGCCGGGCACTTGCAGTTGGGAAATTTGATTATGTTCTATGACTCCAATGAAATCACTATCGAAGGGCGGACGGATTTGGCTTTCACTGAATCCGTAGCCGATCGTTACCGGGCCTACGGCTGGCATGTACAAGAGATTGACGGACACGACCTGGAAGCTGTGGCCGGTGCCGTGGCCGAAGCTAAGAAAGACGATAGGCCGAGTTTTATTCGCGCACGCACAACCATTGCCAAGGGAGCTCCTACGAAAAAAGATACCCATGGAGCCCATGGAGCACCCCTAGGCGATGAGGAGATCAAGGCGATGAAAGAACAACTGGGTCTGCCGCCAGAGGACTTCTTCATCCCGGCAGAGATGGAACAATGGCGCGAGCAGATGCTTGAAAAGGGCCGCTGCGCCCAGGAGCAGTGGGAAGAACGGTTTCAGGAGTGGTCGAAGGCCAACCCCGAACTGCATCAGCTGTGGCAGGTGTATTTCAGCAGCTCGCTGCCTGAAGGGGTCGAAGATGTGCTGCCGCAGTATGAGGAAGGCGATGCACCTGCCACCAGAGCAGCCGGTGGTGATGTCCTAAATTCCCTGGCAGATGCTATCCCGAACTTGGTCGGCGGTTCTGCGGATTTGGCACCCTCGACCAAAACAAACCTCAACAGCTTTGCCAGCATCACCCGTGATGACTTCTCCGGCCGCAACTTCAACTTTGGTGTCAGAGAGCATGCCATGGGAGCCATCGTAAACGGATTGTATCTTTACGGCGGGTTAAGGCCCTTTGGTTCGACGTTCCTCGTCTTCTCAGATTATATGCGCCCCGCCGTTCGGCTGTCTGCACTCATGGGACTGCCGGTGGTCCACGTGTTCACCCATGATTCCATTTACGTAGGCGAAGATGGCCCCACCCATCAGCCGGTGGAGCACGCAGAGGCACTGCGCACAATTCCCAATCTGCGGGTGTATCGACCGGCCGATGCCGAGGAGACGGCTCAAGCTTGGCTCTCTGCCCTTAATTGTCCCGATGGCCCCTCGGCCATACTGCTTACCCGTCAGGGGGTTCCAGTCTTTGCGAAACCTAAGCATTGGGATATGCAGAAGGGCGCTTATGTTGTGGCCGACGCAGCAAAACCCAAAGTGGTTCTGGCAGCCAGTGGCAGCGAAGTGTCCCTCGCGCTTTCAGCAGCCGCGAAACTAGAGAGCGACGGCGTGTCCGCCAGGGTTGTATCCATGCCCTGCCGAGAGCTGTTCTTAGAGCAGCCGCAGGATTATCGGGAGACGGTCTTCCCCTCTGGAACACCCATTCTTTTCTTGGACGTTGGCGTCGGTTCCGGTTGGTATTCTGTGGCTCCCGGTGCCAAGTCTGCCACGTTTACCCTCGATGAGTTCGGCGTCTGCGGACCCGGTGATGAAGTGGCTGCTTTCTTCGGCTTTTCTGCAGAGAATGCCGCCGCAAAGGCAAAGGAGCTGCTGTAATTGACAAAGCTCCCGCAGTCCTTGCAGGCGGGAGCTTGGCTTTTCCGAAACACCAAGGATCGAACAATAACGTTGTTTGCAGCCGATTCCCGGAGACGACTGTTCTTTCAGACGGCGGCAATCACTTCGTAGCCAAGGCGACGCAGTTTTTCCATGATGCGGCTTCTGCTCGTCCGTTTTAACCGACGCTCCATTTTGTGCAGCTTGGAGCTGCACAGTGGATGGTAATTGACATTATGCTGGGGAAGAAAGCCCATATACTCCTTCCATTGGAGCAGTCCGGGCAGTATTTGTTCGGCCGGTCTTTGGTAGGCGCTGACTTCTGGAAAGGAAGCTTCCGGGAGGATACCCTCCTCGATCACGAACTCCAGCGTTCCAGGGGATCCAGAAGGATTGTACCCGATACAATATATTTCATAGCGGAATACGCGAAACGACTGGTCGAAATAAATCCATGTATCTATATCCTCTCGGAAGGCAATCACAGGTTTGAGAATTTCGTTCATCGGGATCCAACCTTTCTATTATAATAGATATTCCCGATAGATGCCCGATTTCCTTTAACGGATTGTGCCCTGCGCGCTCCCCAAACGGGCTCTGGTACTGGATATGTTTTTCGGCTCCCGCGCGCCCGTATCAATCCGCTGGCCAGGAGGCGGATAGGGCGCGAGAGTAGAATACATTGGACAGCCAAGACAGAGGAGGTATTGCGATGTCAGCGGATGTTTTGGCCGTAACTCCCAATCCCTGTATGGATCGCACGTTGACAGTAGACCAGCTCCGTGTCGGACGCCTTCACCGGGTACAAGACAGCCGAGAGGATCCGGCCGGAAAAGGAATTAATGTGGCCAAAGCACTGCGGGTACTTGGTCAAGACGCGGTGCTGATGGGTTTTCTGGGAGGTCCTGTGGGGGTGCGGATCCGGCATCAGTTGTCGCAGGATCGCTGGAGAATGGCATTTACCAGCATTGCCCAGTCAACACGGACAAACATTAAGATTTTGACGTCTACCGAAGTCACAGAACTCAACGAAAAAGGGCCAGAAATCAGCGACGAGGAAAAGGATACATTCCTGGACGGATTGACAAAGGCGGCCTGTGAGGCTAACTTTGCTGTTCTATCCGGGTCAATTCCTCCCAACTGCGGCGCGGATTTTTACTGCCAATGTATGAACTACCTTCGCGACGGCAACCCGGACCTGTTCATCCTTTTGGACAGCTCCGGACCCGCCTTAAAGAACGGGATTCGTTCCGCACCCTCGGCGGTGAAGCCTAATATCCGCGAACTCTCAGATCTGGTGGGCCGGCGCTTGGAGAACCCCGCGGACGCCGCCGCGGCATCGCAGACCTTAAGGGACGATACGGGCATTGAATATGTGTTTTGTTCTTTAGGCGAGCAGGGTATGGTGCTGGCCGAGAAGCGAGGGGCCTACTATGTTAAGGCCCCCGCCGTGGAACCGGTGCAGACCGTGGGCTGCGGTGATTCAGCGGTTGCGGGCTTTCTCGCGGGCTGGAAGCAAGGACTGGAACTGGAGGAATGCCTCAGATGGGCAGTATCCGCCGGCACGGCCGCCTCCCTTCAGACAGATATTGGACTCAACAGCATCGGTGATTTCCACGAAATCCTGAACCAGACTATCATTGAACAGTTGGTTTGAACCACAGCCGTATTGACATGCGTACCCATCACGGGTATAATATTCTTTATCCATGTATAGTAGGGGGTAAGGGTATTATGAATCGGTGGTGGGTTGTGTGAAGTACAAGGCAGTGCAGCGGGTTTTCTCTCCCGTAAAACAGTGGTCGTGGCTTTTCATTCCGGTTATTGCATTTGGCGGTCTGTTTTGGCATCGGCTGGGTCTGCTTTTAATTCCGATGATGCTGGCGCTTTTGATTATGGGCCTGCTCAAAGGCAAGTATTGGTGCGGCAACGTCTGTCCGCATGCCAGTCTCTTTGACGGGATCTTGCTTAATCGTGCGCCGTTGAAGCGTTTTCCCGCACTTCTGCGTAATCGGTTTTTCCGCTTTGGCTTCTTTGTGTTCTATATGTTGATGTTCAGCCAAAGGATCGCCAGTGCTGTGGAATACTGGGGCACGCTGGATTTTCTGGACCGCTTGGGCTTTGTGTTTTCCCTAAACTATCTTGTGCCGACGACTGTTGGAATCGTACTGGCTTTTTCGTACAATCCCCGGGCGTGGTGTACGGTGTGTCCTATGGGTGTCATGCAGGAACTGATCTATGGCGTCGGGCGGAAATTGGGCATCAACAAGGCTACCGATCGATTGGTTACCATTTCGGACAGCGAGGCGTGCCGTCACTGCGGCCGTTGCTCTCAGGTCTGCCCCATGCAGTTGGAGCCCCATAAGGCCTTTGACAGCGAGGGAAAATACGCTTCGGCTGCCTGCATTCGCTGTGGTGTGTGTGTGAAAAACTGCCCCTTCGATCTGCTGCGTGTACACTGACTCGCTGGATTGGATTCTGTGATGCGGCTGTTAGGACAGAAAAGGTCTTGGCAGCCGCGTTTCGCGCTCCGTAAGCAGGAATTTCCTGCGAGATGCGAAGAAGGTTATCATCGGATGGACAACGGCAGCAGCGGAATGGGGAAATTGAAATGGGAACGGGTGTGAAGGGGCATTTGCTTCTGCGGCGCTTGGAAACGCTGCCGTTGTAATATGCGGTGCTTCTGGATCCAGTGCATCTTGCGATGGGGAGGGTTTTGCTGTGAGTTCATGGGCTGTTGAACAGGACTGTTATGAACGCTTTGCGGTGCGCCGCTACGAAACGCTGTTTTCTTTGGCCAATGGTTACCGCGGTCTCAGGGGCCATCTGGAGTTTTCCAGCTTAGGCGAACCGGGCAACTATCTTGCGGGCCATTTTTCCCAAGGCCAGTCAAAGGTGCCAGAGTTGATGAACGGACCGAATCCTCTCGGCATCCGATTTTACGCCGAAAGCGAACCTCTGGATTTGGATCACTGCAAGATGGTCTCCTATCATAGGGAACTGCGCATGGACCGGGCTGAACTCGTGGCGCGCCTGCGTTTGGAAACTCCGCAGGGCCGCCGGGTGGCTGTTTCCGCAACGCGGTTTGTAAGCCGCTCTTCGGTTGAGCGATGGGGCTGTCGCTATACGGTTTCGCCATTGAATTTTTCCGGAAAGATCCATGTGGAAAACGTGCTAGACGGTACGGCGACGAATAATGCCTATGAACCTCTGGAACAAACACGGCATTACTGCGTTGAAGAAGGTGTGGACTTCCGTCCGGGCATTGCCCTCCAGGTTTCGACACCGGATCGGAGTATTGCCTGGGTTGAAGCGTCGACTCTCCAAAGCGTGGGAGAAAACGGAAATATGCTTCGGGAACGGCGCTTCCAAAGCCGCGGTGATAGGGTTCGAGAAGTGTACCAACTTTGGGTGCAAGAGGGCCGTGAGTATTCCGTTGATGTCCTCGGTGCATCATGGTCATCGCGGCATGTGGATAACCCGCTTGCACGCGCCGAAGCGGATCTGCTGGCCTACGCTGCTGACGGATGGGACGAAGAACGCCGTCTTCATGGGGAAGCTTGGCAGCGCCTTTGGCAGGACATGGATGTGGTTATTGAGGGCGATGAGCGGGCACAGGTTGGTCTAAGGTTCAACTTGTTTCACCTGGCATCATGTGCCTATGACGGCGATGATACAGTAAGCATTGCAGCCAAGGGCCTTCACGGCGAGGGATATAAGGGGCATGTGTTCTGGGACACCGAGGTGTTTATGCAGCCGTTTTTTGTCTATACCCAGCCGTCCGTAGCCCGGGCGCTCTTGATGTATCGGTACCGGACCTTGGAAGGAGCACGGCGAAACGCCCGTGAAAGCGGGTATAAGGGAGCTCGGTTTGCATGGGAGTCAGCCAGCAGCGGTGTAGAAACAACGCCGAAATGGGGGGTCGACTACGATGGAAAGCCGGTCCGCATTTGGACCGGTGAAGAGGAGCTGCACATATCCGCCGATGTTGCCTTGGCCGTATGGCAGTATGTGCGTGCCACCGGTGATGAAGAATTTCTGCGGGAAGCAGGGTTGGAGATCATTTTCGACACCGCCCAATTTTGGAAAAGCTGCCTGCAATACAATGAAGCCGAGGATCGCTGGGAAATTCGCCGGGTGATAGGTCCGGACGAATTTCATGAGCACGTGGACAACAACTTTTACACCAATTATCTGGCCCGCTGGAATCTGCAAATGGCTGTGCGTTTAGCAGAAATTACCAAACGCGGCGAACCTGCTCTCTTCGGGCGGCTTTGTGCCCACCTGGGGATCGATGATAGCGACGTTCGCCAGTGGGACAGCGCAGCATCGAAGATATATCTGCCCCAAGACGAGGCATCCCATCGGATCGAACAGTTTGAAGGATACTTCGAGCTCTTGGATGTTCCCATTGAAGAATATGACCGCAACGGGCTTCCGAAATGGCCGGAGAAGCTGCGGCAGTACCCCAATTTGTCCTTAAACGATACGCAGCTGATAAAGCAGCCCGATGTAGTGATGCTCTTGTTTGTCTTGCCGGACCACTTTTCCATGGAGACAAAACGCGCCAACTATGCGTATTATCGGGAGCGAACCATGCACAAGTCGTCGCTGAGTCCGTCGATCTACTCGATTGTCGGACAGCAGGTGGGAGACCGCAGCGGTGCCCATCGGTTCTTTATGCAGGCCGTTATGACCGATCTGGAGGACAATCAGGGGAATACTGCATTGGGTCTCCACTGTGCCTCGGCGGGAGGGTGCTGGCAGAGTGCAGTTCTGGGATTTGGAGGTATGGCCGTTGATTCAGAGCACGGCTTGCAGTTTTCGCCATGGCTGCCCTCGACTTGGACACGCCTTGCCTTTGCCATCCAGTGGAAAGGCGCCAAAGTGCAGATAGATGTGGACAGGACGCACGTGACCGTCTCCAGCAGCGAGCCAGTTTCGGTGCAGGTTTATGATCAGCCGTGCACCCTGAAACCCAATGAAGCACAGCGAATCGCAAGACCGGCAGCGGACACTGTATCGGACTGAACAGCATGGGTTTGCTTGATTGCAATCTCAAAACCGGTACCGTCGGAATCGGAGATTTTACGCCGTATAGCTCTCCCGCAGTGAACGACACTCCAACGACTGCTTCATCCACCCCTGCGGTATTGCGGAAGCTGTGCCTGCTTGGCTATGGGCGCGGTTGCCGCTTTCCCAGGCTTGTTGACTTTCCATACCCGAACCCAGTATAGTAAATTCTCGTGGGGGTATAGTGCCGACGGAAACGCTTGGTTGCTGCCGGCAATGGCAGGACTTGCAGTCCAACTGTGGAATAGAATGGTGTTAGAGAAGAAAAACCAAGAAATGCGGTTAGGGGGCGCTGTTGGTGCAGAAATCGGACATTGGCTTAATTGGATTGGCTGTAATGGGACAGAACCTTGTTTTGAATATGGCATCGCAAGGTTATCAGGTTTCGGTGTATAACCGCACATATTCGACGACGGAGAAATTTCTTGAGGAGTCTGCTGCCGGAAAGAGCATAGCGGGGTATAAGACGCTTCAGGATTTGGTGGAGTCGCTGTCTTCCCCTCGCAAAGTTATGCTGATGGTAAAGGCCGGCGATCCTGTTGACTGGGTTATTGACGATCTGCTGCCGCTTCTAGATCAAGGGGACATTCTCATAGATGGCGGGAACTCCTTTTTCAAGGATACCATCCGTCGTGCTGAAAGCTTGGAGAAGAAGGGAATCCATTATTTGGGAGTCGGCGTTTCCGGCGGAGAAGAGGGAGCGTTAAAAGGCCCTTCGATCATGCCCGGAGGACCCAAGGAAGCTTTCGAGGCAGTTCGTCCCATTTTCATGGACATTGCAGCCAAGGCCGGCGAAGAAAAGGCTCCGTGCTGCACCTACCTGGGAACCGATGGCGTCGGCCACTATGTGAAGATGGTGCACAATGGTATCGAGTACGGTGATATGCAGCTGATCTGCGAAGCGTACTTTTTGATGAAAGAACTGCTTGGTATGAAGGCGGCAGAAATTGGGCGGATTTTCGAGCGCTGGAACGAGACAGAGCTGGACTCATATCTGATTGAAATTACCGCTGATATTCTGCAGCGGATGGATGCGGAGACCGACCAGCCCTTGGTGGACGTGATTTTGGATACGGCCGGGCAAAAGGGCACGGGCAAATGGACCAGTCAAGACTCCCTGGATCTTGGCATTCCCATCCCGACCATCGCCGAGGCGGTTTTTGCACGGTTTCTCTCGGCACTGAAGGACGAGCGGGTGCATGCGTCAACAATCCTTTCCGGTCCTAACGCGGCCTCGGCTGCAGAGATCGACAAAGAACAGCTGATTCAGGACATCCGCCGTGCCTTGTATGTCTCGAAAATAGGGTCGTACGCCCAAGGTTTCAGCCTCTTAAAGGCCGCCGGAGAAGAGTATGATTGGGACATGGATTTGGGAGAAATAGCGCTGATTTGGCGTGGCGGCTGCATCATACGGGCAAAGTTCCTCAACCGAATCAAAGAGGCCTACGAACAGGACCCTGACCTTTCCAACCTACTGCTTGCGCCGTACTTCAAGGATATTGTTGACCGTTCCCAGGATAGTTGGCGCAGGATCGTCAGCCTGGCAGCAATACATGGAATTCCGGTTCCCGGCTTCAGCTCGGCTCTGTATTACTATGACTCCTATCGCAGGGACCTCCTGCCGGCCAATCTGCTGCAAGCCCAACGGGATTACTTCGGTGCCCATACCTATCAGCGCATCGATAAGGAAGGCGTTTTTCACACCCAGTGGGTATAACGCGTCAGCGTCAGTTTTCGCTGCACGCTCCGGAAGGGCCCTTGTCTTCTGGAAAGGGTCTTCTTCTCTGGTTTCCCAGACGAACTTGGCCGTGGTTTGACAGCAGATTGAGGGGATATGAATGGACAGCTTAGTGTTTCTTGATGTAGAAACGACCGGACTCCGACCCAAGCAAGACCGTATCATTGAAATCTATATGCTGAAAGTTCATCAGTCGGGAAGTACAGAGGAATTTTCGAAGCTGATAAACCCCGGCCGTCCGCTGCCGGAAAAGATTACCGAGATCACCGGATTGCGTGATGAGGACTTGCGGGATGCCCCGACGGAGGCAGACGCGGCGCCGGCTGTTCGTGAATTCTTGGCCGACGGGGTGCCCGTAGGACACAATCTTTCATTCGATCTGCAGTTTCTCAACAGCATGTTCCGGAGAAATAATCTGGAACCCCTTGAGAGCAAGGGTATTGATACACTGGCCTTGAGCAGGGAAGCGTTCCCCAAGTTGTGCGTTTATCCCGGCGGCGGGGGAAGCCATCGGCTGGCTAATCTCATGTATCACTTCGGATTGGACAAATCGTTTTCAAATTCCCATCGCGCCAAGGACGATGTCCTATTGCTGGTCCAAGTGTATCGCTGTTTGCAGCAGGTGCTCAGCGACAGCTATGCCTATGACTTTCCCCGAGAAGTGGCCGAGGGTTGCCAGGAGTGCGGCCGGGCCATGACGGTTGGGCATATGCGGGCCGGACGGCTCCGGGTGTACTGCTCGAAATGCGGCCGGGAGGGCCCCGTTGGTTAGACTGCTATCGCTGCTGCAGGATCTTTTTAAAGACCGTCGGCAGGGCAAGGGCTGAAAGCTGGTCTTGTGGCTGCCAGCGGTAATGGCGTTGGGGGAAGCGGTTCGTTACCCGAAAGGGCTGCTCCATTTCATAATGAAATACGTGTATGGTCCAATGGCGGTGGGTGAACATATAGTCCGTTGTCCAGATCTGGTGGGGTAAGATGGGGAATGCCGCATTCTGCAGCCACTGCTGTTCATCATTGGCTGCTCCCTCGGCAGCGGTGGTCTGATCAGCGGCATCGACGGTCAAGCTGCCTTCAAACCAGGGCAGTTCCCACATTCCCTGTAAGAACGTCCCGGAATGGCGCTGCCGCATGAGAAGCGCCTCCTGTGTTTGGATAAGCATCACGGAGACGGTGACCTGTTTCGGCCGGTTGACGCGACCCCGATTGGGCAGTGTGCCCGGCGTGCTCTCCTGGTATGCGCGGCAGAAGACCCTGACCGGACATTGGCCACAGCGGGGATTGCGCGGAATACACAGCGATGAGCCGAGATCCATCAGTGCTTGGTTGAAGTCACCGGCCTGTTCGGAAGGAATCAGTTTGTCGAATGCTGCGGCGATGGATTGTCGCACCGAGCTTTTCTGAATGCTATCCTGAACGAGAAATACACGGGAGCCGATCCGGAGCAGATTTCCGTCTACAGCCGTTTCTCTGCATCCGAAGGCAATGCTGCGAATGGCTGCCGCGGTATAGGCGCCGATTCCGGGGAGATTGAGCAGTACCTGCCGCGATTGGGGGATCTTGCCCCCGTGCTCCTCGGCGATGATCCGGGCAGTCTGATGCAGCCGGCGGGCCCGGGAATAGTAGCCAAGCCCCTGCCACAGTGAAAGCACCTGTTCTTCGGTGGCGGCAGCCAAGTCTGTGATGGTGGGAAATGCTTGGATGAACTCCCGAAACAAGGGAATCACAGCTTCGACGCGAGTCTGCTGAAGCATGATTTCTGCAATGAGGGTTTTATAGGGCGTTATGTGCTCCCGCCAGGGCAGCTCTCTTCGGTGTTCTTGATACCACCGCAGCAGACAGCGGGAAAAGGATGCACAGTCATTGTCTCTCGGCATGGCGGATTCCTCTCTAGTGTTGATTGACCCATACAGCGGCACAGTGCCAAATCTATTGTATCACATAAGAAAAACCCACGGAAACAGAGGTGTTAAAATGGAAGTTCGAAAACTGAGGCCGGAAGAATTTGACCAAATGACCGATTTGGGTGCCTTTGCTTTTCAGTTTACCCCTTCGGAAGAGGATCGTCGGGAGCAGCGTGAGCACCTGCAGCAGGATGATGTATGGGGCGTGCTTGTGGACGGCCGTTTGGCCAGCGGCTTAGTGGTTATTCCCTTTGAAACCTACATACGGCAGCAAGTGGTGTCTACCGGTGGCGTGGCAGCCGTAGCCTCGTGGCCTGAGTATAGGCGGCAAGGGCACGTGCGCAGCCTTCTCCACAGCGCCCTAGAAGACATGAAAGCCCAGGGACAAGTGCTCTCTAACCTGTTTCCGTTTAAACATTCTTTCTATGGGGCATTTGGTTGGGAAAAGGCAGGAACCCGTCTGAAGTATACTATGCCCATGCATCGCTGCCCGCGCTTTCCGCGGGGCCCTGGACACATTCTTCCCATCGATGATTGGAAGACCGTTGATGCTGTGCACTCCCAGTTCGCATCTCGGTTTTCGGGTACCCACAAACGCAGCGAACAGTGGTGGAAGAATCGCATTCTAAAGCCGGAGCGCCGTGTCTGCGCGTTTGAGAACAATGGCCGGCTGGAGGGATATTTGGTCTATCATGTCCGGGATAACAAAATGGTCTGCCATGAGTGGGTGAATCTTACGTTGGAGGCCCGATATGGGCTGTGGAACTTCGTGGCCAATCACGATTCCATGGCCGAGTCCTTGACATGGTTTGAATACAGTGACGGCACGGATCTTCATGTTTTGCCGGATCCTCCTGACAGTGTCGAGATGAGACTGGAACATATGTCCCGGATTGTTGATTTGCCGGCATTGCTTCGAACCATGCACGCCGAGGCACCGTCAGACTGTGTTGTCCTGCGGGTGGAAGATACCAGCTGTCCCTGGAATCACGGCGAGTGGAAAATCAGCTCCAACGGCCAGACGTTTTCTGTGGAGGAAAACAACGGCAGCACGGTGGATCTTCACTGCTGAATTGGCCCACTGACAGCGGTTCTTCTCGGGGCGGCGTCAATCCAAGAATATGTGAGGGCCGGAACCATTGCAGGCAGTGAAGACGCGCTGGCTGTGATGGAACAATGGTTTCCCAAATACCCCTGCACCAGCATGGATTTCTACTAAGCGAAAAAGCATCACTGGGTTGACAGATACCCTACATGGGTATATAATGGGGTTAAATGAGGAATGACTTGAGGAGGTAATAACATGACTGTTAAACTAACAGATGCCAACTTCAATGAAGAAGTCAAATCCGGGGTAACGCTTGTGGATTTTTGGGCACCTTGGTGTGGCCCGTGCCGCATGGTAGCTCCCGTGCTGGAAGAAGTAGCCGAAAAATATCAGGGCAAAGCAAAGGTCGGCAAACTGAACGTGGATGAGAATCAGGCTACGGCCGGCGAGTTTGGTATCATGAGCATTCCAACCATGCTTGTTTTCAAAGACGGTGAACCGGTTGATAAGATTGTCGGTGCCGTTCC
>PUOC01000106.1 GCA_003551965.1 Clostridiales bacterium | reverse complement strand
TCCCATGAGAAGCCTTAATCGCACAACCGCGGATGCAAAGGAGGTGTTTTTATACGGACATGACTGTCGTTGTTGGTTGTTTTTTTGGCAAGCACTATCACAAGGAGGGCGAATTCTGTGGCAAAGAACAGTACAACGTGGATTGTTCTCTTAACGGCTGTTTTGGCTGTCGGAAGTGTTCCTGCTTTCGGCGCACAATTTAATGAGGCTCCCCAACTGCAGGAAATGGTCGAAGCCGGTGAACTGCCGCCGGTAGAACAGCGTCTCCCGGAAGAACCTGTGGTTGTCACCCCAGTCCATGAAGTGGGCCAGTACGGAGGTACGTGGTACCGCTATGGCACCGATTCCGCCTGGAACGATGTGCGGATGAAGATGTACGGGCACTCCCCCCTGCGCTGGGTCGATGACGGCCTGGGTATTGAAGGAAATTGGGTGCAGGACTGGGAACACAACGAGGACGCAACCGTCTGGACGCTGCATCTGCGCCGCGGTGTCCGCTGGTCCGATGGCGAACCACTGACGACTGCCGACTTCATGTTCTGGTGGGAAGACATGGTTCTGAATCCGGAAATGTCCGATCCTGTGCCCGATGTCTATACATCCGCGGGCCAGCCCGCGGAAATATCGGCCCCCGATGATTTCACCATTGTCATCGAATACGCAGAACCGGCACCATTAGTCGCCGAGCGGTTGGCCATGTGGCCCAATGCGGGCCTGGGTGAACGGCAGATTGCTCCCAAGCACTACATGCAGCAATATCATCCCGATTACAATCCGGAAGCGGAAGACTTTGAAGAGTTTGAGGAACGTATAGAATGGTGGACCCATCCTGGCACACCGGTTCTTGCTGAATGGATGGTCGAGGAACACGAATCCGGACAACGGCTGGCACTGACCCGCAACCCTTACTTCTATGCCGTGGACACGGAAGGAAACCAGCTGCCGTACATCGACCGTATGGTCACGGATTTTGCAGAGGACCAAGAAGTGGTTCTGCTGCAGTGGATGGAAGGCCAAGTAGATTACCAGCTGCGGCCCTATGCAGATATTACCGATGTGTCCATGCTAATCGATGCCCAGGAACGGGGCGGCTACACACTGGAATTCTGGGACAGCGGTACGGGTGTTGCCAATACTTGGTTCCCGAACTGGAATCATCCCGACGAGGCAAAGCGGGAGTTATACCGCATGCCGGAATTCCGCCAAGCCATCTCCCATGCCATCAACCGCGAAACCATCAATACGATGGTATTCTATGAAATGGGTGTGCCGACCACAGGCACGTTCAGTGCCAAGGCTGTGGAGTTCAACCGTACAGAGGAAGGACAGCAGCTGTTCGAAGAATGGCGAACTTCCTATATTGAGTATAATCCGGACAAGGCTGAAGAGTTGTTGGATTCCATCGGTGTCGTGGATCAAAACGGCGACGGCTGGCGTCAAATGCCCGACGGGCAGGAGCTGGAATTGCGCATTGACTACGACGCTGGCACAGCCACGTCCGACATTCAGCAAAACGAAATGGTGGAAGGATTTTGGGAAGCCATTGGCTTAAAAACGTCGTTGAATCCCATGGACGGAGCTCGGCTCGGCGTCATGCAGCAAAATGCAGAATTTGATATCCACAACAGCTGGGGTGTCAGTGACGGTCCTAACGTCTGGGTATTCCCCCACTGGTTGGTTCCTATTGATCAAAGCCGCTGGGCCCCGTTGTATGGTTCTTGGTATGCCGAACTGCAGGCCGGTACCGCCCACGATGAGCCGGACACCGCTCCCCGGGACCGCACACCGCCCCGCAAGGAACCGGATCCCGACGGTCCCATCGCTCAATTGCAAGCTCTCTACGATCAGGCAAGGGTTGAGGCCGATGAAGAAGCCCGAGATCAACTGGCCTTTGAAGTGGTCCGAATTCACATCGAAGAAGGCCCGTTTATCCCGGGAGCCGTGGGTGCACTGCCCATTCCCGTTCTGGTAGCCGATCATATGCGCAATGTCCCCACCGGTGACGATCTCGCCCTAGGCGGATTTGTACGTCCCTGGATCATGGCATATCCTGCCATTACCATGCCGGCCCAGTACTGGATTGCCCAATAAAGAGGGTATTCACCGCAAACAACAGAGGGCCTAACGGCCCTCTGTTTTTGTGCTCCCCCACCGGACTCCTGGGTTTTGGCCGCTGCTTGAGAAATTCCCAAATTAGACAAGGGTTTTCTCCTGCCGACGAAGAACAGATCAACAGTCGTCTGCCTGTGCTTCTTTGACCCGGCAAGTTCGAGCACGGCGTGCTGTCTGCGGAATTACTTGTAGTCAGCAATAATTGACGGCCCCGGCATTGCTCCCATGCGGAGACAAATATCCCATGCAGCCATGGGTCGGAGGTGGATTTTTATGGATGAAGTGCGCGTAGGCATTATCGGGATCGGCAATATGGGACGGGGGCATGCCCGCTATATTGTGGGCGGTGCTGTTCCCAATGCCGTTCTGACAGCGGTGTGTGACATCGATCAAGATGCCCTGCAGTGGGCGTCGGATACCCTCGGGCGGGAAGTACAGGCCTTTTCTTCCGCGGATGAAATGCTGAAAGCCGGTATTGTAGACGCTGTCTTGATCGCCGTTCCCCACTATGATCATGCCCCCTTGGCTATTCAATGCTTCGAGGCGGGGCTGCACGTATTGGTAGAGAAACCCGCAGGTGTGTACACAAAGCAGGTGCGGGAGATGAATGAAGCCGCCGACAAGAGCGGCAAAGTGTTCGGCATTATGTTCAACCAGCGGACCAACCCGCTGTACCAGAAACTGCGCGATCTTGTCCAAACAGGCGAGTTGGGGTCCCTCAAGCGGATAAACTGGATCATCACCGATTGGTACCGTCCCCAGAGCTACTATGACTCCGGCGGCTGGCGGGCCACGTGGGCCGGCGAAGGCGGCGGTGTACTGCTCAACCAGGACCCCCACCAACTGGATCTCTGGCAGTGGATCTGCGGCATGCCGAAGCGGATCCGTGCCTTCTGCGGTTTCGGAAAGTATCATGACATCGAGGTGGAAGACGATGTCACGGCATACATGGAATATGACGACGGTACCACCGGCGTATTTGTCACATCCACAGGCGATGCGCCAGGTACCAATCGTCTCGAGATCTCGGGCGAACAGGGCAAAGTCGTCGTTGAAGGCGGCCAGCTGACATTTCACCGGCTTCGGGTATCGGAACGGACCTTTAACCAGGAGTATAAGGGAGGCTTCGGCCAACCCGAATGCTGGACATGCCAGATCCCGATCAAAGGCGAGACCACGGGCCATCCCGGCATCACCCGTAATTGGATTGACGCGATCCGCAACGGTTCCGCCCTGTTGGCTCCCGGTGCGGAAGGGATCCGCGGCTTGGAAATTTCCAATGCCATGCACCTTTCGGCTTGGTTGGATCAGTGGGCTGCGCTTCCCGTAGATGAAGAGCTGTTCTTAAGCGAGCTGCAGAAGCGCCAGAAGACTTCATCATACCACAAGAAACCCAAGGCCGGCGGCAAGGTCTTGGACGTGCGCGGCACCCACTGATGCCCTTGGGCACCGTTTCGCTTTAGGACCGCGGCATAAACAATGCGACAAGGAGAAGGGTAGGCCATGGCCGCAATGACACATTATGCATCGGGGACTGTATACGCCGCATCCGCCTATGTGGCATGGGGTCTGCTTCCCCTTTATTGGCGGCTGCTCGAAGCAGTGCCTGCCACAGAAATTCTAGCCCACCGGATCTTCTGGTCCTTTATCTTTACTGCTTCCATTTTGGCTTTAACCGGCGGGTGGCGGACGCTGCCCGCCGCGTTTGCGGAGAAGCGCAAACTGGCGGTACTATTGGCCAGCGGTGTTCTCATCAGCTTTAATTGGTACACCTATATCTGGGCTGTGAATTCGGGGTTTGTGATTCAAGCCAGCATGGGCTACTATATTGCTCCCTTGGTTTCAGTCCTTCTCGGTGTAACAGTGCTGAAAGAACATCTCACCCGCTGGCAGGCCATGGCAGCAATCCTGGCCGCTCTCGGTGTTACCATTCTCACCGTGCAGTACGGACAAATCCCCTGGGTGGCACTGATTCTCGCCTTTAGCTTTTCGTTGTACGGATTGGCCAAGAAGTTTGCGTCGGTCGGTTCGGTCACGGGGCTTGCAGTAGAGACTTCGGTCGTTACGCCGGTGGCAGCTTTCTACATCGCGTTCCTAGCCATCAGGGGCAGCAGTGCACCTGCAGAAGGTCTGCCTCACTTGGTTCTCCTGGCCGGCGCTGGAGTCGTGACGGCTCTGCCGCTGCTCTTCTTTGCCCATGGAGCAAAGCGGATCAAGCTTTCCACCATAGGGTTTCTGCAGTATATTGCACCCACCCTGACTTTGATGCTCGGTATTTTCGTCTTCCAAGAGCACTTTTCTACCGTTCATCTCATCAGCTTCGGTTTTATCTGGACCGGCCTGGCGCTGTATACGGCTTCTAACTTCCGCAGCCTGCAGCGGTATTCCCACCGCAAACAGGGGCAGGCTGGCTAGACACTGCAAAAATGGCAACAGCCCGTCTCCGGTGCATACCGGAGACGGGCTGTTTTGGTTTCTGACCACAACCGACGGGCGTCTGTCTATTGTCTGAAGAAGAACTGTTCCGGTCCGCGGGTACAGGACCACAGCGTATCCCAGCACCACAGGCCCCAATCGGGAACGTTGCCCATATCCTTACTTACAATCAATGGGTAAGGGGCTCGTCCCACGGTTCCGATGACCCAGAGGTTTTCAGCCTGCGACCTGAGTATCTTATCTCCCAACTCCAAGCGGCGATCTTCATCGGGTTCCATGACCATTTCGTCATACCAGCCGCGCAGTTCTTTGATGTGCTCAGGCGGCTCTTCGCCTTCTTCTCCATCCGTGTTGAACCAGAGCCCCCAAGCCGGCCACATCGACTCGTCCCAGCCGGGAGCCTTAGGAATAACAAGGTTGTTCCCCACGGGGAAGAGGATGTCCGATGCCTTGTCACCGTGCCATACAGTGGCTTCGATCAAGTTGGCTGGAGCCCTCTCACCCTGCAGCTCACCGGATATGCTTCTGATGCGGGCATCGATGCCGATCTCTCTCCAGTATTCGGCCACCAATTCCACATTGGGGCCCCTAGGAACTTCGGTATCGTAGAACTCAATGGTGAACAGGATGCGATCGCCTTCCGGACCAATCCTGAATCCCTCGGAATCGGTCTCATCAAGACCCATTTCATCGAGAAGCTCTTCGGCCCGTTCGGGATCGTAGTCAGTATAGGCCTCCGCATACTCTTCTTTGTAGAACTGGCTGTCGTCCAATACGGTGTACTGCCGTGGTTCTGCCTGGCCGTGGTAGATGACGTCGCTGATCTCCTGGCGATCAATGGCTAAGGAGAGCGCCCGGCGGAAACGCACGTCTTGGAATACTTCCCGCAGATTAGGATCTTCTATGGTCTGGTTGAGCATATAGATGACCTCAGATCCCATGCCGCTTTCCCACAGCACCGTGTCGAAATTCCCCTCTTCCTCATACTGGCGGAACATCGGGAAATTGCGGATGTCGGTTTCAAATCCTGCAAAATCCAATTGCCCGGCGATGATCATACCATTCAGGATCTCGCGGTCGACAACAATTTCGCACTCGAGCCCGTCGAAGTAAGGCAGCTGGTTGCCTGCTTCGTCCACCTTCCAGAAGTAAGGATTGCGCGAATAGACGCGGCGATCGGCGGTGGCGCTGTCTAGCACATAGGGCCCCATGGTAGGAAGAGCTTCCCGGAAAGGCTGAATGCCTTGGCTTTGAGCCTGATCCCAGAAATATTCATACCATGCATCAAATCCTGCATCAGCAGCATCTTGCTCCAGCTCGTCCTGGTCGACGAAATCAGGATGGAACTGCTTCATATAGTGCTTGGGGAAGTTGGTGATTTCGTTGTGTACAAGACTGTAAACAAAGAACGGTTCCGGCGCCACAAATTCGAACTGGAGGGTGTAGTCATCGGGAGCGGTGATCTCCACCACTTCGCCCTCTGACAACCAGTCAATGCCGATAACCGGCGTGAGGTCTTCGTTGAGCAGGATATGCTCATACCAGAACATAATGTCTTCCGACGTATAAGGCTCACCGTCGGACCATTTCAAGCCTTCACGAAGGTAAAAGGTGAAGGTCGTGGTATCGTCCGATATCTCAAAGTCCTTGGCCAGGTGCGGCTCGACGCCGTCACCGCCGGGCAGTGGATGCACGAGACTGCCGTAGACCGGCAGCAGCATCGTGTCGTCGCCCCAGCCTTCCGGCCGGATGGTAGCCGTGCGGGCCACGCCGCCGTAGGTTCCGATCTCCTCCACAGTTTCCAGGACATAGACGTCGTCGGCTACAGGCAGCCGATCTTCCACCGGCGGCAGTTCACCCTGGTCCACCATCTCCGCAAACTCAGGTGCTTCAGAGAAATCCATGGCCATCGCGCCGCCACCCAGTGTCAGACAGAGCGTCAAAAAGAACACCGTTGCCATTCGCTTCGAAAGCATCCAAAAACTCCCTCCCATAATAAATACTTTTTCACATCCCGTCGTTCCCTTTAAGTCACCTCTGCCAGTCGATAGAGACCCAACCACCCCCAGACGGCCTCCACCCGTAGCTGCCGCCAACCCGAACACAGACACCGCGGCAGACATGCAGGGCACGGCGTATTTTAACTTACGCTTAACGTACTTCTACAAATTTCTATGTTTCCCTGCTCGGCGTTACAAGTTTTACCAGGAGGTTTGCTAAGTGTTGTTGGCGTTATCGCCATGGGCTCACTAGAGGCTGCTACATGCAGCCTCGAGAGCGGCAAACAGAAACAGGGCAAGCCCCGGTGGGCACCCGCTTCGGTCAAGCCCGGAGGATCGGACTACAGCGCGTCTCGACTGTTTGGCCAAAAAGCAGCAGTGTCCAGTACCACCATGCAAAAGTTCATCTCAAAGGGGCTTTGTCATTGGCCGATTGGCGGACTAGGTCCATGAAGCAGCGTTCCTGCTGGCAAAAAGCCTGCTTAGAAATGCTCTTCCATCCATTGCACACCGAAACGTTTTAAAGACTCTGCATCAAAAAGAGAAGATTCGGCCAAGCCCACCTGCCCAGTTTGGCCTTTGCCCGACTGCAGATACTCCTTAACGATTACCGGGAAATAGTCTTCCGGCCATGGAACAATGCCGCGTGTCGTATCATATTCCTCGAACTCCATCCAAACCCGTTTGCCATCTCGCATAACCGGCATTGTGTAGCGGTCGATCTGCTTGTCCTCCACATCGGCTAAGTGTTCGGCATGGTGAAGCAGGGTAACGTTAGCATAGAGTTCACCGAGAAGCAGCACCTTTCCCCCCGCTTCGCAGAGCTTGGCGAGGGGCGAGCCGGCACCGTCCCGGTACTGCCAGGGATGATCCGCAACCATGTACTCGGCTCGGCCGGAAACAGCCGCATAGGAAAACGGATGCCGGCTGCGGCATGCCCCGGGCCACGTTCGCAGATATTCGGCTAGAATGCCCATTTCACGGTGGTCCGCCCGGGACGTCTTCGGATCATAGCCCGGGCAGTGCCGGCCGTACAGCCGGCGGCGATCTGCCGGCCAATCCTCCAGATCATAGGTATGGCCTTCCCAACTTACCAGCATCATTAAAGTCCCTGCCCCGCCTATGACATCAAGAATCGCCTGCAGGACCTGGTCGGGGCCACCCACAATCCAACCGATCTGCTTCACCGATGCATGCAGCATCACCACAGCACCTCGCCTCAGCCCCAGTGTTTCCAGGTCATCCCGCAGCCTGTTCTTCGTTACGCATTCCGGGTTATCCAAACTCTCCACCATCGACACTCCTTTGTTGTGATCTTTTCGACCGCAGCTTGGATCAAAAAAGCGCCGGGCGTGAGGACCACGACCAGCGCTCTCGCATCTGCCTTTGTGAAAACTCAGCTCTCACTGCCTCGGAAAGCGGCTTTGGCGTGCCCTGCAGCAGGCTGCTGGGCGGACTCATAGCGTCTGGTGGATGCAAACAGGTACAAAGCCTCGGCACCCTCCGCTGTGCACATGCCAACGATTCCCACCACCGCAGGATTGTCGGGACCTATGAGCACCATGATGGATACAGCGGATGTCAGGGCAATGACATTGACAATCTTGCCCTTGCTGAGATATTTCGTTACACGGCGCTTCATGGACAGTCCCCAATAGAACTCCCGGGTTACCATCAAGAACGGCAAAACCACCATGATACGCAGGACATCCATGGACATGCGACTGATGAGGTCACTGGCCCCGATAAGACGGGTCAAAACCAAGTAGCCAATGTCCGTGAACGACATCACCGCCAGTGCGCCGGAAAGAATTACAGCCAAACCGAAGGCAAAGTTTCGTACATTCCTGGCATTGGCCGGCTTCCTATCATCGATGAAGTTCAAGGGCACTTGATGGAACATAATGGTCGGACTGAGCACAATCATCCCTAAAGCCCAAGCAACGGCGTAAGCAGATATGGCAATCTCGGGCTGGATCGTGCGGGCCAATCCAATATTGATAATCGGCATGGCCAGTGTCTTGATGAACGCCGTGATAATCAGGGGGCCGAAAAACCCGAAGACCAGCCGGTAAGACAAGGGAGAACTGGCTGCAGACCGTACTGATGCCGCCATGTCCCGGAATCGTCCTTCAATCGAGCCCGAAACGAGCTTGGCACCGATGGCCAAAACCACGGCCTCCACCGAAATGGCCGAGAAGAACATCAGACCCGCCACAATACCCGGGGAAAATATACCGGTCAGGTGGGGAATAGCGGCGATGAACGCCGTCACGTATACGATTCGAATGATGGTCGCCACGGTGAGCAGAGGTGTCGTCTGAAACTTGATCAAAATACCCTGCATAAAATTGCGCAGCGTCGCGGCAAACGGGAAGAACACAAACACACTGAGAATGACAATGGAAGCTGAAGCGGCCTCACCCTGCAGGCCCATGACATTGTCCACGATCCAGCGGCCCAATCCCGAGTGCACGATCCCAGCAAACACCACAACTACGGAGGCTACCACGACAAGCATGAAGTTCCGTACCCTTGTAAAATTATGTCCGCTGTCCACCAAGGCGGCCACGGTCTGCCGAACCATCATAATGGGGCTTTCAAACATATGCATTAAACTCTTGGCCACGGCAAAGGCCGCTATATATACCTCAGGCGATGGCAGCCGGGCTAGGCCCGCATTGAACAGTGAATGTGTCAGCAGCGTCAAAAACGCCGTGATGGTCAGTGGAAGAAAGAAACGAGCCTGTTTGGCAATACTGGCATCATTGTGCATAACCCTGGAAGTTCATCCTTTCCCGTTGTAATACCCCGGTGCCGCTGCCTGCAGCGGCGCGAGACACGCTTCGAAAAACAGGTGCGCCCGCTAGCGCAGAAGTCCTCTGCAAACGCGTGCATGCCCTCGGGTGCACTCGAGGCGCAGACTGCATAACACTGGGTATTGCATATAATGATACCAGATCCCATCAATTCCATGCAAATCCCGCATCCCCCGACGCAGGGCCGATGGCCGGCACGGAAAGGCATAGGGCCCACTGCCGACTTGAATTGTTCGGTTTCCGTACAATTGCTTGCCGGCAGTGTCGGTTTATCAAAACCGGCGTGAAGCGACTTCCTTTAGCCACAGGGAGTATGTCAGCGATATAAAAGGTACGGCTCTCGGATCTCCCGAAAGGCAGCGGCTTCTTCGGAGAATTCCTCTATAATCGAAGATACCGGATGGCCCGCCCGCAGGCGGTGGGTTCCGGCCAACCAATCAATCATCGGACGGTTGTCTGTGCGGCCGTCCCCTGCATCCTGACGCCAGTCAAAGCATTGCGGATGCAGCCGCCGCAGCACGTCGATGACATGCAAGCCTAAGGGCACGGCTCGCAGGGCATTTCTGTCCCGCACGTGCACCTGGACTCCGCGGCAGAGCTCGCCTTCATACTTACCGTAGGTTGGTGTGAAAGCACAGGCGCGAAACCCGACACCCGGCAGCGTCAGGTCGGATAAGGCGTTGACCGTCCCATCAGCGTCCAGCCAAGGAGCCCCGAAGGTCTCAAACGGCCGGGTCGTGCCACGCCCCTCCGAGACGTTGGTCCCTTCCACCAAACACATTCCGGGATAGACCAGCGCCGTCTCCAAGGAAGGAAGATTGGGAGATGGAAGAACCCACGGCAGTCCCGTATCGTCAAAATGCTGGCAGCGGTGCCACCCGTCCATGGTTACCACTTCAGCATTGCAGTGGGTGTCCCGTTGAAAGAGTTTGGCCAGTTCGCCGACGGTCAAACCGTGCCGGATGGGAAGGGAATATATCCCCAGAAAGGACCGCAGTTCCCGGGGCAAAATCCCGCCCTCCACCGTGAGCCCATTGACGGGATTCGGCCGGTCAAGAACTATAAAGTCCAAACCTCGCCGTCCGCACGCTTCCATGCACAGGTACATGGTAGAGATATACGTGTAGAAACGCACACCCACGTCCTGTATATCAAAGACCAGGCTGTCCAGGCCGTCTAGCATCGCGTCCGTAGGACAGCGCTGCTCGCCATAGAGGCTGTAAACCGGCAGATCCAGCCCTGGGTCGCGGCTGCTTTCCACAGCCAGCTCATCCTGGGTATCACCCCGCCAACCGTGCTCCGGCCCGAACAGTGCAGCCAACCGCCCCACTTTGGCCTGCCTGAGAATTTGCCAGTTGGGCACCAAGTTCGAATCAACACCGGTTGGATTGGTTACCAAACCATAGGTGCGGTTTTTCAACACCACTGTTTCTCCGCGGACGATCCGTTCCAATCCTGTCAGTACCATAAGCACGTCCTCCTTCCATTGAAACCCTTGCTAATGGATCGATTCGCCCCCTGCCGGGGAGTACCTGCCGGCCAAGGACGATGGCTTCGACGGCCCCGTCAATGCCCATTGGACACTTGGCTGTTTTCGCGGCCGCGGGCAGCACTTGCTTCAGGCAAGCTTTTGCGGAAACGTCCGTAGGAAAAACGAGCTAAAGCGAGAATTGTACCTGCGAGGGTCAATACTCGAAGAGAGGAGTGCAGTAATGTTGTGGAAAATCGCGTTGGCTGCAACTGTCTTAGTCATTCTCCTGGCTCCTAGGGTACACGCGGGAGTACTCGAGGAGTACGTGTTTCAAGAGCGTGATCGTTTTGGCTGGAATTTGGAGACGGAACTGGAAACGGAGTACGGAGTCAATCTGGCGATCATGAATGTCTTTTCCGGCCAGTGGCAGACCACCCACTGGCGGCACCGCCTGCGGGTCCTGATCCCTCCCGGCGCCGATGGAACCAGCGCTGTGATCTATGTAACCGGCAGCGGCAGCGGAGCCGATGATCTGAGAATGTTCAGTCAATTGTCCCAGGCAACCGATCAGACCATTGCCATTCTATTCGATGTTCCCAACCAACCCCTTTTTGATGGGCTTACGGAAGACGCCTTGATCGCCCACAGCTTCGAGAAATTCCTTGAGACGGAAGACACCGATTGGCCTGCGCTCTTTCCCATGGTGCGCTCCGTCACAGCGGCCATGGATGCGCTGCAGGCCTTTGCAGCAGACCGGTTTGACAGCTCCATGGAGGACTTCCTGATCGCAGGGGCCTCCAAACGCGGTTGGACCAGTTGGCTGGCGGCCGCTGCCGATGAGCGGGTAAAGAGCATCATCCCCGCAGTATACGACAACCTTAACCTGGCAGCGCAGATGGAGCAGCATCTCAAAGCTTGGGGGGAATACAGTCCCCAGATCCATGATTACACTGAACGCAGCCTGCCCGATCTGCTGGCTGCCGGAGAAGGCCAGCAGTTGGTCGATTTGGTGGATCCCTATGCCTATCGCCACCGAATACCCCAGCCCAAACTCCTGCTCCTTGGGACCAACGACCCCTATTGGCCGGCGGACGCCGCGGGCCTGTACGTTGACGACTTAGAAGGCCCGACCTATCTCCACTATGTACCCAACGCCGGACACGGGCTGCGGGAAACGGAAGAAATGCTCAATACCATGGCCGCTTTCATCCGCAGCAGCCTCGCCGAAGAAATGCCTATGCCGGACATTCGTTCTAGCCGCGAAGACGGCCGCGATGCCGTGACCCTCAGCGTCGAGACCGGCGTCGTTGCCGATATACGCTTTTGGAACGCCATATCTTCTTCGCGCGACTTCCGCAATGCCCACTGGGAGATCCAGGAAGTCAAATCCGAAACGGAAACGGCTGCCAAGCAGTGGCAGCGGCATTCCGATCTCTACACCGCTGTTTACGCCGAAGCTGTTTTTAAAACCCAAGACGGCAGTTTTTCGCTATCGACACCAATCCACATCGTAACACCGGAAAAGTCATAGACCCCATGCCTGAGAAGGCAGGAGCTTGAAAAAGAGCCCCGCTATGACCCGCCTAAGCCTTAACAGGCTACGTTATCCCGGTCATGATACCCTGGAGTGCTTCTCCAGCTCCAGGCTCTATCGTCCAGTATTAAACAGC
>PUOC01000176.1 GCA_003551965.1 Clostridiales bacterium | reverse complement strand
GATGATCCGTGGTGTCCGTCCTTACGTTAGCGCCAATGGTACGTGTACTGTAATCGGTCAAATCCAATGGACTGTCTTCATCAACCTCTGCCACATCGTAGACGTTGTTCTGCGCCCGCAGGGTCAGGTTCCCCCGGGTAAACTCTCCCAGGGGACGGCCGACACTTACTTCGCCGCCTGTGGTGCGCCGCTCTGATTCCTCAGCGACAGCGGAAATACGGCGGTAGAGATCGACACCCAGCGATGTTCCGGCGTCATCGATATAGGGTTCGTAGAATCCCAACTCGTACGTGCGTCGTTTGGCGCTGAATTCCACCGATGCGTCAATACGCTGTCCCCGTCCAAGGAAGTTATCTTCAGCGATCTCTGCGAATACCATCCAGCCTTCATTGGAACCGTAGCCGATGCCCCCGGTCGCGGTTCCCGTGCGGCGTTCCTTCACATGGATCGTCATAATCTGTTCATCTTCGCTGGCGCCATCCTGGAACGACCGGTCAATCTCGTCGAAGAAACCGAGCATCAAGATCCGGCGCAGACTGCGGTTGACCTCATTCATGTCCAGAACATCCCCAGGTTCCAAGGTGAGTTCCCGTTCAATCACAAAGTCCTGCGTCTTTTCATTGCCTTCGATGCGAATTTCTTCAATGATCGTTTCTACGACAACGATCTCAATGAAGCCATCTTCGTCGGCCTTCAAATCCTCCGGCCGCAGAGCGATACCGTGCTCCATCAATACCCAGTCAGGAAGGGCGCGCACATCGGCCATCAGTCTGTCGACATTAAGTACCTCTCCAGGCTGGGTGTCCATCTCCCTCTTATATTCGTCCACCGGCGCCTTTTCCGCTCCGGTGAACGTTATGTCCTGAACAATCGGATTTTCGTCTACCACGAAGATCACTCGGACACCCTCAAGAACTGGCTCAAACTCCGCAGAGACATCATAGAAATATCCAAGATCGTAAATGGCATGCAGATCGTCAAGAATCTTGTCCTCGACCAGCGGCTCATCAATTTCGGTTCTGGAAATGGCGCCTTCAATGAGACGAGTATCAATATTTTGATTACCGGTTACTTCAATCTCTTTCACGAGCACATCGTTGGTGTCGACTTCGTTTCCTATCTGGGCTCCCGCGGGAGCAGCTACAAGAAAAATGCAGAGTACGCACATTGCCGCCCAACGGGGCCGTTTACGAGCCGTATTCATATGGTTCTGCCTCCTAACTGTCGATTGGACATCGTCAAATACATTCTATCTGCTCCCGAGGATTCCTGCCCTTATCAGACGATTTTACCGGCCTGCCGTTCTACGGCTGGTCCTGAAC
The DNA here is from genome assembly GCA_003551965.1 of Clostridiales bacterium. Classification (GTDB taxonomy): domain Bacteria; phylum Bacillota; class Limnochordia; order Darwinibacteriales; family B1SED10-159; genus B1SED10-159. The sequence goes on along the minus strand of PUOC01000176.1, from coordinate 39,066 downwards.
CTCAAGATCAAATGAAGCCATACCTTCCATCACATAGCTGGTATCAAGCCGAACCCGAATTGGCTCATGACTTGTCTCACCCCACTGCCAATGATACCCTTCTTCCTCCCCAGCGTCTGGCACGTCATTTTCACCTTCATCAAGGGGCGGTTCTTCGTCGGGAACGATGTCCGGCGGAGGTGCTTCCTCGGCCTCCGGCTCTTCCGCTACCGGAAACGAATCCAGGAAAGGAAAAAATTCAACGACGATTTCATTATTGCGCTCGCGGTTCATATAATGCTCAATCAGCATGTCAAGGCTTTCTATACCTGTGGGAACGTCTCGCATCGGCTGATCACCGTTCTCAATATCCTGAAAGGTGGTATGGACCGAGGGCTTACCAAAATAGTAATCGCTTCCGCCCGCGCGTGCCGTTACCGTCATGGTCCCCGGCAGCGTATCATCGGGTACTTCCATCGTCAAGATCCGCGTTTGCACTTCCTCACGGTACGGCCTTATCTGCACTTCCACCTCGACACTGTCTCCCGCCTCAACATCGAATTGGCGGGGCGTGGCCTTTTCTATCGCCGCTGTCCGGCGATCTCGTTCAATGTCGATATCCACCTCGATTTGGGATAAATTCACTTCCTGGAGGGCATTGTGGATGAACAGCTCCATCCCTTCCATCAAATCTACGAGGGTCCATACTGCAATGTCCGAATCGCTGAAATGCATATTGTCTCGAATGACCCGGTTGGCAAATTCATCAGCGTGGAACTCGATGCGGACGTAGGCCGTACCGCTGCCAACGCGATCCAGTGTGGCGTCAATGGCTTGATAGGCACTGCTGATAATCAGCGACTCCATCAGCGACGGCTCCACCACAGACTCTACCGAATACTGCTTGTGCGTATCCCCTTCCAGATCCGTTATCCGCATATCCACAGGCAAGAAGGGGGGCTCGCGGTCCAGAACACCGGCAATACCCGCTGCCCGGTCCTCTAGGAGTGAACCCACCGTCTGACCGGCCGATGCGATTTTGAAGGGAAACTCCATGTTCTCCATGGTATAGTGAACCCTAGCCGGGGTAACAAACATCCCCACATTGCCCTTGTGGATGAATGGATGTCCGAACCCAACAAACCTGTGGCCATCGATTAACGTCACCGTGCCGAAGGAGGTTGCTTGAAAATCTCCCCGCAAGAGCTGCACACCAAAGGCACTGCCAGCAGTCAAGGGGGGGGCTTCATCGTTGCGTGCATCCCCGGACAGCCCTGCCATAATGGCCAGATCCAGGTGATCCAAACGACTCTCCAACAGCTTCTTGGCACGGCCGGAAATTCCCGAGAGCATTAGTGGAGTCTCCAGGGGACGAAACCCGTCGGGAAGTGACACGGCATCCACAGACAGATGGTGATCCGGAAGCCGATCCAGCAGTTCCACCATGGGCTCGGCCGGTGTAACCAACCCCACTCGATGATCGGTTTTGGCATAGCCATATCCAATGGCACCCAGCAACTTGTCATCCACATAGATGGGACTGCCGCTCATACCCGACGCAATGCCCCCGGACCGTTCAATGACATCGCCGGTGGCGCGGACCATGATAAGCGGCGGCGTCGGCGGCGATTGTGGAATGACATCGATAATCTCGACAAAAAATGTTTCTACGTTATACCCTTTAATCACAGTCAGACCTTGTCCCCGCATGCCCGGTTCCAGATCATCCAACGGATATACTTCGAAGGCCGAGACAGGAAGCACCATGATGGATCCCATCAGTGCGATAAAGAGTATGCATGCAGCTTTTTTCACTGGCGCCATGCCTCCTACTTTCTGCTCTCCGGTGTACTGATTACCAAAGCGTTGCTGACCTTCCGCTCCACGCCATCCGAAGGGATATTCAGAATGCGGTTGCGGACGATCATGGTCGTTGACCCGCCTCCGTCAAGATTCATGGCATCGACTGCACCCAATTCCAGCATCAAGTCCGCCAGTTCCTCCAGCGTCATTCCCACACTGATATTGGGATTTCGCCCGTTCACCGTCACGATCAGAAGCCGATCATCTTCCGTTATACCCAACGCCGTTCTCGGTGCACGTCCCCGGGTAATGTCCCGCTGAAAGCGTTCTATTTCCCCTGATATATATACTTCTCCATCCTTGACAATTCTTGGACCGCCGCCGATAATTTCGGTTATGCCTTCATCAAACCAATTGGGTTCCAAAGCCACATGCCAGTCGGCCTCATCGCCCGGCTGCAGTCCCATGAGGAAGTCACGGCCGGCCCCGTGGCCGCTTAGCACCACGCCGTCTTCGGGAATATCCATGCTCCCTTCCTGCACAGCTTCCACCCGCCCATTTCGCACCAACACATCCAGGCCATAGACGTTGGTTTCTGTTGCACTTCCATAGTGAGATGTATAGACGATCAGGTCATCCTGCATCCTCGGTCGATTCATGCCGGTAATGTCCATGCGCCCATGGGCTGTCTCCACAAAACCATTGGAATCCACCGACCCCATGACCACCGTGTTCTTGCCCAAACCAATGGCCGTTCTCTTGGCAAAGGGTTCGCTGACCAATTGCCCGTCGATGGCCAAGACACCGAGAGGTCTGCCATCGGGAGCAAAATAGGCCCCATTGACCGCTGCAATCGCTTGGCTCCTGTCAGCCATGGAACTCACCAGTTCCCGTTCAAACACCTCATCTCTAGCCAGCACACTGCTGAATTCGATGTCGGGATCCGTGATGCGCGCCTTGAGGTAATTGACAATCAGCGGGCCGGCCGCGCTGCCCCGACGCTGGTGTCCATACCGTACGCCTTGGGAAATACCGCTTTCAGAAGCCCAGTTGAAGACCTTGTCCACTCGGACCAGAAGCTGCCCATCTTCCACGGTATAACTGGGTTCCGGCAGTTGGTATTTGAAGTCCATTACAAGTCGCGTGCCCTCGGCATCGGGACGTTCCGAAGCACGGACCTTCTCCAGAGCAATATCTTCGTATTCGCTGGTACCGTGCAGTTCTGGAACTACCCAGTCTAGATCGACGATAACTTTCATAGGATTCGCCGTATGCCAAACTCGAAACTCCCGGGACTGCTGCACCGGCAGTTCTAGCTGCACATATTCCTTTTCCTCGCGTACTTCAAAAGCGGCAACCCACCCCGTCAGCAGGATACATGCGGCCAGCGTCAAACATCCCAGGCGTAATGGTTTCATGGCAGTTCCTCCTCGCAAATGTACCCTATATAACTTCTTGCCTGCCTGACAAGTTCCTCCATGCCAAGAAAAAAACCGCTCCTGTGAGCGGTTAATCGTCGTGGGAGACGAAGTGCACCATCTGCTTATACAGGATGTCCGCCAAGCCGATGCCGCCGGCTTGCGACATTTCTTTGGCCATTTCTTCATCGAGCATGGTTTCGAAGGTTTCTTCCGCCCTACTGTCGCCGAGGAGATCGCTGTCCGGAACGGTACTGCGCATGGCTCCCAACATCTGCTGCAGAAACAAGGCCTCAAACTCCTGCGACACGGATTGCAGCTGACGTTGGGATGTGGACTGCCGTTCGGCCTGCTGTGCCCGGGCGGCCACATTGTCGTTGGGACTCCAAGCTGTCTTCATAGAATTCCCGCCCCCCTACATGATTACAAGCTCACCAAAAAGTGCTCCGGCTGCCTTGATCGCCTGCAGGATCGATATGACATCCTGGGGGCCTGCACCAATGGCATTGAGAGCATTGACCAGTTCTTCAACACTGCTGCCCCCGATAACGGCGAAACGGTCCATGTCGGCCGCTGAGGTCCCCCCAGGTTCCGACCCGTCGGGAACAGAGCCGATCTGGCCATCGAGCTCCGATTCCGCTGGCTCAGCTGATTGGGATACACCTACCCGTACACTAAGGCCACCATGGGCCACCGCTACAGGAGCGATTCTCACACTGGCACCCATGACCACCGTTCCAGTCCGCTCGTTGACGACGACCCGGGCCGCGGTGTCCGGTTGGACGGGAAGTTCTTCCAAGGCGGCAATGAACCCGACAACATTCCCCTCGTACTCGGACGGCACGCCAACGCGGACCGTAGCACTGTCTTCAGCAAAGGCCGTGTTGGCAGTAAACGCAGCATTGATGGCCTCTGTCAAACGAGACGCAGTGGAAAAATCCGGCCGCTGCAGGACAAGCGTGACCAGGTCCTGATCATGACGAAAGCTGCTTGGGATATCCTTTTCAACGATGGCCCCATTAGGTATTGTACCGGTCGTTGTATGTCCGCCCCGCCTCGAGTCGTCCTGTCCCAAGGAAATAGATCCCTGTGCCGCTGCGTAGATTTCCCCATTGCCCGCTTCCAAAGGTGTTTGCAGCAGATAGCCGCCGGCCAGGCTGCGGGCGTCGCCAACACTAGAGATGGTGACATCCGTTCTATCGCCCTCGCGCAGGGAGGAGGGCACATCGGCTGTAACCATCACCGCCGCAACGTTCCGCAGACGCAGATCATCCGACGAGACCGTTATACCGAATCGCTCGAGCATATTGGCAATCATCTGCACATTAGCCTGAGCACCGGCTCCGTCTCCGGTTCCATCAAGGCCCGTAACCAAACCCAAGCCAAACAATTGATTGTCGCGCACACCATCTATACGGGCAATATCTTTGATTCTTACCGTCGGCCCTTCCTGAGCGCCAGTTTCCGGCACGGCCGCCGTCAACACTGCAGCTAGAACGAGCACTGTCAACATCAAGCGTTTCACTGCACCACCCCTCTCAAAACAGCCACTGCAGAATGCGGGTGATGATACCCTGCTTTTGATCGTCATCCACCATCCCGCTGCCGGCGAATTCGATATTGGCATCGGCCACCAGCGGTGAAACAATCGAATTGTCCGGCTGAATGTCCCGCTTTCGTACAACCCCAGAAACCACGATTTCCTGTTCCTCATCGTTCACCGTGATGCTCTGCCGCCCTTCAATTTTCAGGGTGTCGTTGGGGTACACTTCTACCACACGAGTGGTCAGCTGGGCATCCAAGCTGCCACTCCTGGAAGTAGAGCCTCCCCCGTCAAAGGAACGACTGGCTCCAAAGCCTAAAAGCGGTATCAGGTCCGAGAGTACGCCAAGGCCCGGCCCAACCTCAGTAGAGGTGCTCTGGCCTGAGTCTGTACCGGCAGACTGGCTGGCTTGGGCCTGTTCGACAATGATCAGTGTCACAAGATCACCCACATCCCTGGCCTTGTCATCGGCAAACATGGACTGGGAACTGGTCTGAAACAGAGACGCCCCGGACACAGCCGATAACATGACTATCATCAAGGCCGCGCTGAACGCCGCTGCAGCGATACACTTACGGTAAGGCTTCATGGCTGGCCTGCCTCCTTTAGCGGCACTTCCACAGTATCGGAATCAATAACTCGAGCTTCCATCTGTTGGTTCGTACTTTCATTGACCACGCGAATGTACTCGCCTATCTCTCCGGATCCGCGTGCCGTTCCCTTGGCTTCCACCAAGATGCCTCCCACTGATACCTGGATCCAAATCCGATCACCGCGTTCAATGGTGGGGGGCACTTGAAAGGCATGGGTAGCCAGACGACTGCCTTCCCTGATGTGACGCACGGCCTGCATGCCCAAGTAGTCAGCCTCGGTGCCGACATTGCGGTAATTGACGTGGGAATTCACCTCTTCGGTCTTCAAGTCTTCTCCGCTTAGGATCTCTCCCGGTGCAATGTTTCGGGCTGCCACGAAGATTGTCTGCGGCGGTTCAGCTCCAGACTCCTCCGCCTGTCCATTTTCCACCGAATCGTCACCAGACGTTGGTTCCGTCGAGTCTGCGGCTTCCGGCTGCTCCCCTTCTTTCTCCGGGAGCAGCTGCCCCTGTTCTCGCAGCACCTCAACCCTCTCCGAACCGGAAAAAGCCACCTCGGACGGATGAATGCCTGCCTGGCGCAGACGGGTCTCGATCTGCGGCACCGAAAGGGACCGGGTATTTCCCGCCACGGGTGCCGTGCCCACGTGTACGTCCTTGAGACGGGCGGTCCACTCCTCGTCGGCATCCAGACGCGCAATGTCCCCGAGAAAAATCTGCCGCTTAGAAACGGCGGCCGACTCTTGGACTTCAATCTGGGGAAGGCCACATTCGGCCGCTATTGAGATGGGAAAACAACTAACGCACAACAACAAGCATCCAAACATCTTCAAAGCTCCGCCCATGTTCCATTACCTCCGCAGATTATTGGCCGTTTGGAGCATGTCGTCGGACGCCTGAATGGCCTTGGAATTTGTTTCGTAAGCCCTTTGGGCAGTGATCATGTCCACCATTTCCTCGACCACCTGCACATTGGACATTTCCAGGAACCCCTGGGCCAACGCGCCGAAACCGTCAACCCCGGGAATACCGACATTAGGCTCTCCACTGGCCGCTGTGGCCGTGAACAGATTGTTGCCGTCACTCTTCAACCCGGCAGGATTGACGAATTGGGCCAGTTCTATTTCTCCTATGTTTTCCGGTGCGTCCAGCCCTGGCCGCATGACGGACACCGTTCCGTCCGAGCCAACGCTCAAATCGGTGGCATCATCGGGAACAATGAGCTCTGGTTCCAGGGGAAAACCATCGGAGGTAACAATACGCCCGTCGCTGTCCTTCTTAAAGGCACCGTCTCTGGTATAGCGGACATTACCGTCCGGAAGCAGAACCTGGAAGAATCCGTTGCCTTCAACCACCAGGTCCAGCGCATTGTCGGTCTGCTGGAACGTACCCTGAGAGAAGATCTTCTGCGTTGCCACCGGGCGAACGCCGTGGCCCACTTGGATCCCCGTTGGAACCTGCGCGCCGGCTGTTACTGGGGTGCCGGCAAATCGCATCGTCTGGTAAAGCAAGTCCTGAAAATCTACGCGGCTCTTTTTGAACCCCGTGGTATTGACGTTGGCCAAATTGTTGGATACCGTATCAATCTTAAACTGCTGGCCCGTCATTCCTGACGCGGCCGTCCACAGAGAACGCATCATAACTGTACTTCCTCCTCATCGTTGAGAAGGGACGCTGCCTCCGTCGGTCGGCAGCAAAAGGGGCTTCTGTAAACCAGTCCGGCCCGTGTACCCTTCTTGTCTTATTGTTGTCGTTTAACCAGCAATGTCGTTGACTGCACGGCCCAACGTTTCGTCGTGGGCCTGAATGACCTTTTGATTGGCTTCATAGGAACGATGCACTTCGATCATATTGACCATTTCCCGAATCACGTTTACATTGGACATTTCCACGGCACCCTGCATGACTGCTCCATTGTAGCGCATCGGGTCGCCGGCCTCGGCCACAGCCCGATAGAGATTGTCTCCTACCCGCTGCAAGCCGCTGCGATCATTGAACTCCACAACCAAGAGGCTGTCCACGTATCTCCCGTCCACAAATAAATCGCCGTCCGCGTTGACATCCACCGAGCCTTCACCGAGGTGAATGGGGCCGTTCTGCCCTAACACCCGCTGTCCCGCCTGCGTCACCAGCCAGCCGGCTTGGTTTCGGGTGAAGCTTCCGTCCTTAGTGTAGTGCGTCCCGCCTGGCGCATCCACCGCAAAAAAACCGTGGCCAGCCAAGGCCAAATCCAGTGGATTACCCGTACTCTGCAGACGCCCCGATCGAAAAGAATGTTCTCCACCGTCTACCACTGCCCCCGTTCCCATGTGTCCGATATTTACCTTTTCTTGGCCGTGCATTCTCGCCACAAGCATATCCGGAAAGGCACGCACATTGGATGTCTTGCGGTGATAGCCCGGCGTATCGACATTGGCCAAGTTATTGCTGATCACGTCTGTGCGCTGGCTTTCGACTAACATGCCCGATGCCGCTGTGTACAGTCCTCGAATCACCCACAACCCCCCTTTAAAGAAATCTTTATTGCATTCATCGGCAGCGAGTCCCTGATCCTTTAGCAAAAAATCACTATCAACTGCCGCTTTTGCATGCAACCAGGAAAGGAACCCTGCCCTGGTACGTTCCCGCGACGAAACATCCCTCAAAAAAAGAAAGCACAAAAAACGCCCAATGCGCCCTATTCCAGGCACTATTGGGCATGGGAGACTGTGCGTCTTTCGTCCCGGAACAGCGGTGGTACGTTTATCGGAAGCTATTGGACGTCATGAGCACACCACTCTTAATCTTGTCGATATTGTTCAGCACCTGGCCTGTCCCTTTAGCCACACAGGTCAATGGATCGTCGGCTAGGTGCACCGGCACCTTCGTCGCCTCCGTAAACAGCCGCACTAACCCATCCAATAGAGCGCCGCCGCCCGTCATCATCATACCGCTGTTGACAATATCGGCGGCCAACTCCGGCGGGGTTATCTCTAAGACATTCTTAATCGCCTCAACGATATTGAGAATGGGTTCTTCAATCGCCTGATAGATATCCCCCGAAGAAAGCTGAATCGTGCAGGGCAAGCCGCTCACCAGATCCCGTCCCCGGACGGCCATGTGCTTATCGGTATTGGGATATGCAGAACCAATGTTAATCTTGATTTCCTCCGCAGTCCGCTCACCGATGGCCACATTGTATTCCCGCTTAACATGGCGGACAATCGCTTCCTCAAAATGGTCGCCGCCGATGCGCAATGATTCGGCCACCACTTCGCCGCCTAGGGAAATGACAGCAATGTCGGTTGTGCCGCCTCCCACATCCACGATCATGTTGGCCGCCGGCGCTGCTATATCCAAGCCGCAACCAATGGCAGCAGCCATCGGTTCGGAAATGAGATATACTTCTTTGGCCGCAGCCCGTGAGGCAGCCTCCAGCACCGCCCGCTTCTCCACACCCGTGACTCCCGAAGGAACACAGATCACGACCCGCGGCCGGAAAAGACGCCGTTTACCGGCTGCCTTCTCAATGAAATAGCGCAGTATACTCTCGGTGATCTCGTAATCCGCGATCACCCCGTCACTGAGCGGACGAATCGCTTGTATGTTACCGGGGGTGCGGCCAATCATCTGCCTGGCCTCTTCACCGATTGCCCGGATTTTTCCTGTTTCCACTTCCATGGCCACCACCGATGGCTCATGGACCACAACACCCTTACCTTTGACATAGACCAAGATGTTGGCTGTCCCCAGATCAATTCCGATATCCGATACAAACATGGACATTCTTGCCCCTTTCCATTACTCTGTATGGGCTATTCGACAGGACAGGGGCATTTCCTTTGTCAATTTCGGGAAGCCCTTCTTACGTGTCTGGTCACCCAACAGAACGCACGACAATACGGAACACAGGTTCCGGCAAGCCCCGGAAAATGTGCCCCATTTGCTTTGCGTCCCGTTATTCGCCGACTGCACGCAGCCTTGTCAGTGCTTTCTGCAGTGCAATCTCTGCTCTGTAGTGGCCCCATTCCGACTGCATATCCTGCAGCCTCTGCTCGGCCCGGTCCTTCGCTTCCTGTGCCCGCATGACATCAATCTCCTCAGCCGTCTCGGCAGTATTGGCAAAGACGCGCAGGGTCGTTCCATCCATTTCTATGAACCCGCCGCCCACGGCCAAATTTTCCTTACGGCCAGACTTAGGGCCATACTGTGCTACCCCGATTTCCAAGGCAGCTATCATGGGCGCATGGTTGGCCCATATGCCCAACTGCCCGCCTTTAGCCGGCAGCAGCACCGATTCCACGTCTTGATCCAACACAGTTCGCTCCGGAGTGACCACTTCTAAGCGAAAGGTACTCATCGTCAGGCACTCTCCTGATCCATGGATTCCGCTTTTTCCACGGCTTCGTCAATACTTCCGACCATGTAGAAGGCACTTTCCGGCAGTTCGTCGTGTTTGCCTTCGAGAATTTCCTTAAAACCGCGTACCGTTTCTTTGAGGGGCACGTATTTCCCGGCCATCCCCGTGAACTGCTCCGCAACAAAGAATGGCTGTGACAAAAACCGTTCCAGGCGCCGGGCCCGTGCTACCGTCACCTTGTCATCCTCCGAAAGTTCATCCATACCCAAGATGGCAATAATATCCTGCAGCTCCTTATAGCGCTGGAGGACCTGCTGAACACCGCGGGCCGTTTCGTAATGCTCTTTGCCCAAAACGTCCGGCGCGAGCAGCCGCGATGTGGATGCCAACGGATCTACGGCCGGGTAAATGCCTTTCTCGACAATCCGGCGCTCCAAGTTGGTTGTCGCGTCCAAGTGGGCAAATGTGGTCGCCGGTGCCGGATCCGTATAATCGTCGGCCGGGACATATATGGCCTGAATTGACGTAATCGAACCTTGTTTGGTTGTGGTGATGCGTTCCTGCAGCTGTCCCATTTCCGTGGCCAACGTCGGCTGGTAGCCAACGGCGGAGGGCATGCGTCCCAACAGCGCCGATACTTCCGAGCCTGCCTGGGTGAAACGGAAAATATTGTCAATAAAAAGCAGTACATCCTGGCCTTCCTGATCACGGAAGCTCTCGGCAATGGTCAAACCGGTCAGGCCCACACGCATCCGGGCTCCCGGGGGTTCATTCATCTGGCCGAAGACCATGGCAGTCTTATCGATCACGCCAGAGTCCTTCATCTCATGATAGAGGTCATTTCCTTCTCGAGTCCGTTCACCCACACCCGAAAACACGGAAAATCCGCCGTGCTCCTGGGCAATATTGCCGATCAGTTCCATGATCAGAACAGTCTTGCCCACCCCTGCTCCACCGAAAAGACCGATTTTTCCGCCGCGGGCATAGGGTGCAATCAGGTCTACAACTTTGATCCCTGTCTCGAGCATGGTGGTGGCTGGTTCCACTTCGTCCACCGTAGGGGCAGGACGGTGAATCGGCCAGCGTTCCACGGCCTCCACAGGTTCTCCGTCATCAATCGGCTCACCCAATACGTTAAACAAGCGTCCCAATACCTCTCGGCCCACAGGCACCGAAATCGGTTCCTGCGTGGCTGCGGCCCGCATGCCCCGCTGCAGTCCTTCGGTAGACGACATGGCTACACAGCGCACGGCATTATTGCCTAGATGCTGCGCCACTTCAAGGGTCAAATGGATTTCCCGATCATCCCTTACACTGTCAACAGTCACTGCTGTATAGATATTCGGCAGCTCGTCGCTGGCAAATTCCACATCAACGACGGGTCCGATAACCTGAGCCACCTTGCCGACGAATTCACTCAAAGTTAAAACCTCCCTATCTTGATTGCAGCGCTTCCGCTCCACCGACAATCTCTGATATCTCTTTCGTAATGGCATCTTGGCGGGCTCGGTTAAACGACAGCGTCAGATCGCGTATCATCTCCGTGGCGTTATCGGTGGCACTGCGCATGGCGGTCATCCTCGCCCCTTGTTCACTGGCGGACGCCTCCAGGAGCGCTTGGAACAAGGATGTCTGCACAAACTGCGGTACCAGCGTGTTCAAAACTCCGGCAAAGGAAGGCTCAAACCAGTACAGAGGCTGGGGCCCTGTCCGTTCGGCCTCCTCCGGAGGCTCGGGAATGGGCAGGATGGGCCGCACCCGGACCCTCTGGGTGACCGAGTTGACAAAGTAATTGTAGACGATGTCCACCTGATCAAAGAGCTCATTGGCATAGAACTCTTCCACCACCTGACTCATCTCCTGGGCTTGGCGGAAGGTAATGTGATCTCCTAAATTGACGTACTCGGCCAGGAAGTTCTGGCCGCGGCGCCGATAATAGTCCCGGGCTTTGCGGCCCACCAGGATCAGTTGTACATCATCGTAATCACGCATGTAGCGGTCTGTCTGGCGAAGAATGTTGGCATTGTAGCCGCCGGCTAGACCCCGGTCTGAGGTCATCACGACAAGACAGCGCCGGCTGCCTTCCCGAGTCTGTGCCATGATCGGAAGTTCATCGCCCTCTTTTTTCGCTGCCTGCACCACCCGGCCTAGCGTATCCGTCAAACGCTCCAGATAGGGGCGGCTTCGTTCCACACGTTCTTGGACTCTGCGTAGCTTGGCGGCAGCGATCATCTCCATCGCCTTAGTAATTTGACGCGTATTGTCAATGCTTTGCATACGCCGTTTAATATCACGGGTTGATTCCGCCATGAGGCCACCTCCCCCTACTCAACAAACGTCTTCTTGAATTCTTGGGCCGCTTCCGTCAGTGACTCCGTCATTTCCTCGTCTAGGTTAGACTCCTGCTTCAGCTGCTGCAGCAGTTCAGGCTGTTCACGGCGCAGATAGTCGATGAATTCACGTTCGAAAGCAGCCACCTGCTCAGTGTCAATGTCGTCTATATGGCCTTTGGTCACAATGAACAAAGCCACCACCTGTTCTTCCACGGGCATTGGCTGGTACTGGGCCTGTTTAAGCATTTCATAGGTGCGTTCGCCGCGCCCGAGTTTCTGCTGCGTTGCCTTGTCCAAGTCAGATCCGAACTGTGCAAAGGCAGCCAACTCCCGATACTGCGACAGATCAAGGCGCAGGGGGCCGGCGACCCTCTTCATGGCTCTAACCTGTGCCGCACCACCTACCCGGGATACGGAGCGGCCGACCGAAATCGCTGGACGAATTCCAGAATAAAACAGATCCGATTCCAAGAAAATCTGTCCGTCGGTAATGGAAATAACGTTGGTAGGAATGTATGCGGATATGTCGCCGGCCTGGGTCTCAACAATGGGCAGAGCCGTAATGGATCCCGCGCCCATGGATTCGTTCAACTTGGCAGCCCGCTCCAGCAAGCGGCTGTGGAGATAGAACACGTCGCCCGGATAGGCTTCCCTTCCCGGTGGCCGCCGCAAAAGCAGGGACAGTTCTCGATAGGCAGCTGCATGTTTTGAGAGATCATCATAGACCACCAAGACGTGTTTTCCCTGATACATGAATTCCTCGGCCATGGAAACACCGGCATATGGCGCCACGAACAACAGCGGGGCTGGTTCACTGGCTGTGGCCGAAACAACAATAGTGTAATCCATAGCGCCGTGTTGTTCAAAAACGTCCACGACACCCGCCACCGTCGAAGCCTTTTGTCCGATTGCCACGTAGACACAAATTACGTCGGTATCCTTTTGATTGAGAATGGTATCGACAGCAATAGCTGTCTTTCCCGTCTGCCGGTCGCCGATGATCAGTTCCCGCTGGCCTCGGCCAATGGGAACCATAGAATCTATAGCCTTCAAGCCGGTCTGCAGAGGTTCGTGCACTCCCTGGCGGGCCATGACTCCTGGAGCCAGCGCCTCTATGGGCCGATATTGTTCAGTCTGGATAGGCCCCTTTCCGTCTAAAGGCAGACCTAGAGGATCGACAACGCGGCCGACCATGGCATCGCCTGTAGGAACTTGGACAATACGTCCGGTTCGTTTCACAGGATCGCCTTCTTTGATATGGTCAAAGGACCCCATGATCACGCAGCCGATATTGTCCTGTTCCAGATTCTGGGCTATTCCATAGGTTTCACGGGGAAACTCCAGAAGTTCCCCGGCCATGGCGTCCTCAAGCCCATAGACGCGGGCTATGCCATCCCCAACCATCAGCACTGAACCGGTTTCTTCCACCTTCAGATCGCTTTCAAACTCTTCAATCTGCCGCTTTAAAATCGCGGTAATTTCATCCGGCCGAATGGCCATTACGATCCCCCCCAATATTTCAGCTTGGCCGCCACCACTTCGGCTATTCGTTCGGCGGCAAGACCGTCACCATAAGGATTTTTTGCCTGCTGCATCTGTCTGTATGCCCGATGATCGACCGTCAGCTTGTCAATCCAGCCCAGAATATCCTGTTTGTCGGTTCCCACCAGCTGCAGAGTACCAGCTTCGACACCCTCGGGACGTTCGGTGCTCCTGCGCAAAACCAATACAGGTATGTCCAGGGCCGGCGCTTCTTCTTGCAGTCCGCCGGAATCGGTGAGCACCAGCCAACTGCGCTTTAGGAGGTGAGCAAACTCCCGATAACCGGGAGCATCCACAAGGTGAATCCGCGGATGCCCGCCGAGCAACCCCGTAACCGCGGTCTGCAGAGCAGGATTTTTATGCATGCAGAATACCATCTGCAGCGAGAACCTATCCACAGCTTCCCTAAGGGCTTCGCATATTTCTTGCAGAGGCTGTCCCCAGTTTTCCCTCCGGTGAACGGTAGCCACCACTAGCGGATGGGCATCATCCAGATTCGATAGTACTGAGTTTGTAAACACAGTTTCACGCTTGACCACGCTGTAGAGGGCATCAATCACGGTATTGCCGGTGACGTAGACCTGGTCTGGGTCTGTGCCTGTCCGGTAGAGATTGGCGGCAGCTGCTTCCGTCGGGGCAAAGTACAGTTGGGTAATTGTATCAATCAGACGCCGGTTGGCCTCTTCAGGAAAGGGCGAGTCAATGGAGGGCGTCCGCAGACCGGCCTCCACATGGCCGACGGGAATCCGATGGTAAAACGCGGCCAAGGCCGAAGCCAGTGCAGTGGCTGTATCTCCGTGGACCAACAGCAAATCGAAGGCCTGTTGCGACAGCAGCACGTCCATATACTGCAGGATCTTCGCTGTCAGGCTCGGCAGTGACTGTCCCGAGGCCATGGCAGAATATCTGTAATCCACGGCCACGTCAAACACGTCGAGAACCTGGTCCACCATTTCTCGGTGCTGGCCAGTGTTGATCACGGCCACGTGCAGTTCCCGGTATTTCTTCAGTGCTTGGATAACCGGTACCATTTTTACAGCTTCCGGCCGCGTTCCAAACACGATCCCAACACGATTCATGGTTTTCACACTCCAGCATTTTCTATGGACTCATTCCCTAAGGGTGATCCTGGCTCTGCCAGCCAAACCGCCAAGCCACTGTCATCAACACAGCACCCACCAATCCCAATACACCCCAGCTGTGCTGGGGGCTTCTCGTCAGATACAGGGCGGCAGCGGCGGCAGCAATGCTGGCGGTATAAAGCACGAGCACCACTTGCCGCTGGGAAAAGCCCAATGCCAGCAGACGATGGTGAAAATGTCCTTTATCTGCCTGGTAGACCGGCGTTCCCTGACGCATCCGCCGCGTAATACTGCAGAAGGTATCCATGGCCGGAACCACGAGGATCAGTGACGGTATGGTCAGACCGATGGTGGCAGCACCTTTCAATGCACCCTCCGCGGCCACAGCACCGAGCATGAACCCGAGAAAGAGGGCACCCGCGTCGCCCAAATAAATCCGGGCCGGGTTGAAATTATACGGCAGAAACCCGGCAATCGCGCCCACCAGCAGAGCCGCCAGTAGTGCCGCGTCCATGCGGGCCAAGTCAAAGGCAATCGACAGCAGTGCCGTGCTGCTTATCAGTGCTATTCCCGCAGAAAGGCCATCCAATCCGTCGATGAAGTTCATAATATTGACTACCGCCAACATCCAAAACATCGTGACCGGCACAGCCAGGTAACTTAAGTAGATCATCCCGCCCAGGGGATTGGTCACAAACTCAATCCGGGGCCCAAACCAGACAAACACAGCCACAGCCAAAACCTGTCCCAGAAACTTCTGCTTGGCCTGCAGTTCAAAATAGTCATCCAGAATACCGATGAGCAAAATCATGCTTCCGCCTAGCACCAACGGCACCTGCATAGGTGCATCCATAATCAATGACGCAGCCATGAAACTAAGGAAGATCGCAATGCCGCCGCCGGTAGGCATTGCTGCTTTGTTGATTCTACGTGCATTAGGAACATCCACCAGGCCAACCCTCTCGGCCAAGATCCGAACTGCCGGAGTCAACAGCAGCGAAAACAGGAATGTCAGCCCAATGGCCAAACCCATCTGACTCACGGCTGCCCCTCCTTCCAGCAAACTACATGGACACCAGCTTCGTCAAGCAGTTCTTCAGCCAGAGGGTCCGGATAGCCCCCGCAGTAGACAACAGACCCCACTCCGGCGTTGATCAGCATCTTGACGCACTGCAGACACGGAAGATGGGTGCAGTACAGTGTACTGCCATCCGTTTCAGCGCCGTGGCGGGCCGCCTGGATAATTGCGTTCTGCTCGGCATGGGTTCCCCGGCAAATTTCGTGCCGTTCACCGCTGGGGATCCCTAGCCGTTCTCGCAGACAGCCTTTTTCAGAACAGTGTGCTGTGCCGCTGGGCGCTCCATTGTATCCCGTCGAGATAATCTGCCGATCACGAATCAGAACAGCGCCGACCTGACGGCGCAGACACGTGGAGCGGCTGGACACCAACGCCGAGATCTCCATAAAATACTGGTCCCACGACGGGCGCTGCCTCACGCCTTTCACCACTTTCCAAACGGTTGGATGCCCCTCGCTTTAGCTATGGGGAGGAAACCGCTATATTTTTGGGTGGTAGGGGTTACCGCTAACGGCAACTCCTGCCAGTACCCCGTAAGGGGCTTGTGACGCGGCCCTATAGGGCCATCTCTCCTCGCTATGTTATCTTAGCTTGTCATGCCTAGCACACTGCTTGCAAACACCCCAACTTGCTGTGTAATGCCAGACGATAGCAAAACGGGCTGGAGAAGCACGCAGAACGTATCATGACTAAGATAACGCAGCCAATGAAGGCTCAGGCTGGGGTCATGGCAGGCTTGTGTCTGGCTTTCACCACAAGCCCCCGGCTTTAGCCGCGAGGTCTATGACCTCCCATGGAAAAAAGCACCCTTGCCGGTGCCTGTCGATGCACTACTTCGTCCCAAATAACCGGTCGCCGGCATCGCCCAGTCCAGGGATAATGTAGCCGTGGGAATTGAGACGTTCATCAACGGCAGCGGTAAAAATTCCCACATCTGGGTGCGTCTCCTGTACTCGTTGGATGCCTTCCGGGGCCGCCAGGAGACACATCAACTTAATGGCTGTACAGCCTCGTTCCTTCAAAAACGAAATAGCCGCCGCAGCCGAACCTCCCGTAGCCAGCATCGGATCGATGACAATCAGTTCCCGCTCCTGCACGTCCCCGGGCAGCTTGCAATAATACTCTACCGGCTGCAATGTTTCTGGGTCCCTATACACGCCTATGTGACCGACTTTGGCCGTGGGTATCAACCGCAGAATACCGTTGACCATACCCAAACCGGCTCTCAAAATCGGAACAATGCCCACCTTCTTGCCCGAAATGGTATATGCTTTGGTCCTGCAGATAGGCGTTTCCACTTCCACTTCTTCCAGGGGCATATCACGCGTGACCTCGTAAGCCATCAGCAGCGAAACCTCATCCATGAGAGCTCGGAAGTCCTTTGGCCCCGTTTCCCTGTCGCGGATCCTGGTCAGTTTATGCAGTATCAGTGGATGATCGATGAGATGCACGTTCGACAAAATACCAGCTCCTCCCGCTACGTGTCCAGGTCCGAAATCCTATCTACCCGGCGCTGGTGGCGGCCGCCGTGAAACGACGTCTCCAGCCACACCTGTAAGATGTCAAGCGCCGGTCCATGGCCCAGCACCCTGCCTCCCATACAGAGAATGTTGCTGTCATTGTGCTCCCGTGCAAGTCTTGCCGAATACGTATCGTGGCAGAGGGCCGCCCGCACACCGGCCACTTTGTTGGCGGTGATGGACATGCCGATGCCAGTCCCGCACATCAGGACACCCCTGTCGTATTCCTCGGCTGCGACCCGAGGAGCCACTGCTTTAACAATGTCTGGATAGTCACAGGAATCATCGCTGTAAGTCCCAAAGTCCGTTACCTCGTGCCCCAATGCCTCGATATGCTTGATTACTGTGTCCTTCATAAAAAAAGCGCCGTGATCAACGCCCACTGCAATGCGCATAACACACCTCCGCCTACCTCCAGGAATCTATGATCATGCGTACCGCACATTCGATCTCCTCAGCCGTGCGGCGATAGGCTTCCACCGTATCCCCAAAGGGATCCGGTATATCCATATCCGTATTTGTATTCGCTTCACCGCAATCTTTCTCCTCCTGGGTCGGTGCATTTTCTTCTGCCATCCGAGCATAGGCCTTGAGTACGTAAGTTTTCGCGGCTGCCTGTTCGCCAAACATCGCTGTAAGCTGTCTGCAATGGGCCTCAGTCATCACAAAGATATAGTCAGATTCGTCAATCAAAGGCTGCTGCACCCGGCGCGATCGGTGGGTAGAAACGTCTATCCCATAGGCGTCCATGACCTGCTGGGTCGGGGATGTGGCCGGGTCTCCCCCAAAAGCGGCCAGCCCAGCCGAAGACACCGATATTCCTATGCCCCGTTCCTCGGCTATCTTCTGCATCAAAGCCGCGGCCATGACGCTGCGGCAGGTGTTCCCCGTACAGACCATCAGTACTTTTATCACGCCAATACACCCCTTGCACAAATCTGTACTGTCTGTCAATGGCTTTCAATCGCGTTCGCTGTCGATCACATGATAGCCTGCAGCCCGCCGCAGCCGGTTCATGATGGCCATGCCAAGTTCTTTCTCTGGCAGCCCTTCTACATACAAGATGTCCAGGCCCAAGGCGTCGGCCTCCCGCAGCAGATGGTACAACCGCGAAGCCCCTTCCTGGAGGGCATATTTCGACCCAAGATCTAACACAGTCAGGTGCGGATATCGGGCCGAATGCTCGCTGAAAGCCATAACTCCCACTTGTTTTCCCAGAACCATGTCCTTGGCGGCCAGCTTTCGAATCACCGGAGCCGCCTGTCTGCCCGTCACAATAACCACTCGGCACTCCGGTGCATAGTGCTTGTATTTCATGCCGGGCGAGCGCGGACTGGCGATCGTTTCGGAAAACATGCCAGGATCGAGCTCCACTTCGGCATATGCCGATAGTTCTTCAAAGGTCACTCCACCCGGACGCAACAGACGATAAGGGTACACAGAACAATCCAGAACAGTGCTCTCTACACCCCATCCTGTGGGACCACCGTCCACAATGCCTGGAATGCGCCCATCTAGATCGTCCATTACATGCTCGACCCTGGTGGGGCTTGGTCGGCCGGAAACATTCGCACTAGGCGCCGCTACCGGGACGCCGGCCAATCGAAACAGAGCCAAGGCCACCGGGTGATCCGGTATGCGAACAGCCACAGTATCCAGTCCAGCCGTGGCGGTCAGCGGTACTACGGGCTGTTTGGGAAGCACCAGCGTCAAAGGTCCGGGCCAAAACGTGTCCATCAGGCGCTGCACGCGTTCTTGCCAAGGACGTGCCACCAAGCACACCTGTTCAACACTGCAGCAGTGCACAATCAGGGGATTGTCTGCGGGCCTCCCCTTGGCAGCAAAAATTCTCTGGACTGCTTCCGAATCCAGCGCATTGGCTCCGAGGCCGTACACCGTTTCCGTGGGAAAGGCGACACAATAGCCGTCCCGCAGCATCCCTGCAGGCTCAGACAGATCATCGCCTGAAAAACGCTTCGTTACCCAGGGCACGACGCCACCACCACCCGATCCAATCCGCCGTAATCCTTTCGAACCTCGGACCGCTGCAGCTGCGACTGTTCTATCAGCGCCAATACAGCGTCGGCCTGGTCCCAACCGATTTCCAGCACCAGGTACCCTGAAGGATGGAGAAAGTCTGCCGCCTGATTGATGAGCCGCCGATAAAAGCGCAGGCCATCGGGCCCGCCATCGAGAGCCAGCACAGGTTCATGCCGGATCTCTGGCTGCAGCGATTCCAGCTGCTGCGAAGGAATATAGGGTGGATTCGACACAATACAGTGGAAGCGTTCGCCTTCCTCCAGTGCCGCATAGAGATCGCTTTCCACGAAATCCACGGCTGCTCCGGAACGCTGTGCATTGGCCAGGGCCACAGACAGAGCAGCAGAAGATACGTCCACTGCCTTTACCCTAGCGTCGGGACGCTGGCAGGCTATGGACACAGCAATAATGCCGCTGCCCGTGCCCACATCCAATACAGCCGGTTGGGCCTGTTCACCCAACAGCTCCAGGGCTGCTTCCACCACCAGTTCGGTTTCTGGGCGCGGTATCAAAACCGCGTCCGTTACGCCAAAGGGGCGGGAAAGAAATTCCCGCTGACCCATGATCTGAGCGGCGGGAACTCGTCGGGCCCGTTTGGCAATGACCTCCCGGTAGCCATCCACTTCTTCGGCCGTCAGCGGTTTGTCAAACTCCATATACAGCCGCGTCCGGTTGGTACACAGCACATGTGCCAGCAGCAGCTCGGCATCGAGCCGCGGCGACTCACAGCCGCATCGTTCCAGATACGCGCCGGCTGTTTTGATATAATCCATAACCGTCTTTGGTTTTTCCATACCCTATGACTCCATTGCTTTCAACTGCTGTTCCTGTTCGGCATCAACAAGGGCATCAATAACCTCGTCAAGCTCGCCGCCAACCACCTGTTCCAACTTATAGAGGGTAAATCCGATGCGGTGGTCGGTCAACCGCCCCTGGGGGAAGTTGTAGGTTCGAATGCGTTCGGAGCGTTCGCCGGTGCCCACCTGCGAGCGGCGGGTCTCAGCCAGTTCTTTGTTCTGCTCTTCTTGGACAACCTCGTAGAGACGGGCCCGCAATATTTTCATAGCCTTGTCTTTGTTCTTGTGCTGGGATTTTTCGTCTTGGCATGATACGACCAGACCGGTCGGAACGTGCGTAATTCGAACCGCCGAATCGGTGGTATTGACACTCTGTCCCCCGGGTCCAGAAGAACGATAGACATCGACCCGCAAGTCATTGGGATCCACATCCACTTCCACATCTTCCACTTCGGGAAGTACAGCGACGGTGGCTGTAGATGTGTGGATCCGGCCTCCGGATTCGGTGGTCGGAATCCGCTGCACACGGTGGACGCCGCTCTCGTACTTCAAACGGCTGTAAGCGCCTTTTCCTTCAATCATAAAAATGATCTCTTTAAAGCCGCCCAACTCCGTGGGGTTGGAATGCATCAATTCCACATTCCAGCGCTTCAGCTCGGCATAGCGAGAATACATGCGAAATAGAACCCCGGCGAATAGTGCTGCCTCCTCGCCGCCGGTTCCGCCGCGAATTTCCACAATAACGTTCTTGTCATCATTGGGATCCTTTGGAATCAAAAGACGCTGGAGTTTGGCTTCTAGCTGCTCTTTACGCTGCTCCAGTTCTTCCATTTCCGTCTCCACCAGTTCGCGGAACTCGGCTTCCTTGGTTTCGCGGAGCATCTCTTTTGCTTCTTCCAGTTCTTTGGTCACTTCTTGGTATTCCCGGAACGGAACAACAACTTCTTCCAGGTCGGAATGCTGTTTGGCCAACTTCTGATAGCGCTTCTGGTCCTGCATAATTTCTGGATCACTGAGTTTATCATTGAGATCCAGGTACTTCTCTTCCATCGCTTGCAGTTTGTCGATCATAAATTCGGTCGCTCCTTTTTATGAAACCGGAACCGGAAACGGCTTGACCTTCTGTTCTTCATGGTGGGCAGCGTCTTCTTGGACTACCGTCTCCAAGGCCCGGATAGCTACTTCCAGTTGATCGTCTTGCGGCGGACGGGTCGTGAAATACTGCAGGGCCATGCCTGGAAGGCACGCCAACCGCAGCAGCGGGCTTTCCATGCGCCCCAGTCCCCGTATGACTTCAAAGGCGATGCCAGCCACTAGAGGCGTGATGGCCAAGTGCAGCAGGACTCGCTCAAAAAAGAGCGGCCGGCCTAGGACACCGAACAGCACAACTCCGACGACAATGAGAACAAACAGGAAGTTCGTTCCGCAGCGGGCATGGATCAGAGGATATTTCCGGACATTGTCCAACGTCAGACATTCTCCCGCCTCATGGCAGTTGATGACCTGATGCTCGGCCCCATGATACTGAAACATGCGGCGGGTACCCGGCAAGGTGGATATGACCGCCAGATAGGCCAGATACAGTCCTAGCCGTATAATGCCTTCGGCGGCATTCAGGGTTAGATTCGCCGCAAACAAGCTTTCCAACAAACTAACAACGACTGCGGGCAGTACGAAGAGCGATAGCACACCAGCGATGGTCCCGGCGGACGAGACTGACAGCGTTTTCCAAAACACCCTGTCTTCATCGGGTTTGTGCGCTTCCTGCTCAGCCGCAGAACGAGCCAAGCACCGCACACCCAAGGCCAGCGTTTCCATGAGAATCACAACGCCGCGGACCAAGGGCCGGCGCAGCAGTGGAAAGCGATGACTCCAAGAACGGAAAGGGTCACGGCGAACGCGAACATCGTTATCCGAGCAGCGGATAGCCATGGTCAGATAATGCTTCCCTTTCATCACAACACCTTCAACGACCGCTTGGCCGCCGTAGCTGAATCTATTCATCCATGACACGCCCCTTCACATGCTCCACGACCGCTGCTGTCTGGTCAGCAGGAAGCAGAACTACAAGCACATCACCGGGATAGATAATATCACTTCCCCTAGGCGATGTGATGTCTTTTGGCCGGCGTTGAATACTCATGACCGCGGCATCATACTCCGAGCGCAGCCCGGATTCGCTGAGCGGTTTGTACAGAATATCTGAATCGTCGCCTACCTGCATTTTCATAACAACGGCGTTCTCATCGAGTTGCGCCACTTCTTTCAATGAGCGCAGGTATAACGGCCGAGCATAGGCTTCGCTTTTGGTCGTACGATATCCTCTCGGCAGGATAAGACGGGTGACGATTCCCACGGACACACCGACAGCCCATCCTGCAAACAAAGCGGCAAAGGTAGCATAGAAGGCCCGCAGGCCTGTACCGCTGATATCCATTAAGAGCCGATCATCTAGCTGCATGCCTTCCAAACGCATCACTTGATCAAAGACTGCTAATCCCCCGATGATACCCACATAAGCCGAGATATTTGCCTTGGTCTGTTCCGCCGCCGTATAAGCCAACCCGACGGTAAACACCGCTCCGAGGAAAACCGGCAGGCCCCATTTTGTAAGGGCACCAAATCCTGTACCTAGAAGCAGGCCAATCACTAGGGTAACGGCAGTGGCACTGATGCGCGGCAGAACTGTGATGACCATCTGCTTCCAATCCTTCAGCCGCAAGGAAAACCGAGGCATGGCGACAATCAGATCAAACGGAAGCAGGGACACAAACACAGCCACAAAACTCGATGTCAATCCCGGCAGACCTGCAACAACGTAATAGGACAGGCCGACCGTAAAGGCCCGGGCGGCAATTAGAAAGCGGATAGCCCAGCGATTTTGTCTCTTCTTCGCTCGCATGCTACTCGCTCCCCGTTTTCGGGCGCCCCGGTACCTGGTGACAGCGGACGCAGCGAGCTTCATAGTGTTCCTCGGCTCCTATCAGTATAATCGGATCGCTGTAATTCGCGGGCCGGCCGTCAATTAAGCGCTGTGTTCTACTGGCTGCACTACCGCAAACAACACAAATCGCATTCAACTTCGTTACATCTTCAGCCAAGGCTAAGAGGATCGGCACGGCACCAAACGGTTCGCCGCGGAAGTCTTGATCGAGACCGGCGCACACCACCCGTTTGCCTTGGTTTACCAGCGTTTGGCATACCCGGATGATTTCATCATCAAAAAACTGCACTTCATCCACAGCCACAAAATGGGTCTGCGGTCCCACGCAGCGTAGAATTTCACTGGAATGCCGAACTGAACTGCAGTCTACGGAATGCCCATTGTGCGCCACCACACGCTCCTGCTTGGAACGGGTGTCAATTTCAGGCTTGACGACTAGAACTTCTTGGCGGGCTATTTGCGCCCTCTTTACCCTGCGTATCAATTCTTCGCTCTTGCCGGAGAACATGGACCCTACAATCATCTCTAACCATGGCACATTGGATAGTCTCACTCTGCCAGCAACCACCTTATCTGTATGCTCTGCTAAGGATTTCTGCCTATTTCGCTCTGTCGTCGGGAACGGTCTTGGCCGTTTTCAAAGGGCTGAAACCGCTGAGCCATGGCTGGCCCAACTTCGGCTGTCAGCTGCACTCCCTCGGGTGTGAATGTTTCCTTCAATATCCGTCCATGCTCACGGAGCATGGGAAGCTCGCCCATATCCTGAAAGGAAAAGAAATATTCCCGCACAGTATTGTTTTTGGTGAAGAACTGGTATACCTTTGACTCCAGCAGGTCCAACTGGTGCCCGGTCAGTGCCGAAACTTCCACCCGCTCCTCGCTGCTGGGCTCTAGGACCAAAGAGTCCTCCAGAACATCGACCTTGTTGTAGACATGGATCTGGGGCTGGGACGCACCGATGTCTGCCAAGACCTCTTTGACCGCTCGCTGCTGGGCATCCATCTGCGGATGGCTGGCATCCACAACATGCAGGAGAAGGTCGGCGTACAGCACTTCTTCTAGCGTTGCCCTGAAGGCGGCCACCAAAGTATGGGGCAATTTCCGGATAAAACCAACGGTGTCCGTCAAAAACACCAAAAGATTGTCCTGCACTTCCCAACGGCGAATGGTCGGGTCTAGTGTGGCGAAGAGTTGGTCGGCAATGTGGGTGGGCTCCCCGGTTAGAGCCGAGAGCAGCGTCGATTTGCCCGAATTCGTATAACCCACTAAGGCGACCGTGGGAACGCCAAAACGTTCACGGCTGCCCCGTCGGATTTGCCGGGCTTGTCTGATCTGCTCTAGTTCGTCGTTCAGCTCAGTGATCCGTCTGCGGATATGGCGCTGATCGGTCTCCAACTTTGTCTCGCCGGGACCGCGAGTGCCAATGCCGCCCCCGAGACGGGACAGCGCTTCTCCCTTGCCCCTAAGCCTCGGAAGCAGGTAATTGAGCTGCGCCAATTCCACTTGGATTTTTCCTTCCTTGGTTTGGGCTCGACGGGCGAATATATCGAGAATCAGCTGGGTCCGGTCCAACACGGGAGCATCAAGCTGCTCTGATAGGTGGCCCTGCTGGGACGGCGACAGTTCGTCATCAAATATTACCATATCGTCTTCTTGCAGGACTTCGCGGATTTCTTCAACTTTCCCTGTTCCGATGTAGGTACGCGGATGAGGAGAGCCGCGCTTTTGGGTGAAACTGCCGGCCACTGCGAGACCAGCATCACTGGCCAAATCTGTCAGTTCGGTCAGATGGTCTTTCGTCTGCCAGTCCTCTCGGCCAGGGGTCTGCACCGCGACCAAATAAACATTCTGCATCGGGGCCCACCTTTCTTCGAGGTTGCCAAAAGGTCTCCCTCTAGTGTACTATATGTCGGCCTCTCTGACCATATCTTCGGAAAAAAACGGCCGACGGGCCCCCTTCATAAAGGATCCCGCCCAACCTTCTCGAATATCTGGGTTAGAGGTGAAAGCCATGGCCGTCATTCTGCATGTGGATATGGACGCATTTTTCGCAGCGGTGGAAATCCTAGACCACCCTGAGTACCGCGGCAAACCCTTGATCATCGGCGGTGACAAAAGTGCCCGGCGCGGCGTTGTGTCTACTTGTTCCTATGAGGCCAGAAAATACGGCGTGCACAGTGCTATGAGTATCCCCAGAGCAGTGGCCCTCTGCCCCCATGGCATATTTATCCCGGGCCGCATGCACCGCTACCAAGCTGTTTCCAAAGACATCCACCGAACGTTCTTTGAGTTCTCCCCGATGGTTGAACCGCTGTCTGTGGATGAAGCATTTTTGGACATGACAGGCTGCGAACACTTCTACGACGGCTTAGAATCCATGGGCCGCTCCGTAAAAGAACGCATTCGCGATGTGTCCGGCGTAACAGCATCCGTAGGCATCGCGCCCAACAAATTCTTGGCCAAACTAGCCTCAGACTGGAATAAACCGGACGGACTCCTCGTTCTGCGCCCGACGGAGGTAGACAGCTTTCTCATGGAACTGCCGGTTAAAAAGCTCTGGGGCGTTGGTCAAGCGGCCCAAAAAGAGCTGCGCAGGCATGGAATCCATACGGTAAAAGACATACGGAATTGTTCAGAACAGTGGCTTACCAAAATGTTGGGCAGTCTGGGCCAGCACATCTATCGGCTGTCCTGGGGGATAGACAACCGTGCCGTGGAAGCGCCGGGGCAGGCCAAGTCCATCGGTCAAGAGCAGACCTTCCCCGAAGACTATGCAGACGAAGACCTTCTCAAGGGAATACTAGCCCAGCTTGCCGACAAGGTCGGGTGGCGGCTGCGCAGCCACGGACTCTATGCCCGAACCATTACTCTCAAGGCCCGAACCCCTGATTTTTCCACCTTTACCCGCAGCTATACCCTGAAGCACTCGGCCAATGACAACGATACCATATTCCATACTGCCTGGCATTTGTTCAGGGAGTTCCGGGGCCACCCCCTGCGGCTTGTGGGAGTAACGGCATCCAATCTAGGGCCCGAAGAACGGCAGCTATCTCTTTTCGACGACGATGCCAGGGAACAACAGCTCAGCAAAGTGATGGATACAGTCAATGAACGGTATAAAACCACCGCATTGACCAAAGGTCGTTCGCTGCTGTACAACAGGAAAAAGAGTCGGTGAACGCGGCGGCGAGCCTCGCTAAGAGGCTCGCCTTGTTACGCTTAACCAAGTTTGTTTGAAGGATAGGGATAGCGGCGCTCTTCGAACTCCTTGCGGATTTCCTTGTTCAACACCCGCAGGTAAGTGCCTTTCATGCCCAGTGAGCGAGACTCAATGACGTTGGCGGAAGCCAGTTTCCGAAGGGCATTCACAATCACCGAGCGAGTGATTCCGGCTTCGTCGGCAATCCGGCTGGCCACGAGCAAACCTTCATCGCCATCTAGCTCATCAAAAATGCGCTGCATGGCAATGATCTCGGAATAAGAAAGGCTGTTGATGGCTGACCGAGCCAACTTGCTTTCCTGTGCCTCATCTTCTTCTTCCTCATCCAGCGCGTGGGAGATGACCATTCCTATGGCCGTAGCGCTGAACTCGCCGATGATGGTATCTTCTTCCGTGAACGAAGGTTGGTCTGTAACAAACAGCAGCGTGCCAACTCGCTTGTTTGCACCAATGACCGGCACAACCATCATCGTTTCGCCGGTTTCGGCGGTGGTCTGGGTCAATGCACCAACCTTCAGAAGATTACTGTTTTGGGTGTCGGGCATTACGCCCAAGTGCAGCCAATCCTGGTCAAACGGAGTCTTTTCAAACCCGGTCTCCAAAGAATAACCGAGCAGTTTGCCCCGCCGGCTGACCAGATATACACTGGTATTGTCAAATCCTTGACGCAGAGCTTCACAAAGCTGTCCAAAGTTGACCTCGTTTCCCTCTCGCTGGAGCAGATCCATAAAAGCTTTGCTTCTTCTCAAAATCATGCTTGTCTTCATCCTTTCTAATTTGTCTCTGTGTCGTTGACATTTCATTTATACATTTTATTTATAAAATTGACTAAAATCTTTTATCAAATACCATTATAGTAAAAGCGCCAACTTTTGTCAATCCTTGTCTTTATGAAATCAATACAAAATTGTCCGTTGGCGGGAGTCTTGTATTTATTAGTATATTCGTTAGAAGTGATCTGACTGTGGGGGTCCTCATCTCCCGTCGAAGCAATCCGTAAGTAAAGCTACTACAGTTCGCGTATTACGTCAAGGGCAAACAAGTCAAAAACTTCTCGAAAACTGCCCGAGGTCAAGCAAGAACAAAATTGTCTCCAAAAGCGTCAGAGATAGACACCGAGATCAGGACTGTGGATAATGCGATAGGACGAATTTTCCGCCCATGACGACGCTGGCTTTTCGACGGTCCGCTTTAGGGGAGCCTCGGCCAAAACATGGCGAAAGACATCAGGGTACCCTCTATTCGTGATGCCCGGCAAGGAGCTTAACAAAAAACCAGGCAAAGCCCCTTCCGAGTCATGAGGAGTCATGAGGCTACGCAAAAATTTCCCTGGGTGTTGACAGCCCTTTCGGGCCGTGCTATTATAGCAGAGTCAATGACATCCGGGCCGAAGTGGCGGAACTGGCAGACGCGCTGCGTTCAGGGCGCAGTGGGCTTTACGCTCGTGTGGGTTCGACTCCCACCTTCGGCACCAACACCTAACAAATGGACCCCTAAGCTGGGGTTTTGTTGTTCCAGATAGGGTTTATCATCAATTGGCCGGCAATCATATTTTGGGAGCACTAACAAGCCACCCTGCACTTGGGTGGCTTGTTCATTGCCTAAGTACTTTGACTAAGGTTTGGGTCTCTGGGACAAATAAGAGAGCACTCTAGGTTATTGCCGAGCGGCGGGACTGCTGACAACCATTGTTCGGCACCAAACCACAGGGCAATGTGGCTTTCGAGTTGCGCCAACAAACCCAGAACACAGGCGCATCCTCCTATGTGCACCACGTCAGCGCCACAGCTTATTGAAAAATCCCGTTCGTCCGAACTTGCAGCCTCCCAATCAGCCAGCAAACGCAACGATTGTTGTCGTCCACTGACTCCGAAGTACTGCGACTGTCTACTGGTCCTTCAGTTCTCAAAAAGTGTAATTACACGATCACAGTAGCATGTCAAAGTGGATAAAAGACCATTCCTGGGCATGGCGGCACTGGGGCAGTAGCACAGCGTCGCGTCTGTGTTAATATCATGCATTGCCGGGGACCATTAGACCTAGTGAAACACAGGCTTCGCCCCTATGGACAAGCGTACCCTACAGTTGCCCGGGTTGTGCAATCCGTTGCCGTGCCGCGGACCGGAGAAGGCCAAAACCAATGCTGAAAGTGATCATGTACCAGCCAACCAGGTGGCAAGGATCTGGACAAAGCGGAGACGGTTGACTGCTCCCACGGTGAGCCGACCGTTCTCGGGAATGGACGGATACAGCAGAGGATGACGAGAGACAGACTTCGCCTAGTCCGTGGCCTTGGCAGGTCCCATGGTCTTCATACAGTGCAGCACGGCGCTAGGCAGATCCCCCTAACAGCGCAGTGGTGCTTCATGGCTTGGCTTTCCACAACCATCCGAGCTGGCATTGCATTGTCTTCGGCTCTCAAGCGCCGGGGCATACCACCGTGGTTTCTGTCTGTGCCGCTGCCAACAACTGGCTGGGCCCCGGATGGCCGTGACCACTCTTAAGGTACTTTCGGCTCGCCCAAGCCATGTATTCCGATCGGCCCCCGCCCAGCCTCGCCCGATGGCCATCGGGCTAGGTAAAGCACCCGTCCTGTCTTGTGCTGACCTACATGACGTTTGGAATATCTGCCCATTGCTGGACACAGAATCTGTACTCGGCCTTATCTTCCGATACGGCCAGCTGACGGTACATGCCGTACTCACTGCTCTGCACAACCTCCATGGTTTCCCGCGTGCCGCGAGTAAAGGCGAAGGCTATCTTCATCGATCGCGGAATCTGCGTCTGTACGGTATAGGTTTTTTGATCGAGCTTCTCCAGGGGAAGAAAATCCGGCTGTGTAACCAATCCCACATATACCGGCTGGTCGGCGGGAGTTTCCTCCGGTACGGATACGGTGATCCGGACGGAAAGCATGGGGTCCATGCGTTCGGCAATGGCATACCGGGCCATGGTCTCGAAGCCATGACTGCGAGCCTTCACCTCACAGGTCCCCAGATGATTTGCCTGCAGCTGTCCCAAGGTATCCACGGTTAGCGTGTTCGGGTCCATGCTCTCTATTTCAGCCGTAAGATCCGTCAGCCTTACATCATTGTCTGTCTGCACCACCGGGTTAATCCATTGCGCCATACCGGCAATCGCTGCTTGCTTCGATCCCATAAGGGTCATCTCCACCGGATCGCCGATGGCACCAAAGAAGAACAACAGGGGCATATGGACGCGGCGCGCCCAGTCAACCTCAAAGTGCCCGGCTCCAGGGGCTTCATAGTAGCCTAAGGTCTTGCCCAGCTCCCATCCTTGGCGCAGAAGCTCAAGGGCTATTTCTCGGGTCTCCAATATGGGAGCTTCTTCGGCATCACCTAGATCCATCCAGATCTTAGGCCGCGAGCCATGGGAAAACTCATTGCGGCGCAGTGCCGCCAATGTATAGTTGTCAGCCCAGCGAAAGGCCGACGAAAGACACCCGGCCATGCTGAAGTGGCTGGGGTGGCGCAGAGCCAGATGGAGGGAGATTAACCCTCCCATGGATGAGCCCATAACGGCACGGTGTTCGGGCACTGGCAGCGTCCGGAAACGCCCATCCACGAAAGGAATCACTTCATCGATCAAAAACCGGGCATAACCATCGCCCTGGGCCTGCGCCCGCTGTTCAGCATCCATGGCCGCAGCGGGGTAGGTGTATTCGCCAAAGCGATTGGGCGTGTTGTCGATTCCGACAATAATAATATCCCGCATCAGATTACGCTCTATGAGACTATCCGCCGTTCTGTGAATATCCCATGCCGTGCCGGCAAACGCTGTTTCATTGGAAAATAAGTTTTGGCCATCATGTACATACAAAACCGGGTAGCGCTTCGTCCCGTTTGATCGGTAACCGGGCGGAAGATGGATTCGCAGGGAACGAGTGTTCTGCAAAGCGCGGCTAGCAAAGTTGTCGATGGTGATCATACGGCACATATTTGCACCTCATCTCTGGTTTTTGCGTGACAAAAGCTCTGGGTCAGCACCGAGCTGCGCCACGGGAGTCCGATGACATAGAAGTGTGCAGATCCGCCAGCCCTCGGCCAACCCACACCGGACAGGGATGATACCTGCCCTGTCGTCGGCGTGCAAACCTCAGGGACGCCTGTGGCCTATCGCCACGGGTGGGACTGCAAGGGTTCTCCTCGGGCATGGACACAACATCCCATCGGCGTATGCCGACCGTTTTAGAGCAGCCCATATCAGGGGTCTGCCGTTGGCAGTCAGGTTCGCCGGCGAAAGATAAGCACCTCCGTCGTATTGTAGTATCTAAAGACAATGGGCTTGACGTCGACACAAGTGTTTAACCGATTGATATCATCGTACCCTTCCAAGCAGTATCCAGAATCCGCCGACAGTCTGAAATCGGTTCCGTCCCATGCCTGAAATGCCTAAGGCTCGGATGCCCCTTTCTATGAAACCCTGCGGTCTGACGGCGAGCCAGATGCGTCGGTATTGGTATTCTTTGTCTCTAGGGTTCCCGCGCGGGCGCTGGGCGCGGAACAGGTGCCGCCAGCGTAAACCGGAGATCGGCGCTGCTAAGCTGTGGGACAAGCACGCACCAGTTAGAACGGCTTCACTGCCCCATGCACAGCTTCCTGTGCATTGATGATGGAGACCATACCTTACCAATCTGCGCTTGAGGTGTCTGATCCCTGTCCAGGAATGCTGCGGCAGCCGTGTAGCCAAAGGTTTCCCGTCGACACCATGCACTATGAGTGGTATTAAGGCGTATCCGTCTCCACGGTGCTGCAGACCTTATCGCCTTCGTCTGCACAAAACAGCTTGGTACGGCAGTTAACGTCTTCTGCGACTGCTAAGCCGACCCTTTAGCGGTTTGTTCACTATATTTGTTTCCGCCGTGGCCGCGTCCAAGGAAGGACCGCAGTGCTGTCCTTCCTTGTTTTCCTCACCTTCATGAGTCCAAAACGCCCTGTAGTTGCAGCGGTGAACAGTTTGGCCACGCGGTTTAAAGCCGCCGCCAAAGCAGCAGCGGAGGAAAGCTCGCTCACTGTGTCCGTGCCCATGTCCTGATCTTCCATGGGCACGGTACAGCCATTCGTCCAAGGCGCAGAAGAGACCCCGCAGGGGGCCTCTCAACGCTTTGCTCACGGAAGCACTTCAAGCTCCACCCTTGAACCCGAGAACCCCACAATATCCAAATCCATCGATGTAAGCTGCATGGTGTAGATAAGATCCGTCAGAGACGCAGGCGGTATCCAACTTTCCACCACAATCACGGCAGTGCCGCCGGCGAAATACTGTCTTTCCAGCGAGTCCACGTCGCGAAGGGCAGCGGCAGCGTGCTCGAACTCCAGCAGCTGCCCATAGTTCTGCAGCCCAAATATCTCGATTTCGGTGGTGAACAAGTCTGAGGAAGTGTCGTCCGCCAGCGCCTCGGTCTGCCCGTAGGCGTAGAGCTGCTCCACGAAATATTCGGCCAACAGCCCGCCAGCCTCTTGCAGCGCTGCTTTCCCGGCAAGGTTTTCACTGATGTTCAGTGCAGAAGCTTCCCGGGCATCGGCAGCCACGATGCGGCCGCTTTCCATGTCAATGATTCTTGCCTCCACCCTAGCCCTGCATGAAACCAATCCCTGCAGATCAGCTGCCCATTCACTGAACGCTTCACCGATAATAACCATATCCGCATCAAACCTTCTGGCCAAAGAGATGGCAGCGCGAACATCGTCGATGGCACGCATTGTGGCTCCATCATAGCGCATATCAGCCACCTGGAGCTGATCAACCACTGCGAACCCGTTCTCTGCCAACAGACGGATGATTTCCGTTTCCGCTGCCGGATCGGGTATGGTGCGCCGAATGGTGCGCCGCAGATGGTGTTCCGGGATAATGACCACAATGGTCTTGTCCTGCATCACCGTCGAAAGGGCTGCAACAGACGATAGGTCTTCCCGCGCATGGAGATCACCGGGCTCCGGGAAGTCCCAGGTCAGCTGCCTCGCTTGACGGCTCGTCACGTACTCGACAATATCATTGCGCGATCCAGGCAGGCCGCTGACCAATGATGCAATAGAAAAGCTATCCTCCACCCGGTTGATTCGCACAAGACCAATTCCCGTCATCTGAAAACCCAGTGAAAGGCCGGTCGCAGGGTCGACTAGCTCCTGGCCGCGTCTATAAACCTTCAGATGATCACCTTCAAGCAGACCCAGGTCTCGTCCGGCATTAACATAGGTTCCGTCCGCATCAGCCAACACAACCTGCCCTTGCCATGGAACAGCCTCTGTTTCAGCGGTAACGAAGCTCACTGCCTGTTCCACCGCTTCTTGGACAGCTTCACCCATGGGAGTACCCGACAAACTGTCGATGCCGATAGCGCCATCGCGCACAACCAATCCACCGCCAACCACAGTCTTATCTGCTGAGACAGTTTTGCTGTGCAGTATTACGCCGGTGGCCGCATCGATTAGCCGCACATCCATGGTAATGCGCCCTGTCGTCGCCTGTATCACCACAGGGCCCACGCGACCGCTGGCTGTCCGTTCCTCCGAGAACTCCGTGACGACCGTTTTGACCAGCACCTGGGCTCCGAGCAGTTCGCCGACTTGGACGGCGGTCTCTGGGGTAATGGCACCCGTGAGCCCCAGCCGTTGTTCTTCAAATATATCGGCCATGGCCCGACGTTCCAGTACGATATACCGTCCACTGTCGACCAGGGCGTTTATCATAACGACCTGTACGGTTTCGGCGAGACCTCTCGGTGCTCGCGAAAAGGTTACATCCACATCTAAAACAGCCACCCGTTTTTTCGGCCCCAATGACTCCGGCTCCCACTCCTCAGCTTTCACCGGCACTACCGAAACTGCCAATCCGAGACAACACAGCACCAGCAAAAACGACACCCAAACCTTGACCGCTCTTTTCTCAATACCCATTTAACTCCACCTCCGATTTCCCTTTTTTCTGCCAAATTTATGGAACGTATTGTGATAGTTCTTTCCCCAATCAACTTTGCCCTTTATCCGATATTTATATTGCGGCTGTAAGCCCCTGACAACCATACGTAGGCAATCGGAGGCTATAGTGAGCCTTCAAATGCGGAGCGGGTTTTCCATCATTCGGTGGTCGAGGATATCCGAAGCAAGAGCTTCCTACACCCGAATGCGGCGGCATCGGCAGAGAATAGACCGCCTGTGCAGGCCGAGCGCCTCAGAAACCATAGGCCTGAAGAGCGCCAGAGCCGCACAGCAGGTATTATCCGTTCCAACGAAGGTGTTGCCATCTTCCCAAGATAAAGCGCGCTGTCCCTTGGTTCCTCTAGCTTCTTGCCAATCTCTGCTATCGACCGGTGCTAGTGTTCAAACTGAAAGCCTGTTTCCGCTGTCACTTCCTCGCCGGTCATCTGATCCGTGACAAATACTTCCAAGGAATAGCTGCCTTCCGGAATTCCGGGACCCAAGTCAAAGCTCATATCCACATAAAACTCTTTCATGGGACGAATGCCCGCCCCAGGATAGTCCAGAAAATCCGGTTCGTCGTAGACAACGGCGCCCTCTTCATGGACCATTTTGACACCGACCTTCAGATGGATGGCATATTCCCCAGCTTCGAGCGCAATCGTGTAGTTCCGGGGCTCAATATAGAGGCGCAGGGTGTCTCCTGCGGCGTATCGGTGGTGATCTCGTTCTACAGCATCACCGTAAAACCGGGGAGCCCTCTCCACATGCATGATCTGCCTTACCTCCAAATCACGCAGATTCCAAACCAAAAGTGAGGCTTCTTCCAGCAATGTCTCAAGTTCGCCATAATCCTCGGCCTCTGCCGCGCTCTCCATACGTTCCAATACCGCAGCCAAATCTCCGGCATCTCCCGCATAGCCAGGAACTGCAGCTGCCCAACCCAAAGCCAAACTAACCAACACCCACATCCATGTAAACGCACACAATCTGGTATTCATGTCTACTCCCTCCCAGGATTCGATGTTCCAAAGGGCCGCCCTGCCAGGACAGTCATGTCAAAACTCACATATGCAGCTGCTGATTGCAGAGCCGCAGCAACAGCGTTCCATTCTTGGTCAGACGCCAGCGGCGTCATGGCTGCCAGCAGCAGGCATTCCTCATCCTCCAGTTCTCTCGTATACCGAACCCGTCGTTCTGTCACCGGCGAGAAGTTCGCAGCAAACCGTTCACGGACCTGGATGTTGGAGTAGTCCTCCGGGGCCTTTGTCTCAATCACCTGCCGTAGTTGGCTTAGGTGTCCGGCATTGGGAATTACCTTGAGCAGAACACCGCCGGGCTTTAGAACTCGCTGGAATTCTGCATAATTTCCGGGAGACAATATATTCAGTATAAGGTCTGTAGAGTTTGAAGTAAGCGGACAGCGTGCCAGGTCCGCCACACACCACATCGAGCCCGGATATTCTCGGGCCGCCAAATGCACCGCCTCTTTGCTTAGGTCCATTCCGATGGCAGTGCAGTCATGGCCAGCTCGGGCCAGACTTCTTCTGAGCGCCGCTAGATTGGATCCCTCGCCGCAACCGGCATCCAAAACAACCGGAGCCGACGCCGTCCACATCCACCCCGTCCATAACTCCGCCATAACATCAACCACCGGCTGGAAAAATCCCCGCCGATGCAGCTCTTGTCGACTGCCGAACATCTGCCGCGTATATACACCGCTTTTGTGAGGGTGGGTGAGTAAATTGACATAGCCGTTCCTCGCAAAGTCAAAGCAATGTCCTCGGCTGCAGACCAAGCTTCTCGGGTGTGAAACGGCAAGCGGTGCTGTACATAATGGGCATTGGAAGAGCTCCGCATGTTCTGCAAACACCGCCACAGCAGTTTCTAATTTTGTCAACTCCGATCACCTCAATACCTCGCCAGTTCAATCTCGGCGCTGGTGCACCCGGCAGCGGTTCCGCAGTTCCTGGGGAGACGCTGTGCCTGTTGTTCCAATCTTGGCCACCGTTACGGATGCAGTCAGATTGCCGAACACGGCTGCGTTAAAGGCTGACTGGCCGGCACATAGGGCAACCGCCATGCTTGCACTGACACTGTCCCCGGCCCCCACTGGATCCGTGGGCCCATCTACGTCAAAGGCCGGCACAAAAACGGTTTTCGTCCCATCGTGTACTAGTTGGCCGCGGTTGCCTAAGGTGACAAACACGGGCCGTCCTACCCTGCTGTATAGGACCTTGGCTGCGGTTTCAATATCCAAGGAGCTGTCGTTGTTCACAGCCGCCAGCGCTTCCTGCTGATTCGGTTTGAGCATTACATTTCTGAACTCGCCAATCCGGCTGCGCGAGTCTACGAGTACCGGCGTTCCAGTCAGCCGTTTGGCCTCGTCCGCCAACACACCCCGTACCTTGGTTGTTATGGCTCCTCTCTCGTCTTCTTCCACCTGATCCATCACCAAGACAGCATCCACGTCGGACATCAGGCCCCGCAGACGATGGATCAAATCCTCCTCAATAGGCCCCTCCAAAGGGTGCCAGTTCTTGATGTCTAGACGATTGAGCTCGGCATAGGACTCGCCGGTGCCGTACATGGGTTTGATGTAGGCGGGCGTTACGCGAAGTGCCGTTTCCACCATTCCGTCCAACTTCACGTTTTGCTCCAGCAGACCTTGTTTCAGCTGATACCCGTAACCGTCGCGACCAATCACCCCGATGGCGTATATCGTTCCCACGCCAAGGGCATGAAGGTTGTTGACCACGGTTCCCGCTGCTCCCGGAGATGACTGAACTCTCGTTACCTGGTACGCAGTGAGGCCCGTTTCGCGGGACACCTCATCGAGGGCGGAATCGGCATAGAGATAGTGGTCGAGAAAGTAATCTCCCAAGACCAGTATTTTCATCTTCGGCGCCGACTGCAGTATTTGCTCCAGCACTGCTTCATCCACTACCGCTGCCCCTCCTTCAGAAGTTTCCACAAGCCAGATACAGTCTGCCGATGATCCCCTTCCACATAGAAACTCCTGCCTCCATCCTTTACTGTACGCACCAGGACGGTCTTCCAGAAGCGATGGTAATACTCTGGCTGGTCTTTGGAAGGAGTCGTATGAACATCCTTGCCCTGCATTGGCTGAAGATCAAATACGGCGGTCGTGAAATCCGTTACCTGCTGACCCTGCTGGTGCGCACGGTTGCGAACCATACTCAGTGCTTTCAGATACACTTCGGGACCCATGACCGCCGTTCCCACATTGAGGAATACTCCCCCCTCAAGTTGGGAGACAGCATTGGTGAAGATCAGAAAATCGCGATAACTTGCGATCCCGGTCGCAGCGGCGTCAAAATTAGGATGTTCATGGATGATGTCCTGACCCAGAGCCACGTGCACGCTGACAGGAATACCCAAACGATAACCGGCCGCCAAGATGCTGACATCGCGGTATGGAAATTCGCCCTCACAGATAGCTTTCCCCACCGCTTCACCAAACCCGAGACCGTCCGCGGAACCGTCTCTGACAATATCGTTCATCCTACCCGTTTCGCACCACAGTCCAAACTGCCCAGCGGCGATATACTTCTCCACAGACTCCGTCGTTGCCCCGATTAAAGCTAGTTCAAAATCGTGTATGGCACAGGCGCCGTTGAAACCTACATGGGTGATGCAGCCAGCCTCCATAAGATCAATCACAAAGCGGCTCATACCTGTCTTTATTACGTGCGCGCCCATCATAAACAACACCGGCGATCCGCCTTGACGAGCTGCGAAAACTGCATCGGCGACAGCCCGCAAATTAGGATCACGATTCTCTTCCAAACAGATTAGGGGTTTGATCTCGTCGCTGGACATATCATGTTCGCGTTCGGCCAAGGGACGTACTGTCAACGCACTGGGATCAAACATGGAATACGGCATGCTCATTCCCTCCCCAAAGTTCCTGCCGCAGTTGCGGCCAGCAGCGGAAATCGGCGATGATGCAGTGAGCGCCAGCTTCGAGTAAACGCTTCTGCTTCCAGCGGTCGATACCGCTGCGATTTGCTTCATCGGATGCCACCCCAACGGCCAGACCGCCGGCATTCTGCACGTTCTCAATTTCAACAAATCCGTCGCCGAACCCGATGAACTCCTTGCTGGAACCAATTTTTGGCAGAATTCTGTCCTGGATGACCATGGCTTTGGAAAACCGACGATAGTCATCTAGGGCACCAAAGATACCACCGTTGAAGTACTTGTCCACGGCCAAAGCCTGGGCCTCGGCGATCACGTATTCCTCATCGGTCCCGCTGGCCAGATAGAGCTGCAGGCCTCCTTGGTACATGTCCGACAAAACCGCCTCGACGCCTGGAACTAGCAGCTCATCCCTGGCTATTCTACCCTCTTGCAGGCCCTGGACGCGATCTTGAATATGTCGCAGAAGACGATGATTGTATTCCTTTTTGTAATCCAAAGGATCCTGGGGCTCTCCACCCCGTGCCTGCACTTCTTCTGCCAGCTGTATGCACTGGTAGATGGTCTGCTGTCCTGTGAGTCGGTCGACAAATTCCTGCACTACAGCCTGCAGTTCTTGCTCCTTTTCAGCCCTTGGGGTCTCTTTAAGGACCTCCACGAAATATCCGTACATGATAGGCTGCCAGCCTTCACGAATCAGGGAAATCGTACCATCGAAATCAAAGAGAGCTGCGGTGTACGAGGTCGGTTCGGGTTTCTTAATCCACTGCACGCTCTGCATCTTCCAACTCCTCTTCTATGAAAAAATAACTGAGGATGTGTGCGGCTATCATGTGCATGTCTTCAATGCGTCCCATGTGATCCGAAGCTGCCTTCCAGACACAATCGGCTTCGTACGGGAGCTGTCCGCCGCTTTGCCCCGTAATACCGACAACCGTCAAGCGGTTCTTCCGGCTCCACCGTGCCGCACGGAGTACATTCTCTGAACTTCCCGAGCCACTGAAGATCACAAGCACATCGCCTGACTGGGCGTGGTTCTTCAACTGCTCGACAAAAATGTCGTCAAAATCAATGTCATTGCCCATGGCTGTGATAATTCCAACGCTCTCCGTCAGTGCCTGGACACGAAATCGCTGTCTGCGGCCCACAGAGGCTCCTTTTCCAAGATCCGTAGCAAAATGCGACGCCGTAAGAGCACTGCCTCCATTGCCGATCACCCATATATTCCGCTGTCTGTCCCGGGCATCGTCCAAGATATCCAAAATCGCCGATATCTGGGTCCTGTCGATCCGATCGATGCAACCCTTGAGGTCTTGGATATAGTCTTCCAGATACTTAGTCTGTTTGGTTTCTCGCTTCACAGTTGCGCCTCCCCTAGGTTGTCCCTAACCCTCCACTCCTCCCCTTCCCTCTCTTCCAAGCCGGGGAAACGCCTCTTCGAGGCGTTTCCCACTCACCTGGGTCCGCCCATGCTGCCTTGCTCTACAATCTCCCAGGCTAGGGCTGCGGCCCCAAGCAGGACCGAATGGTCTCCTAGAGCTGCCGGCACAACCCGCACCGGTTCCTCTTCCGACACCACTGCATGCTCATTCACCCACTGCTCCGTACCCTGCAAAAAACCAGGGGCTAAACCAACGCCTCCGCCGACAACAACAATCTCCGGGTCTAACACACTGACGACTCCCCACACACTGCGCCGAAAAGCTTCCCTTGCCTCGTCGACTACATGGCCGGCCAACCTGTCCCCTGACTGTGCAGCCGAGAACACGTCTTCAGCCGTCAGCCGTCCTCGCCTTTCCAAAACCGTCGTCAGCCCAGAGTCGGCATCGCTTCTTTCCAGCTGAAACTCTGCTGCCGCTGCAATGGCAGGCCCTGAGACAAATGCCTCCAAACAACCGCGTTGGCCGCAGCTGCACGTGGGCCCATCCATCGCTATTGGTACGTGACCCAGCTCTC
>PUOC01000277.1 GCA_003551965.1 Clostridiales bacterium | reverse complement strand
GCCAGCAGCGGTATTTCCTTTCCCGCAAGGCCATTGGGGTAGCCCTTGCCGTCCCACCGCTCATGATGGGCCAGGACGTCTCCCGCCACATAGGCAAACTCATCGGTTGCCGCCGCGATTCGATACCCCGTTTCCGGATGCCTTCGCACCATCTCCCATTCGGCATCGGAGAGGGGTCCCTTCTTAAGCAGGACATCCTTGGGAACGGTAATTTTGCCGATGTCATGCAGAGCCACCAACACCGAGAGGCGGTCCAGTTCATCGGCGGACAACCCGAGAGCCGATCCCAATGCCAGAGCCGTTCGCTGCAGTCTCCAAGCGTGCTCTTCCGTTTCGTGGCTTTTGCTTCCCAGCGTCTGCAGAAGGGTACGCACGATGGAACTGCGAGTACTGGCACTTTCAGTCAGTTTTCGTTTGTACATCATGTCCTCGGCTTCTTTCAGAACAGAGTACGTTTCCTGTTCTCCCTCTTCTTTGACACCGTATCCAACGGCCACCGATACGGGTATGGGGCGACTGGACGTTTCCTGGCAGTCATGGTAAATTCGCTTGGCTGCCGTTTCAGTCTCCTGCCTGTCGGTCTCCGGCATCAGAACGACCAGTTCATCTCCACCCCACCGGGCTACGACATCCTCCTGGCGGACCGACTGCTGCAGACGTTCGGATACTGTGCAGAGAAGAGCATCTCCGCTTTGGTGCCCGAAGACGTCATTGACCATCTTGAGTCCGTTAACATCCAGCATCACCACGCCAATGGGATAGAGCCCTTTCTTATCCATGCGGCGGATTTCTTCTTCAAAGAATGCCCGGTTATACAGGCCGGTAAGGCTGTCATGGAAACTGAGATAGCGCAGCCGCTCCTCGGTTTCCTTCCGGTGCGTCACGTCCCGGCAGACGCTGTCTATGGACTGCAGCCGGCCGTCTTTGTAGAAAGCCGAAGTTCGCTGTTCCACCCAGATGACGGCACCATTCCGAGTGGTCCACCGCATCGTAATGCTCTTATCGGCGGGAAGATCTCCACTCCATACGGCTTCCATCTTGTGCCGATCACCCGGATGACAGATGTCCAGCATCAAATCGGGGTTCTGATAGAACGCATCCGGACCATAGCCTGTCATGGTGACGGCACTGGGGCTGACATACTCGAAGCAGCGCCTAGGGCGCAGCCGCAGCCGGAAAATGAGATCCTGGGCATTCTCCGCCAAGAGCCGAAACCGCTCTTCGCTCTCCCGCAGACGCTTCGCTGCTTCATGCTGTTCGCTTACATCGGAAAACACCAATACGGCTCCGGTGACCGTTCCATCTGCATGCCGGATCGGCGCTGCGGTGTCAGCCACATGCCGCATATCGCCAGTCTTTGTCACCAACGACGTTTCATGGGCTAATTGCACGGCTTGTCCGGCGCACAATGCCTGTTGTACCGGGTTGACCGCCCTATGCTTGGTCTGGGTGTCAACGATCCGGAATATCTGATCCACGGGCAGGCCCTGTGCCTCGTCCGCCCTCCATCCGGTAAGAGCCTCAGCCCGGGGATTCATGTGGACAATGCCCATGGACGCATCGGTAGCGATGACACCGTCGCCGATGGAGTTGAGCGTGGTCCGCAGGTATTCTTCGCTGTCCTGCAGCGCCAGTTCCGCTTCCTTTCGGTCGCTGATGTCGATCATGAAACCGCGCAGTTTGGCCGGCTTGCATTCATCCATTTCGACGCGGACCACATCCCGCAGCCAAGCATAGGTCCCGTCGCGGCGCTGAAAACGATATTCAAAGGTATGATCTTCGCCCTTCGCCGTACAATGGGCACAGTATTCCCTCGCCCATTCCCGGTCGTCTGGGTGAATATGCTGTTCCCAGAATGCATAGTTGGTCCAATCCCCGGGTTCCCACCCTAGAATGTCCTGGACTTGGGGAGCCACATAGCTCCAGCAGTCGCTGGCAATGTCATATTCCCAAAGCACCGCATGGGCGGATTCCGCCAAGCGGCGATACCGCTCCTCGCTTTCCCGCAGCCTGTCTGCGGCCCGCCGCTCTTCGGTCACGTCGTCGGCGATCTCCATCAGGCCCAAAACTTCGCCGCTTCCGTCTAGAAGAGGATGAATCCGAACCCGCCATTGGCTGCCATCGGCTCCGGACACGACAGCATCCGCGCTCGTCCTCGTACGCAGTGCCTCTTCGCTAGGGCATCCGCTGCAGCGCTGGCCAGTGCCTTGACGAAGTTCAAAGCACCAGCGCCCGGGCAGATCATCCCGGCCTATGCCGGCAAAGCGTGCCGCTGCTTCATTGGCCCAGCGAATACGGCCGTCCAGATCGCGGTAAATGACATGCTGGTCCATGGCATTGAGCAGCAGATTCTTCTCGGCCTCGGACTTGTGCAGAGACTGGTCAGCCCAGGCCGGGGAAGCGCTCTCGGACCAGACCAACACAGCCCCGGCGGGGCATCCGTCTTCTCCATACACAACAGCCGTTCGCTCCACGGCTTTGGTGGCCGCAGCGTTCTTCCCCGTCAGTGTTATCCGGCGGGGCAGCGTATTCCCATGGGCTTTTGGATCGGGCTGCTGCAGGGTCTCGCCGGTGGATAAATCCGAGCGCTGGAGGACTTGCTCGAGGGAACGGCCCTTCACTTGCTCCAGACAAAAGCCCGACATCGTTTCTGCAGCCGCGTTCATGGACACAATCCGGCCGTCATTATCGATCAGAACAGCGGCCTCGGACAGCACCGACATCAGGTTGGCCAGGTTGCGGTCAGGCTGCCTACGGCAGTC
>PUOC01000092.1 GCA_003551965.1 Clostridiales bacterium | reverse complement strand
TCTACCTGGGGTGCAGAAACTGCAGAAAGCAAACGGGAAGTAGTATCAAGGACCCGGTATGCATCATCACTGGAGAAAGATTCCTGATGGGCCCACCTGTTACGGAATGCTCTTAACTCGCTGACCATGCTGCGTTCTGCATGACCCAGCGTCATTCTAAATACATTGTTCCACTGCTCCCACATTATTTTTAATAAGGCAGCAACATCAAGATGTGGTTCTTCAGAACCCTCAGGCCAATCAAGATCATGTTTCCAGTGCTCAACTACCTTTGGTATCCAGTACTTGCCGTAATTGGATTTGAGTTCCCTTTCAATAAAAGGCTTTAACCCTTCCTTTAAAAATTCCAATGCCTTTCCAACACGTTCAAAGTTTGTGATAGCCATAATCTACCCCTCTTCAAACAGACTTTGTTGCTCTTCCCGGTCAATTTCCTGGACCAGGGTTTCCATTTCAGGCCAGCTTTGCACCAGGCTGTTATAGGCAAGGGCTTCGTTAGCCCATTTTTTTCTCTCACATATTACGTACAACCGGTAAGCCAGTTCACGGGCGCTTTCAGCTTTCCCGCCAAGCTTGGCAATCAATTCAGCCGCTAAAGTCTCTCCTTTTTCCAGAACCCTGACCAGGTGATGCACCATCTCCCATACAGTTAGCCTACTTTCTGATTCTGGATCCCAGTCTTCAGGCAATTCTTCCGGTTTGAGCAGCCGGACTTTCCCTCCCCTAGAATAAACTATGCCAGCATCAACCATCCCGGCCACACTCGTATTTTTAGCAGTGGAAAGGGTTTCTGCCACACCGTATTCTGCTTCGCTAAAACCATACTGTTCAAACCAGGCCAGTGCCCAACGGGTATCAGAATCAAACTCACCTTCCTGTTCTGCAAGCACTTCATCAAGAATCTGGTTGATTAAAGCAAGCGCTTCCCTTACAGTCACTTGATTGCCTTCGGCATCAAGAACTTTAGAATAGCGGGTATAAACAGCCATGCCAGGGCCAATAGCGGCTTGTGCCAGGTCAACCGGGGCAATATTGCTGCGTTGGAGATAGACAAGTGCTTTGGGTAGTTCTGACTTTAGTTCATTTATGAATTCACGGCGGGTGGAGGCTGGGGCATTGGGATCACTTTTAGAGCAAACTATTATTATACTTGAAGCGAGGGCATTTGTAGCATAACTAATCATGCGCCCAACACGCTCAGTACGCATCGGCCACGTCCCGGTGATTGCAAAACCTGAGTTAATTACAGCTTCAAGAAATGCTTCCCACCCAGTACTGGCTGTACCTTCTGAATCTTTAGTTTCCGACTGCTTGAATGCATAGTAAATAGTTACAGGAAAAGCTAAATGGCCTAAAGTTGAAAGCTTCCCCATAGCTTTTGTCATTCCATTAAGAAAGAACAACTCTGCTTGTTTTAATCCACCTTGTCTGTATGAAGATGCTATAATTTCTTCTGTCTTTGGCACAACAAGAGTAGAAAAAATATCTGGATAAAATTTTCTTAACGAAGATCGCATCCATATATAGAAAAAATCAGACAAATCAGCATATCCTATGTTATCAAAATAAGGTGGATCAGTTGAAACAATTCTATTAATAGAGATATTTTGGGTTCCAGCATCAGCCTGCTGTGCTCTTCCATTATTACAGCTATTAGCACTGAATGATAAAGCTTTTATTACATATTCCAGTTGTTTATCGATGTTACTCCCTGATTTTGATAATGGATTTGCTTCAGCATAATCCCAAACCATTGGCAATGCTTGACGCCCAAATGAACTTCCAACAATCTCATTCTTTTCTTGATTAAGCCAAAAACACAAAGTATTACTATAAACAGCACTTTTATCTAATACAAATGCCAGATAAAGGCAGATTGATTTTGCATATTCTTTTATAAAACTATTTCTATCATCTACAACATAGTAATCATAAGCAGATTTAGGGGGCGAAAAATCTTTAAGTACTTTTACATAAGCTTCTTTAATTAGTTCTGAGAGTGTTGTTAAAAAAACTAACTGGCGACTGCTAAAAACATCAGCCCAATAGAAAAATCCATATCCCCGCCCGCTAACTAGATCACGTGAACTACGATTCATTTCTTGCTCAGGGACCCAATTAGGCTTAGCTTTTTTAGCTATAGATTCTTGTTCTTTATTAGGAGATAAATATACTCTCTCTCTATTACCTTCAGCAACGATAGCCATTAATCTAGATCCCATCCTACCAGACATGCTTTCTGCTTTAATATATTTCTCCTCAATTGGCATTTGAGACATAATGCATTTAAAGCTAGCACCTCTACCAATTTTTGTGCCTTTCTTTGCTTCTTTAATTTCTTCTGTCAAACCGGTATTTATAACGAAACTATAATCCTCACCATTTATTATAGGTTTAATAATAGTTTCTTTCCCCTTCTTTGTAGAAAGCATAAAATTCGATACTAAAGGCACGTCAACATGCGCAAAAGCCGGGTTTGGGCTTTTTACAGTTCGTGCCCATATCCAGGCTATAACCGTTAATGACTGTCCCACATACTGCTTTAAATCAGCTCTTTCTTCTGCCATCTCTTCCGTAATCTCTACTTTAGGGTAGAGGTGCCCTATCCTTCTCTCTGCTTCATCGCGCATCCATTTTCCGTAATAGCGCACATCCTCGGCTAAACCTTCAGCACCTTTCCAGGTTCGCTCAAACAAAGTATTATCTTCTCTAGCTTCCGGGTTAACCGGTGGTTGTCC
Organism: Clostridiales bacterium; assembly: GCA_003551965.1. Lineage (GTDB taxonomy): Bacteria > Bacillota > Limnochordia > Darwinibacteriales > B1SED10-159 > B1SED10-159. The sequence goes on along the minus strand of PUOC01000092.1, from coordinate 38 downwards.
AGCAAACTTGGGAGGAATTTCAATCATCGCCTTATTCT
>PUOC01000145.1 GCA_003551965.1 Clostridiales bacterium | reverse complement strand
CCGTACAAGCCAGCCCATTGCCGGCAAATGTTGACGAATGCTTCATACCAAAGGCCTCTGTGTACATGTCCTCGGTACACAATACGGCACCAATGGGAACCAGTCCTCCGCTCAGAGCCTTGGCCAGCAGCAGTACATCCGGGGCAATCTGCTCGTGCTCGCAGCCAAACAGCGCACCGGTGCGTCCCAAGCCTGTCTGGATCTCATCGAAGATCAGTGGTACATCATAGCGATCACACAACTTCCGCACCTTTTGCAGGTATCCCACAGGCGGCTCCACAATGCCGCCCTCACCCTGAATGGGTTCAAGGATCACAGCAGCAATGTCCGGTTTTTCTGCAAGCATCGTCTGCAGGGCCTCGCTGTTTCCGTAGGGTACATGGTGAAACCCTTCTACCGGAGCACGGAACGCTTCTTGATATAGCGGGTTCCCCGTGGCCGACAGCGCACCTAAGGTTTTGCCGTGAAAACTATTGGAGGCACTGATAATATCGCGGCGGCCTGTACGGGCCCGGCATAGTTTTATCGCCGCTTCCACGGCCTCGGCTCCCGAGTTCGTGAACACCGCGTATGCCATTGCATCGGGTGCAGCAGCCACAAGACGCTCAGCTAATGCACCCGCCGAATCGAGATAGGATGGCTGGGCAAAACTGGGCTGCTGATTGGCCTGCATGGACTGGACAGCGGCCCAGATTCGAGGATGATTGTAGCCAAAGGGGAGGGCACCGTAAGCTGCGATGAAGTCAAGATATTCGTTTTGCTCGGAGTCATACAGATAACAGCCCTGTGCATGGGTAAACTGCTTATCCATGCCGATTTCTGCAAGACGTTTTCCCAGATAAGGATTGACGTATTTCGTGTACGCGTGCATGTCTCTGCCCCCATTTCTTGTACACATTTTTGTGCACAAGTCAATTATAGCAAGAGAGCAGGAAAAATACAAGCTTCCCCAGGCAGCAATCCATGCTGCGGACCTCTTGCATGGCGCTGAATCTGCCAGCGGAAGGAAATACGCCGGGGCAGAACGAAATCATCAAGAACGCTTACTAGGGGAGGCATCCCGATGAAACTGGTTATCCGAACACTAAGCCGGCACGAGTTCCCCGAAGCACTGCGGCTTCGCATCGAGGTCTTTGTCGAAGAACAGAATGTACCGATCGAAGAAGAACAGGATGCCCTGGATGAAGAAGCAGTCCACTTTGGTGCCTTCTGTTGCGGAACACTAGTCGGCACAGGACGACTGGTGGATCAGCCCAACCAGGGGAAAATCGGGCGCATGGCCGTGGCCAAGGCCTACCGAGGACAGGGAGTGGGGTCAGCCCTGCTGCAGACGATCATTGACGAATGCAGAACGCGGGGATATGCAAGGGCATACCTCAGTGCCCAACTCCACGCCATTCCCTTTTATCAGTCGCAGGGGTTTTCTGTCACCAGCGGTGAATACATGGATGCCGGCATCGTACACAAAGACATGGTTAAAGAACTGTAGGTCACGGATATCTTCCATCCTGTCCCACCCTAGCGGAGCTGGCTGCAGACACAAGGCTCCCTAAAGGCGGACAGGGCCAAGCCGGATGGCCAAGCCGAATCCCGCCGCAAACAGAACCGCATGCAGCGGTGTCGGTTCTATCAGCACCATGCGAGTGGAACCGAGGATCAAACCGGCCAAGAGCGCGTAGGTTGTGTTTGGGTAACGGCGCAGCAGGTACTCCATGGCCGCCGCCAAAACAAACACTCCCATGACGATTCCGGCCGCTGTAGGCAGAAGTACGGCCAGATCCAAGCGTGTGACGCCTTCAAGAATAATTTCGTAGTACCCAAACAGCAAAAACACGGCGGCGCCGCTTATCCCAGGGACCAACATAGCCGAACTGGCTGCCATACCCACAACCACCAATCCCAGCATGCCCGGCTCGGCACCAACGGCACCGCCGCGGGCCGCTGCAAGACCCCAGGCGGCCGCTGTTCCTAAGACAAGGATAAACCAGCGCGGGGCGTATCGCATATCCGCTTTGGCGGCAATGATCAGGCCCGACGCGGCCAGGTACCCCAGCATCACAGCGTATGTGGGCGCCGGATACAGCTGCACTAATGTCAGGACCGTCCAAGACCCTGCCAGGATACTAGCCCCCACACCCAGTGCCAGAGGAATCAGCGCTCCGAGCCTAACGCACCTGACTGCTTCAACCATGCCATCATAGTAGCCGAGCATCAAGGCAATGGTGCCGCCACTGATACCGGGAAGAATATTGGCGATGCCAAAGGGTATGCCCCGAAAAAACCAAATCCAGTGTTCCTTCATGTTTTTCCGCCTTTCTTTCCTCATGTCCCTGTGCCTGATTGACAAATGGCCTGCGCCTGCAGGAAACTAACATCGGGTTCCGAAATATAATGAACAGGGGAGGGACATTCTTTTGAAGCATGCCTTTGTATGCACTGCAATCCTGGTTCTTCTACATGCTTTGCCCGCAAACCCTACCGCTGCAGAAAGCTTGCAAGCCCAGATGTATTTCGATCCCAGCAGCGGCTTTCTGCGCGTGCAGGCGGCCATGCAGGTGGAACTAGAAGCGGAGAAGCTGCAGTTCAGCCTCTTCCGCAATGTGCAGATCACTTCCATATGGATCCCTGGGATGCGCAGCTATGGGGTCGAGCGGCGAGTGGATTCGACGCTGGTTTCCGTCTCCCTGCGCACCTTTCCGGAGGAGCCGCAGGTTTTAGAGCTCTCCTACGAAGGAGTAATCGACCAACAGGTGCTCGACTATGCACGGTTGGACAGCCGTTCTCTCTGGTTTCCTTTGATTCCAGTGGAATTTCGTTTGGACCACATCATCCTTGAACTGCCCGATAAGGAACTGGATCTAGAAAAGCCCTGGAAGTTGGAAGCCGACGGGCGCTATCGTTTTCCCTTCGACGGCCAGGATTATCCCGTGATCCAGTGGCAGAGGCCGGACATAGCTCCCATGCCGCCCGGCGCCCATATCCCTGCGGAACCGGAACCAAAACCCGGGGTTCCCGATGATCGACGGGTACTTGCCCTGCACAGCCAAATGCAGCGATGGGAAGAAGCATGGGAACAAAGAGACAGCGGCACATGGCAGGCATTACTCTGCTCAACCCTTGACCGAGAACGCACCATAGCGTATCTGGAAGATGTTCAAAAGCGCATCCTCTGGTCAGAACAAACCCACGAAGCCGACGAACGCGTGTACCCGGGCTCGTGGATTATAGAATGGCATGAAGATGGTTCTGCAGCCGCCCGGCGTTCAGGTCGATTGCAGGGCCAAACGGTGACCTTCGAAATACAATGGCAGTTCTCTAATGCATCTTGGCACATCGTGCGGCTTCATGCAGCACCCAAACCGGACTTAGAAGAAGGCGTTATGCTCGACACCATGATCACTTGGCTCGACGATTTTTTCGAAACCGCCTTCGACAGAAATGGCGTGCCAAACGTATCGGACTTCTTTGTCTATGCTGACCAAGCCAGGCAGGCGCAGAGGTTCTTCTGCTCCCTCGACGACCCCGACGATTGGAGTCTGCATTCCATGTCCCATGACGATCAGCGGATTCGGCTGCATGCCGCCTTGACCGACGCCGGTCATCGTTTCGTACTTGAACTGACCTTAGTTCCCATTCAGCACCAATGGAAAGCTAAGTCACTTAAGATAACACCGTTTTGACCCCTGCGCTAACAAGCACTCGGCTGCGGCCGAGTGCTTTTCCATTCTTGCCTTTAGGGATATAAGCCGCGCAGAGTGATGGCCCGTGCCACCCGCTGCAGAGCGATCACATAGGCTGCCGTCCGCAAGTCCGTGCCTTCTTCCTGGGCCCAGCCGTAAACAGCATCGAAGGCTGCATCCATACGGCGCTTCAGTTCGCGCCGTACCTGTTCTGCTGTCCAAGCCAACGATTGGATGCCCTGCACCCATTCGAAATAGGATACGGTGACACCGCCGGCATTGGCCAAAATATCCGGAATGACGATACAGCCCCTATCCCGCAAAATCACGTCCGCCTCCGGTGTCAATGGACCGTTGGCTCCTTCAGCAATGATCTTTGCCTGCACATACGGAGCGTTACTGCTCGTTATCTGGTTTTCTAGAGCAGCGGGAACGAGAATATCCACATCCATCGTCAGAACTTCCGCATTCGTACACCGTTCGGCATCGGGATAGTGAACAACGGACCCCGCTTCATCGACGGTGTCGGCGACGGAACGTGCCGCTAAGCCCCGGGAGTTGTAGATTCCGCCTTCCACATCGCTGACCGCCACCACCTTACAGCCCATTTCTTCAAGCATAATGGCTGCATTGGATCCGACATTGCCATAGCCCTGAACGGCGACCGTGGTACCTTCCAACTGCATATCAATGCGAGACGCCAAGTCAGCAATGGTGAACACGCAGCCCCGGCTGGTGGCATCGGCCCGTCCCTTGGAACCTCCAATTTCCACAGGTTTTCCTGTCACAACGGCTGGAATCGAATAACCCCTTTCCATGCTGTACGTATCCATGATCCAAGACATGATCTGGGGATTGGTGTTGACGTCGGGGGCAGGAATGTCCTCATCCGGCCCGATAATGATGCTGATTTCGCTGGTGAAACGCCGGGTCATCCGCTCGATCTCACCTATGGAGAGTTTTCTAGGGTCGACCACGATACCGCCCTTTGCACCTCCATAGGGTATGTCTACCACCGCACACTTCCACGTCATCCACATGGCTAGTGCAATCACTTCATCCATGGTTACCTCGGGATGGAAGCGGATTCCCCCTTTGGCCGGGCCGCGGGCTAGGCTATGCTGCACCCTGTAACCGTCAAAGACCTCCACGGTGCCGTCATCCATTCTTACCGGAACCGATACCGAGAGCGTTCGCTTCGGCTTGCTCAGCATCTTGCGTGTTGACTCATCCAGGCCAATCAGATCTGCGGCTTCGTTCATCTGCTGCAAGGCAACATCCAAGGCAGTAGGGCCATTTGCATCGCCGCGGTCACCGTTTAGGATCATCTGTCCGCCTCCGTTTCAAGTTAGTGTCGAGTTGGTGTTACAGAACAGTTGAACACTTCATATTATGTACTTCGACAAAAACCGTCTTTCCCTTCCGCAGCCGTTAAGATAAGGCAGGTGATGTTCTACTACATCGGTTCCGCGTCCCACGGTACTTGAGCCAGCCGGGCCTTTTCCTGCGGCGGCAGCTGTTTTAATGCATGTTCTCTGGACATGGCCGCGCTCTTGGAAGCAAATCTCTCACAGTAAATCAAAACCACAGGGCGGCGCGAACGAGTGTACTTGCTCGCCGTCCCCGCATTGTGTTCTGTCACACGACGTTGAACGTCCACCGTATAGCCCGCATAGTAACTACCGTCTCGGCAACGCACCATGTAGGCGTAGTACTCCTGCGCCTTCATATCGTCTTTCATCACCGCCTTCACGTCAGAATTCCCCGTTCAAACCCCATGGCCCTGTCTGTCTCTTCCAATGCCCGACGCTCCTGGCCTAGGACAGACGAGGTCTGGCCACCGAGAAAAACCACAGCACCGCATAACTGGCTAACACCGCCAAAGCCAGCCGGGGCACGACAAGTATCCAAATAGGAATTCCCAGCACTGCAAATATCAGGGTATCCTCAATGAGTGCATGGCAGAGCGCCATGAACGTACCGCTGATCCGAATTTCCGTGTCAGACAGACGATTTTCCCGAATATTGGACAGTATCACCCCGGAACCGAAGGTCAGTCCGAATACGGACGCCACCACAACGGGAAACGCGCCGTCCTGGGAAAGGCCGATTTTTCTGAATGGCGGCGCGATGACCCGATTGGCCTTGTCCAACCAAGCGTTGGCCTTAAAGACTTCCAGAACTACCATCAGCGGAATGACAACACGAGCCAAAATCCACACGCCCTCGAAGCCTCCTGTGAGGCCATCCCAAAACACGTCGATCACTGTAGCATTCCCCCTAGGAGCACACCCATAAACAGTGACATGCCCAGGCGCAGCGGCAGTATATACGATACCGGGCAGCCCGCTTTTTTGCTGATAGCCAGCTCAACAATCATGGAATGACACAGACCGAGCATGACCGCCAATATGATCATGGCTTCCATGCTCAGATTCATGGCTGTCATACTGCCAATCGCCGCATACAGGTTGATGAAATACCCAGAAAACAAAACGACCGCCGCTTCACCGGGCAGGCCCAGCCACCCCATGAGGGGAGCAAACCATTCCGCCAGTATTTCGAGGCCGCCGCTGGCATCCAAAAAGGTAACAGCAACGGCCGTTGGTATAATGACTTTGCTCAGTTCCAGCGTGGTCACAATGCCCTTATACAGCCCCCGCCGCAGTATCGCCCCATCCACCGTCATGACGTCTTCTTCCTCTCCATCAACCATCGCTTCATATCTTCCGGCATGGGCGCCGTCTTGATTACAGCCTCTTGCGTCCGAGGATGAATGAAGCTCATTCTATAGGCATGAAGAGCTTGGCGCCCAAATCCAGGCAGCGACGATTCGTACATGGTATCACCGACCAAAGGACAGCCGAGCCACTGCATGTGAACCCGGATCTGGTGTGTGCGTCCGGTCTCCAAGTTCAATTCCACAAGCGTACAGTCGCGGTAATGCTGCAGCAGTCTAAAATGGGTAACGGCGCGGCGGCCATCGGCTCGAACGGCCCGTCGCAGCGAATGGCCTTCCGATCCAGGATGCCTGCCGATCGGTTGGTCCACGGTACCCTGTGTCTGGGGCAGCGGGCCTTCCACCACAGCCAGATACCTGCGCTGCAGGCACCCACTCTGCAACTGCTGCGACAGCCGCTGGTACGCATACGGGTCTTTCGCCACGAGCAGAAGACCCGATGTATCACGGTCCAAACGGTGAAGAAGGCGGACCCGACGCTGGTATCCCCGCTCCCTCCACATATGGGCCAGGCCATTGGCTACCGTTCCCGATTGGTAGGTCCTGGTAGGATGCACAGCCATCCCGGCCTGTTTATTGATTAAAACAAGACTGGAGTCTTCATATACAACGTCCAGACCCACATCCTCATCCGGCAGATTCGTGGCGGTATCGGCAAACTGAATCTCCAACGTATCGCCGCTTTGACCCCGCTGGGTAATATAGGCGGGTTCGCCGTTGAGATAGACAGCACCTCCGGCTTTCATCCGCCGCAGTAATCCTCGGCTCAGCCCTAATCGCCCATATATCACTTGTTTCAGCATCCAACCATTCTCATTCGGATGAATCCGAGTGACTAGGTTCTCGGCGCGGTTCACACTCCGTCACCCTCCCTCCATTGGAGTACATTATATCTATTGTACCACAACCCACACCGGCAGAAAAAGAAAAGACCACCGCAAAGCAGCCCCGTCCATGGCGCTAGGCGATGGCAATGAATATCAATGGCTGTGCTCAAATCCGACCTCAAGCTTCTTCGCGGCAGTCCCTCGGCCGCTACTCCCTGTAGATCATTTTCACCGTCATACCACCGTCGATTGTTAGATTAGTACCGGTGATGAACCCCGCCCGCGGCGATGCCAGAAAAAGGCACGCCTCTGCAACATCCTCAGGACGGCCTACCCGACCCACGGGATGCTGATCGTGATCCTGCTCGGTCAACTCCTCCGGGTCACCGTTGTGGATCCACCCGGGGCTTATGCAGTTGACCCTGATCCCCCGCCTGCCGAGGCTTACGGCCAAGCTGTGGGTCAGAGACCGGAGTGCTCCTTTAGAAGCGCTATAGGGAAATGTGTTCGGTTCCGACATGTCGGCGCGAGTGGAACTAATATTGACAACGGCAGCCTGCCGCCCCTGTTCCAGCAACGGCAGCAGGTGTTTGGTGCACAGAAACGCACCTTTGGCATTGGTATCCAGTACCTGATCCCATTCCTCAGAGGACAGCGCCGTCAGAGACGCGTGTATGCCGACACCGGCGTTGTTCACCAGCACATGGACAACGCCGAACGCTTCCTGCAGCCATTGGGAGAACTCCACCACACCTTGTTCCGAAGCAACGTCAACGGTTCTCGCGTAAGCCCGTCCCACGCCTTTCAGATCACTGGCCGCCTCTTCTGCCGACCTCGGATCTTTGTCTGCAATCACCACCTCGGCTCCGGCCTCAGCAAAAGCCCTAGAGATACTGCGGCCGATGCCGCGGCCGGCTCCAGTGACCACAACTACGCGTTCTGCGAATTCCCATTCCTTGACTGCCATAGCTGCACCTCCAAAACATCAAGCTTGCGGACTATCTGCTTTAGGACTGCAAACCAATCAACCCAACGGGCCGGGAGAGCGGTCAGGGAAATCGTCCTAACCAAACTGGAGCAGACGGCGCCGAGCAGAGGAAACAGCCAGCGCCGCCGCGAACGTAAGGGTGGCCGCCAGGACAATCGTAGCACCGGGGGGTGCCGAAAGATAATACGACATCAACAACCCGACAGAAACGGCCACCAGCCCGAAGCCCGCCGCCGACATCATCATGGGTACCAGCCTCTTTGTGAAAAGTGAGGCGGTGGCGGCCGGTGTTATCAAAAGAGCCACCACAAGAATCATCCCCACCGCTTGAATGGAGACAACAATAGCTGTGGCGATGAGGCCCAATAGCAGCATCTGCAGTCGAGTAACCGGTAATCCGGCGGCCTCGGCACCCACAGGATCAAAGGAAACAAAGACAAAATGATCCCATGTAACGGCCAATATCGAAGCAGTAAGGATAACAGCGCCGCCGATCCAATACAGCTCCTGTACTCGGATACCCAATACAGAGCCCAACAACAGCGCCGAAAGATCACCTGCGAAGTTGGGCATGGTCGACAACAGGATGACCCCAAACGAAAACGCTCCGGTAAACATGATGGCCAGCGCCGTATCACTGCGCATTTTTGCAGTCCGCTGCAGAAAGGTCACGCCGAACGCCGTAACCAGAGCAAAGATGAGGGCACCCACATATAGGTTCATGCCGACCAGTATAGCCAAAGCCAAACCGCTGAAGCTGGTGTGGGCGATGGCATCCCCGATAAAGGCCAGACCTTTCAGGACCACAAAAGTTCCGATCATGGCTGACAAGAGCGCTATCATGGCCGTCCCAGCCAGGGCCCGGCTCATAAATGCAAACTGGAACGGCTCCAGCACAAATTCAATCATGAAGCGTCACCTCGCCCTCCGGCGTTATGACAGGGAAGTGCTTTGAAAACAGTCGAGTCAGAACGTCGCCGGAGAGCACCGCGCGCGGCGGGCCTGAAACTACCACATGCTTGTCCAAACCTAACACCAAGTCAAAGTGTTCCGCCAAGCAGTTGAGGTCATGGGTTGTAATCACCACAGTGTGGCCGGTGCTTTTCAATTGTTCGAAAAGATCCAGCAGTTCATGCTGGGCCGAGGCATCCAATCCGGTACCAGGTTCATCCATCAACAACAGCTCTGCATTCTGTGTCAGCGCCCGGGCAATAAAGACCCGCTGCCGCTGCCCTCCGGAAAGATCACCAACGGGGCGGTGGGCGTACGCTTCCATACCTACCCGCCGCAACTGTTCCAGGGCATGTTTCCGGTCGGAACGGCTGTGGCGCTGCCAGAGGCGATGATGGGCGGTTCTGCCCTGCATAACAACCTCCAGACTGCTGATGGGGAACATCCAATCGACATCTTCCGACTGCGGCAGATACGCCACACGGCGCCGGGCCCGCTTGGGAGTGTCTCCAAATAACCGGATGCCGCCCGCCTGCGGCACCACCATACCTACCATGGATTTCAAGAGCGTCGATTTCCCCCCGCCGTTCGGACCGATTATGGCTGCCAAATGCCCTCGCGGCACTTGCCAGTCGATTCCGGAAAGAGCCTCTGTGTGCTCGTAGGCAGCGGATAGATTGGTTACCGTTACCGCTGCATCCGCCTCGGCTTGGTTCATTTCAGTTCCTCCCACAGCTGTTGGGCATTATACCGCATCATGTCCACATAGGTAGGAACTTCCTCTGTCAGACTGTCGCTGTAGAGTTTTCCTACCCGGCCACCGATTTCGTTGGCCACGGCTTCACCGTAGCGATGGCTGGAACCGATCTGGGGCTCCACAAAGATCACCGGCCGTTCGTAATCGGCGAGTTTCTGGGTTAGTTCTGCCATCTCTCGCGAGCTGGGTTCACGATCCGGATTCACAACCAAAAATCCAGCAACCTCTAAACCATACCGCTCGGCCATATAGCCGAAGGCATCGTGATAGGTGATCAATTTTCGGTGTTCCTCCGGAATTTCCTGTATCTTTTCTTCAATCCATTGGTCAAGTTCTGCTAGGGTGTCCAGATATTCCGCGGCGTTGGCTTGATAGTACTCTTCGTTGGCAGGGTCCACCTCCGCAAGCGCGTCGCGGATTCTTTCCACATAGTGCATACCATACTGCACATTCAGCCAAAAGTGAGGATCGCCTTCTTCATGGGCATGGGCAGCAAAATCACCCTGGGGGATGGGTTCTAATCCGTCCGACAGTACCACAATGGGCAGGTCCGGACGGGCAGCGTTTTCAATGAGGCGATCGACCCAAAGTTCTAAATCGAGACCGTTATACAATAGGACATCGGCTGCAGCCACATGCCGCGCTTCCCTTGGCGTCGGTTCCCAGGTGTGCGGGTCTCCGCCCAAAGGAACGATCGACGAAACGTCAACTCGGTCGCCCCCCACTTCTGCTGCCATATCAGCAATCACTGAGAACGTGGCCACTACCTGCAGCTCCTCAGCACTAGCCGGTGAGCCTAGCACCGTCAATGCCGTCAAAACGGCAAACACTACGATTGTGCCGCGCAATCTTCTTTGAACTTCTGCGAACATGGCAATCGCCTCCCTTTAGTGGTCGTGGTTGTCGTTATGATCGTGGTGATGGTGGTCATGGTGATCATCATGGTAATGGTTGTCGTCTTCGTGATCATGATGATGGTGATCATGGTCGTGGTCATGGTCCATGACACGATCTTCTTCGGGTATAAACGCCGTCCAAATGCTGCCTGGTGCCAGCGGCAGCGAGGTGTGATCTCGCTCTCGCCCGTCAAACGCCCACATAAATATTTCGTTCCCGGCCGCAACCACAAAATCCCTGCCCGCCCAAGTAATGGCATGAATGCTGGCATTGGCCTGTACAGCGACGGTGTCGGTATGCCGCAGCGATCCTTCCTCAATGTCAAATACATGGACCTCACTGTCTTCTATATGGACAACCGCCAGGTAAGTACCCTGCTGGTTCACTGCCCACAATCCGGAGTGCGCCGCGTAAGTTTGTTCCAATTGCCCCGAGATTAAATCAACCACCGCCGGCCCCTTCTCGGTGAGAACATAGGCCCATGACCCGCCGTCTGGAACCCAAAAGCCCAGAGGCTCCTCTTCCCAAAGCCCGTGAAAACTTTGGACTTCCAGCGTGGTCAAGTCTAAAACTTCCAGGCCCTGATCGTGGAATGCCACTCCCCGGTCCTCTGCCACAGCAACCGCCACGGGTGCATGGGGAAGCCGCAGGGTAGCCCGGCGCAGCCATGTGTCACGTTCATAGATGTCTGCGAGGCGGAGACTTGCATCGGCTGCCAGCAGATTGTGTCCGGAAACAGCCGCAGGGCCTGACCCGCTGGGGAAGACAGTCTGAATTCCATTATCACTGCTTAGAAGAGCTGTGGTATGGTCATCGCTGTTTCCGATCAAGAAATCCTGCTGCCCCGTGCCAATTAGGGACGGCCCCCGTCCCACAGTGTGCTCCCAGAACAACTGCGGCCTAAGAGCCGCAAGATCATAGTGGTCTCCATGTTCTTCCAATACCAATCCACTGGACCAGACTTCCACTCTTTGGGTCGGCTCGTCCAGCAGAGCCACGAATCTTCCCCGTTCACTCACCATACCCTCTGTGTAAGGGCCCGTTTCCAGGACCTCCACACCTTTGATGGTGTGATCCTGTATGTCCAGGTAAGCCAGTTGTCCTCCATCCACGTCCAGCACAAATATTCGGTGCGAAACTTCATCGTGATCATGCCCGTGCCCGTGCCCCCATGCGGAGCCCGTCAGGAACCCAGCCATCACCAATAGTACCAGGCCTGCAACAATCGTCGGTTTTCTTGCCAAACTGAACACCTCCAATTGATACAAAGTATCATTTTTGAATATGATACACCATGTTGCGGCATTTGTCGAGACAAAAATGCACCGACTTTCCCGTTATTCTTCTGCGTCCAGTCCATGGGTTTTCTGATCACAGCGGCTGCATATCCCGTACAGGTCCAGGTGGTGGCCCTGCAGGCGATATCCCGAACGGTGGGCTATGGTGGAGACATCGTCCCTCATGGGACACTGATCCAGCAGCTGGATGTCTCCGCAGGACCGGCAGATGATGCGATCGTGATGATGGTCATCCCCGGGAAACCCAGGAGATGCCTGATAATGCTGGCATCCTTCTTCTAAGTGAACTCGAACCAGAATGTCCAGCTCCAGGAACAGTTTCAGAGCGCGAAAAACTGTGGCCCTGCCGATACCGCTGCGGCTGAGCTCGTGGTAGAGCTCATCGGCGGTAAAAGGACGCTCCATACTTTCCAAGTACTCCAGCAGCAGCCGACGGGGACGTGTCAGTTTGTATCCATTTCGCTGTAACTGGTTTATCCACTCTTCCATTGCTATGCTCCTTACCAAATGGTATATCCGCCGTCAATTACCAAATCCGCGCCAGTCACGAAAGACGACGCCGGAGACGCTAAAAAGACAACAGCTCCATGGAGTTCACTGGGGTGGCCCGCCCGCTTCATAGGAGTCATGGGGAGCCAATACTCTTGCCCCATCTGCGATTGCAGATTGTCGCGGGTCATAGGCGTCTCCATGTAACCCGGGCTTATACT
>PUOC01000329.1 GCA_003551965.1 Clostridiales bacterium | reverse complement strand
TGCTGAGGGAGGTGTGGGCCCCTGCGTGCTGGCGCCCTGCTGCTGCTGCTGCTGCTGCTGCTGCTGCTGCTGCGCGGCGGTGGCGGGGGGCGCCAGCGCTGGCGAGGGGTGTGTGGCTGGCAGTGGGGGGGGCAGCGCCTGTGGGGCATGCTCGCGCAGGATGCCCTTATGCAGCCTGTGGGCCAGCGCCATGGACAGCGGCAGGACGCCTCTGGTGGCGGGCCCAGGGAGGAAGAGGCTCGCCCTGCGGCGCATGCATGCGTGCTGTTTCAGGTGGGTCAACCTCCCGCGCTCCCTGCGCCAGCAGTACCCCCTGGCGCCAGCCCATCAGACACTCCCCTAGCACTGGACACCCACCCCTCTTGTTGCACGAGGTCCACGCTGGCGGCCACGCTCCCGGGGCTGTCAAAGCTCAAGCCCAGCTTCCGCAGCACTGCGCCGGCCGCAGAGGCGCGAGGGGTGTCTGGGGCCACGGCCATGAACGTGGCTGCCTGTTGGGCGCATCTCTGCAGGGAGTCAGGGGAGTCACAGGTATCATCCTCCATTCTTTTTGTGTGTGCCGCGCCCGTGCGCGCGAGCGAGCGCTTTGTGCAAAGGGTAAGGGTTCTCTGGACTCCTTGTGTGCCCTGCCCCTGCAAATGGCGCAATGGGTAGCTGCTGCTCTTGTGGTTGCGACCCTCGAGCCCTGTTCTGTGCAGCGCAGGCAGGCTAGAGTGCCCCTCATTCTTGGCAGGGGAGTCAGGTTGAGCTTACATCATCAGGGCCGGCCAGGGCACGGGCAGGTCCAACACAGCAAGAGGGTGCCAAGTCCTACGGATCATAGCAAAGCAATCTGGGCGGCTGGGGTGGGCCATGACAGCCATCTTCAATGGCACAATGGCAGAGCACTCCATGTAGGCCTGCTCTTCAGTAACAGCATAGGCAGCACGCCGGTAGACAATGGGAGACTGCAGGTCCACATCATAGGGTCCTCCTGCACCCACATCCAAACTCTTGTGCCACTCAACATCAGCAATGTCATGGCCCTGACCAGCAGGAAAGCGGTGCACAAACAACGACCGAATCTTACCAAACCACAAAATTTTGGGCACACCGTGCCGCGGCAAGTGCAGCTCTGCATCCCCATCTAACACATCGCTCAAGTCACCATTAGCAGCATTGGGCCTGGCCAGGACCCAGTCACCCACAGAAAAGGACACCCCTTGCACCACCACTGCCTTCATCGCATCCACATTCAAGGGAATAAGGACCGTGCACGCACGGTCGGCAGGCGTGAGGTCGCTCGCTGGCAAAGCACCCCACGCAGCAAACCGGTGGTGCATGACCGACAGGGCTTTGATGGAGAATGAATAGCTGCCATCATCGCCACGCTCCATACTAGATGCAGTCCAGCCCAGCTCCTGGCCTACTTGTGCTGCGTGGTCACGCACAAACCGTGCCCACAACGCACTAAACCCCTGGTGCCCTAGCTCATAGAACTTGTGGAGCTGTGCATGGTCCTTTGGATGTGAGTGCTGGCACTGCCCACCATCAAGCAACCGCACCGCCCCAGGGCCCGTCAGGGGCCGCATTACCACTGACACAATCGGAGCGCGCAAAAGCTGGTGCTCCCCCCATAGCCCACCGACCGGCTCAGGCCCCGCAGCAAGCCCTTCGCTCAGAGGCGGGAACGATTCTAGGAGGCCGACCACCTCCTTGTCCGATTGAGCGCCCAGCATGTTCGCCTCAGGCCGGGCGTCGTTGGTGATGCTGCGCCCCATCTCGCCCCACTTGGACTCCGGCCGGAACATGCTGAACCCAAACAAGGGGCCTGCAGGGGTGGGAGGGGAGGGGGAGGGGGAGGGCCAGGCGCGCGCCCAAATGAGATGCAAGTGTATCGTGCCAAATGGCAGCCCATGGTACTGAAGAGATGAGCAATGGCGTGCACCGCCCACTCTCGCGCACTGACTGAGGTACAGCACTGCACCGGCGACCACGCACCCATGGCAACCCCACCCCACTCCATCCATATCTCACCCCAGTTGATGATAATCTCGGCCAGCTCCGTCAACTCGTGCAGCTTGACGTCACGCTCACACACGGGGAGGTCGCACTCCACTGCAGCAACAGCCTCATACACGAGCGCCCTAAGTGTGGGCAGCGACTCGCGGTGCAGCTCCTTGCACCACAACAAATGCATGACCTGCAGCAGCTTCCGCAGAGTGCGAAACAAAGGCGCTGGCAGATCACGCTCAATGCACGCCAAGGCATACAGACCAATTGGCCCAGCCAACAGGAAGCGGGTGTGTGTCTTGCTCTTCTTGCTCACATCCCACAAGCGCTTCAAGCGAGACGTGTCCCCCTTCAGCACACCAGCAATTTGGCACAGAGCGGCCTCAAACCTTGCCTTGACTGCAGGTCTCAAGGGCAGCGGAACACGCGACGGAACGGGAAGTGCATCCTCCATGGCAGCCACTTTTGCACTCTGGCACCTGCTGTCCTTCGAGCAATTCAGGATGCCCTCAAAAGTATCAGAACAGACACCTCCAATGACGTGCATGCCATCATAATTGACCATCTCGCGCCACCCAATGTAAGGCAAGCGCAGAAATGGACACACCTTGTCCACAAAGCCGCCCGCATCGCCCAGGTCTTCCTGCATCTCAGCACGGGTCATTGCACCCGCCACCCCCTCCCCTTCCTCTTCCGACTCACTCCACGCCCCCTCGCTCGCAACCTCCTCACTGCGCTCCTCCTCCTCTTCTGCATCATCTGTGCCCTCCCCCCCCTCATCACCAATCAACGCCCAATCATCACCG
>PUOC01000027.1 GCA_003551965.1 Clostridiales bacterium | reverse complement strand
CGGTTGATTTCGTCCTCTGCAACGAGGCCGAAGCAGAGGCTGCCACGGGAATGGCTGCTGCGCAAGCCCTCGCCATTCTCAATGAACGGCGGGCTGTATCGGTGATAACCTGCGGACAGCGCGGAGCTCTTTTTCTGACCGACATCGGCACGCCGATACGCGTCACAGCCTTGGATGGCATTGCCGCCATTGATACCACCGGTGCGGGAGACTCCTTTGCGGCAGGATTTCTAGGAGCTTGGGCCCAGGGGCGCACGCTGGCGGAATGCGCCGCCGCTGCCTCCGTATGCGGTTCTCTGTCGACGACAGCCGTTGGGGGCACGGCAGGATTTCCCCGCAGTATGGGCGAAATCGATTCATATCGGGATCAAATCGAATTCTTGGAGGAGGCATCAGCCACATGAAAGCGGCCATTGTGGGCGGAGGCGGCGTCAGGACGCCGCAGCTGTTGAAAGCACTGCTCTACCACGGCAGTGCCTTGGGCCTGGAAGCTGTGCACATCATGGATGTGGATTCACAGCGCCTGCGGGGAATGGGAAAAGTTCTGCGAGCCATCAACCGCTCGGCCCAGAACCCGGTTCCATTGACCTTGACCGAGGACCCTGTGGAAGCGCTGAGCGATATGGACTATGTCTTCTTCACCATTCGCGTCGGCGGCATGGAAAGCCGCATTCTTGATGAAGAAGTTCCTCTCAAACATGGTGTGCTCGGACAGGAAACCACGGGGCCAGGCGGTTTTTCCATGGCCCTTCGGACCATTCCGGTCATACTGGACTACATGGATGTTCTCAGACGTCAATCACCCAAGGCTTGGGCCCTGAACCTGACGAACCCGGCCGGGATCATAACCCAGGCAGTGTTGGATCATGGCCATGATCGTTTTGTCGGCATCTGCGACTCCCCCAGTGAGCTGTTTGCAGACATCGCTGCCGCGGCTCAGAAAGATCCGGACACTCTATGGTTCGATTATTTCGGCATCAACCACCTAGGCTGGATTCAGCGGATTCTTGACCGGGGGGAAGATATCCTGCCGCAGCTCCTTGCCAATGACGAAGCGCTGCTGCGCCATGGCACAGCCATGATATCCCCTGACTTCATCCGTTCCTTGGGCGTCATTCCCAATGAATATCTCATGTTCTACTACAACACCCGCGACATCGTGGGAAAAACGCTGCAGAGCGGCGTCACCCGGGGTGTTGTCATTGACGCTCTCAACAAAAAACTGTTTGAACAGCTTGACAGGCAGCCAGCGGACCGGGAAGGCGAAGAAAAGGCACTGCGGCTTTTCTACCAGTATTCCCGAGCCCGCAGCATGAGCTATATGCAGTTGGAAACGGGAGGTTTGGACGAAGGCGGAGAGGCAGTGGAAAGCCTTTGGGAAAGGGCTTTCACTGACGAATACCAGGAAAAGAGCGAACCGGAAGGTTACTCTGCCATTGCTCTGGCGGTGATCCGGGGCCTGCATGGAAACCAGCCGGTAACGACCACGTTGAATGTAAGAAATCACGGCGTGCTTCCCTGTCTTGATGCCCATGATGTCGTGGAGATCCAAACTCGCATTGATGCCAGCGGAGTGCATCCGTTTCAGGTCCCCAGCCCCATACCCGAGCACTGCCGCGGCCTTCTGCAGGCAGTGAAGTGCTATGAAAGGCTCACGGTGGAGGCCATACGAGAAAAAAGCCCGGCCCGAGCGCTGCAGGCCCTGACGGTGCATCCGCTGGTTCCCGATGGTACCACAGCCCAGGTGCTTCTGCAGGACATTTTAGCCGCTCATCAATCGTACCTGCCTCCCGAACTGACGGGGAGCATCTGATGGCGGCCCATTCCAGGGAGGTATCCGCCTTGAACTCCAGAGAACGTCTGCTGGCAGCCCTCGAACGAAAACAACCGGATCGTCTGCCGGCCACAACCCACCACCTGATGCCCGTGTTTTTGGAGAACACCATGGGAGGTATGGACGAACAGCAGTTTTTTGACCGTTTTGGTTTAGACCCGATCCTCTGGACCAGCCCGCATAGACCCGATAGAAGCCGAGGAGAATACTTTGATCCCGAAGACGATGCCCCAGCGGACAGCAGCCGCCGGATCATAAGCGACCGCTGGCGTATGGAAAGGAAGGTCCTGGAGAGCACTCCCTATTGTACGGAGCGATGGACCATTCATACGCCTAAGGGGCGCTTGACTATGGTAACGCAGTCCAATAACCATACCATGTGGATCAAAGAGCATCTGCTGAAGGAAAAGAGTGACATCGATGTGCTGGCCCAATATCTGCCGCAGCCGCTTTGCGACGTGGAAGCCGTCAACCGGGCCGCAGAGCAGTTCGGAGACCGGGGAATTGTGCGTACCAACGTCAACGCCTTCGCCCCCTTGGGCCAACCTGGCTGCTGGCAGGATGCGTCTTGTCTCTACGGAATCGAGAATTTGATCCTGGAAACCTTCGACGATCCTGCTTGGGTGCATCAACTGCTGGATATCCTCAAAGAGCAGAAGAAGCGCTTCCTGGAGTCCTGTCGGGGCGCCGCCTATGATCTGATCGAACTCGGGGGCGGCGATGCGTCTTCCACGGTTATTTCGCCGCAAATATTCCAGACATTCACGGCTCCCTATGACGGCGAACTTATAAAGGCGGCCCACAGCGCCGGCCAGCGCATTGTCTATCACACATGCGGAGGTATGATGCCCATTTTGGAGGACATTGCTGCCATGGGCCCCGACGCCATGGAAACGTTCACGCCGGAAGGTATGGGCGGGGATGTCCGTTTAGCCGAGGCCAAGGCCCGCATTGGCCATCAAGTCTGCATGATCGGAGGCTTTGACCAATATCACCACTTCAGCGGGTGTACGCCGGAGGAGACCCGAGAAGCCGTACGGCGCTGTTTTGAAGCTGCCGGTGAAGGGGGCGGCTACATCGCAGCGGCATCGGACCACTTTTTTGAAGCAGAAATACCGCTCTTGGAAGCCTTTGCCGATGAAGTGCGCCGTTGTACCTACTAGACAAGAAAGTCCTGGGGAGATGATCATCTGAGACGAATCGAGACAGCCTACGGCCGCGGTACCATCACAGCGGACGTGCCGGAAAGGAATTTGTCCGGCATCTATGACCCGCCGACGGTGGAATT
This sequence comes from Clostridiales bacterium, assembly GCA_003551965.1. GTDB lineage: Bacteria > Bacillota > Limnochordia > Darwinibacteriales > B1SED10-159 > B1SED10-159. Next base: position 9,735 of record PUOC01000027.1, on the reverse strand, counting down.
CGACGGGGGCGATGAAGAGACTGTAATGAACGAGGCCCTCCAACAACCGCTCGGTACCAAGGATTTGACAATCGCAGCCCGGGACAAAGACAAGATCGTAATTCTGATCAGCGATCTGACACGGGCCTGTCCCTCTTACAAGATGCTTCCGCCGCTTCTAGAACGTTTGGAGGTAGCCGGAGCAGGCCCGGATAATGTCACGATTGTAACGGCACTGGGACTGCACCGCAGGATGTCCTGGGAAGAAATGGAGCAGGCCGTGGGGAGTGATGTCTTTGCCCGCTATCCGGTCATAAATCATGACATAGACGATGTGGTCTACATGGGGACCACCAGCCGCGGTACGGCGGTCGATGTTTTTCGCCCTGTGGTGGAATCCGATTTCCGCATTGCCCTCGGACACGTGGAGTTTCATTACTTTGCGGGGTTTTCCGGCGGAGCAAAGGCCTTGGTGCCCGGTACTGCATCCAAACGCACGATTGAACAGAACCACCGGCATATGCTGTGTTTTGAAGCCCGAGCGGCCGCCCTGGAAGACAATCCCGTGCGGCTGGATCTGGAAGAAGCCGCTGCCTTTGTGGGCGTCGATTTCACATTTAACGTTCTGTTGGATGAAGACAAGTCCATCGTCGCCGCGGCCGCTGGCGATGTTCAAGAAGCGCATCGCAGCCTGGCGGCGATTTTGGCCGGCCAAGGTTTGGTTACCTTGGAGCAGCCTGTGGATATCGCCGTGGTGAGCCCCGGCGGCCACCCCAAAGACATCAATCTGTACCAGGCTCAAAAAGCCCTGGACAACTGTGCTGACGCGGTACGTGACGGCGGGACACTGATATTGGCAGCCGCCTGTCCGGAAGGTTTCGGAGAGGAAACCTTTGAACAGTGGCTCAAAGGAAGCCATTCACCGGATCAGGTGCTGCAATGGATTGAAGAGCGCTTTGTATTGGGCGGCCATAAGGCAGCGGCTGTGGCCAAGATTGCCAGACGACTGCGGCTTATCCTTGTATCCGATGGCATCGGAAGGCCTTTCACGGGCATGGACTGCTACCAAGATCTACAGCACGCCCTGGACTCTGCCCTGGAGCGGCACGGACCTGGGGCTTCAGTGGGCATCTTTCACCGCGGGGCGTCAATGCTCTGTGCAGCGAGGAGGGAGTAACATGCAAGCAACAGACAAACGGGAACAGCTAGAGCGGTTCGCGTCCGCTATCCGCATAGAAACCATGGCCGCCTTGGGGCAGCTGGGATTTGGCCATATCGGCGGCTGTATGTCGATCGTAGAATTGCTGGCAGTACTGTACGGCGGGGTCATGCGTTACCGGCCGGAGGATCCTGGCTGGCCGGACCGCGACTGGCTGGTACTCTCCAAGGGCCATGCAGGGCCGGCCCTGTATGCTGCCTTGGCCGTCAAAGGGTTCTTTCCGTTGGAAGAACTAAAGACCATCAACCAGGGCGGTACCCGGCTGCCCTCCCATGCCGACCGCCAAAGGACGCCCGGTGTCGATATCAGCACCGGTTCTCTGGGACAAGGGTTTTCCTCGGGCCTGGGTGCGGCCTTGGGGCACAGAATTGATGGCCGCAGCAATCGAGTGTTTATCATTCTCGGCGACGGCGAATGCCAGGAAGGCCAGATCTGGGAAGGAGCTCTCTGGGGAGGCAATGCTGCACTGGACAATCTGGTTGTGTTCGTGGATTATAACCGCCAGCAGCTGGACGGCTATGTAATGGACATCAGTCCCATGGAACCCTTTGCCCGGAAATGGGAAAGTTTTGGCTGGCACGTGCAGCAGGTGGACGGCCATGATGTCATCGCCGTGGATCGAGCCATAGAAGAGGCGCTCGATGCGTCAGGACGCAGCTCTGTCATTCTCTTGGATACCAAAAAGGGTTATGGGTGCAGCTTGGCCGAAGGCAAGACAATGAATCACCATATGCGCTTCAGCAAAGAAGAGATGGATCAGGCCATTCATGATTGGAAAATCCGCTGCGGGGAGGTGGCCCCATGACCGCGGTGCGCTGGGATGAAAAGGTCATGAAAGATGTCTATATCGAAGCGCTGCTGGCGTTGGCCGAGGAAGATTCCCGGATTGTGGTGCTCAATGCGGACTTGATGAACTCCGACGGCACAGTGAAGTTTGCCGAAGCCTTCCCCCATCGGGCCGTGAATGTGGGCGTCCAGGAGGCGAACATGGTTGGCATGGCAGCCGGGCTGGCTGCTGTCGGCAAAATTCCCCTGGCCCATACGTTTGCGTGTTTTCACGCCCGCAGGGCTTTGGACCAGGCCTATATGTCCGGTGCCTACGCCGGCCTGCCCATTAAACTGGTAGGAACCGATCCGGGAATAACAGCGGCCTACAACGGCGGCACCCACATGCCGCTGGAAGATGTGGGCGTGTTCCGGGGCATTCCGGACATGCTGGTTGTGGAGGTGGTGGACACAGTTTCCATGCAGTCGCTGCTGCCACAGGTGGTGCGGTCTCCCCAACCCGCCTATCTTCGCATCAGCCGCAAAGAGACCGAGACCGTCTACGAACGCGGACAGGACTTGAACTTAGGAAAAGGCGTTGTGCTGCGCCCGGGCAGCGACGTGACCATTGCGGCGGCAGGGCTGATGACAGCCGAATCCCTGCGGGCAGCGGACATTCTTGCCGGCCGGGGCATTTCTGCTCGGGTCGTCCACTTCCACACGGTCAAGCCCCTGGATCGCGAACTGCTGGCAGACTGTGCCAGGACGACGGGAGCAGTGGTAACGGCAGAAAACCACAATATCAACAACGGACTCGGGTCCGCCGTGGCTGAAGTCTTAGGCGAAGAATGTCCCGTTCCTCTGCACCGGATAGGTGTGCAGGACCGTTTTGGCGAAGTAGGATCCGTGGAATATCTGCAGAAGACCTTTGGCATGACGGCGGCCGATGTGGCTGCCGCAGCGCAAACACTGTACGAAAATCTTTAGAGGGGTGATGCAGCGTGGCGATTCTGAAGGCGGATACAGACAAGCGGCAGGCGGGAAAGCCGGCCTTCTTGGTTAGCGAAGGACAAGGGCCGGTGGATACCGGCATGGATTTTGCACTGCTTGTGTTGGACGCTGACCAGACACACACAATGGAGTGCGAGAAAGAAACTGCAATTCTGCTCATGCAAGGACGGGGCGCAGTATCGGTGGGCAGCGAGACGCGGGATATGCAGCGCGACTCGTTCTTCCATGAAGATCCAAGCTGTGTATTGATAAGCCCCGGTGGAGCAGTCAAAATCGAGGCAGCAGACGCATCGGAATGGGCACTGGTACAGACGACATCGAACGCAGACTTCGGCAGCAAATGGTTCCGTCCCGACCAGGTGCGCAGTGAAAAGCGGGGGGCTGGTACCATGCAGGAAACCAGCACCCGGGTAGTCCGCACCATCTTTGACTACAGCAATACGCCTGAATCCAACTTGGTCTTGGGCGAAGTGATCAACTACCCAGGCAAATGGTCCAGTTATTCTCCCCATCACCACGCCCAGCCGGAAATTTATCACTATCGCTTCCTGCCGGAGCAAGGTTTCGGCGCCGGTTTCTGCGGCGACGACGTGTATAAGGTAGAACATGGAGATACGCTGCTGGTGCCCGGGGGCCGTGTTCACCCGCAGACGGCGGCGCCGGGGTATGCCATGTACTACATCTGGGCCATCCGTCACCAGCCCGAAGAACCCTACACGGGTCCCACGTTCCTGCCTGAACACACATGGGTCATGGAAGATGATGCCGTCGTGTTTCCGGATCGCAGATCGTAGGAGGGAGAAGATTGAAGAACACCGTTCGTTTGACGGCGGCGCAGGCGCTGCTGCAGTTCTTGGACAACCAGTACCTAGAGCATGAGGGCAGACAGTACAAGTTCTTTGAAGGTATTTTCGGTATTTTTGGGCACGGCAACGTTCTCGGGATTGGGGAAGCATTAGAATACCATCGGCCCCTGCAGCTGAAATATTACCGCGGCCACAATGAGCAGGGCATGGTGCATGCGGCCGCGGCCTTTGCCAAGCAGAACCGCCGCCGCCGAGCCTTTATCTGCACGTCCTCCATTGGTCCGGGTGCTTTGAACATGGTGACGGGGGCCGGTACGGCTACGGTCAATCGCTTGCCGGTACTGCTCATTCCCGGCGACACGTTCGCTGACCGGCAGCCCGATCCGGTACTGCAGCAGCTCGAACAGCCCCAGGACTACTCGCTGACGGTGAATGACGCCTTTCGTCCCGTGAGCAGGTACTTTGACCGCATCAACCGGCCGGAACAGGTCATGGCCGCTGCTTCAGAGGCCGTACGGGTATTGACCGATCCGGCCGATACCGGTGCGGTGACTTTGGCCTTTCCCCAGGACGTGCAGGGGGAATTCTGGGACTATCCCGAAGACTTTTTTGCCAAACGCATTCACTACCTCGACCGTAGGCCTCCAAACCTGGAGGCTGTGGACCGGCTTGTGTCCGCCATAGCGCAGAAGCAGAGGCCCCTGCTCATTGCCGGGGGCGGTGTCCGCTATTCCGAAGCCGAAGCATGGGTGCGTTCGTTTGCCGAAAAGCGGCACATTCCCGTGGTTACCACCCAGGCAGGCAAGGGCGCGCTGCCGTGGGACCATCCGCTCAATATGGGCGGCATTGGGACCACGGGAACCGAGGCAGCCAATGTGCTGGCCCGGGAAGCCGATTTGGTCTTCGCCGTGGGAACGCGGCTGCAGGATTTCACAACGGCTTCCAAGACTGCCTTCGACCGCGAGCACTCTGACATTGTCTCCATCAACGTCAACCGCATGGATGGCCGCAAAATGGAGGCCATGTGGCTGGATGCCGATGCTAAAGAAGGTTTGTCGGCGTTGGATGCGGGGTTGGATGCAGTGCAGTGGCAGCCGGCCCAGCGCAGCGATCACCTGCAGCAGCTGAAGAAGTGCTGGAATGAAGAGGTTAACCGGCTATATGCCATGCCGGACGATGAAGGGCTGCCCCAGACGACAGCCTTGGGTATCGTCAATGAATGCGTTGAAGACAACGCGATCATGGTTGGCTCATCGGGAAGCCTTCCGGGGGACATGCAGCGGCTGTGGCGCTGCAGACGGGCAGACACCTATCATATGGAGTACGGTTTTTCTTGCATGGGTTACGAAATTGCCGGCGCGTACGGCGTCAAGCTAGCCGAGCCGGACCGACCGGTTTATTCGATGCTGAGCGACGGTTCCTATCTGATGATGCATTCGGAACTAACCGCAGCCATGCAGGAAGGTGTGAAAATCGTTGTGGTGCTGATGGACAACGGCGGTTATCAGTGTATTCACGATCTGCAGTGCTCCCACGGCAGCCGAGGCTTCGGCAATGAGCTGCGCTATCGCAGCGGTGACACCTTGTCGGGCGACTATCTTGCCATCGATTTCGCTGCCATGGCCAAGGGTCTGGGTTTGGAAGCCTTTCGGGCCGAAAACGCAGTGCAGCTCCGGGATGCCCTGCGCCGGGCACAGGAAAGCCCCAAGAGTGTTCTGCTGGACATCAAGGTCAAACCCGGAACCCATTCGGGCGGTTATGCCTCTTGGTGGCGGGTTGGTGTGTCGCAGGTGTCCCAGGAGCCTGCGGTGGAAAAGGCTGCCCAAGAAGCACAGCAGTATTTAAAAAAACATCAGTGGTAGGAGGTAGGATATGCTGCGACCTGAACACGTCAAAATCGGCATTGCGCCCATCGGCTGGACCAACGACGATCTGCCGGAACTTGGGGGCGACATTCCCTTTGAGCAATGCATTGATGAGATGCAGTCGGCCGGATATCAAGGCTGCGAAGTCGGCAATAAGTTTCCCCGGGATCCCCAGCAGCTGCAGGAGGCCCTGCAGCCTCGGGGATTGCAGATCGCCAGTGCTTGGTTCAGTGCATTTTTGACGACACAACCGCTGCAGGAGACGCTGGATGCCTTTGTTGAACACCGCGATTTTCTGCATGCCATGGGTGCCGAAGTCATTGTCGTCTCGGAACAGGGACATTCCATCCAGGGCAGCCAAGACACGCCCCTTTGGAACAATGAACCGCAGTTTAGCTCCGAAGAATGGGCCAGCCTTGTGGGCGGTTTAGAGGAATTGGGAAAGGCTGCGGCCGAGAAGGATATGGAGATCGTCTTCCACCATCACATGGGAACCGGGGTGCAGAACCCTCCCGAGATCCACCGCCTGATGGCGGAGACAGATCCGCAGTGGGTGTCGCTGCTGTTGGATACGGGCCATCTTGCATTTGCCGGCGGCGATTCTGTGGATTTCATCCAGCGGTACAAGAGCCGCATCAAGCATGTGCACTTCAAAGATCTGCGGGAACCCATTGTGGCACAGGTGAAGGCAGACGGGTTGAGCTTTTTGGATGCTGTAAAAGCCGGTGTATTCACCATTCCGGGCGACGGCATGCTTGCCTTTGAGCCCATCGTACAGGCATTGGGCGAAATCGAATACCAGGGTTGGATAGTCGTAGAGGCAGAGCAGGATCCAAGAAAGGCACCCCCGCTGCAGTATGCCAAAATGGCTCGGGAAAATATCCGTCTTTGGACGGGACTGTGAGGTGGATCGGTTGACAACACTGCGATTTGGAGTACTTGGTTTAGGACGGATAGGACGGATTCACTCCGAAAACCTGATGCGGGCAGTACCCGGTGCTGTGGTCACCGCGGCGGCGGAGCCGGACGAAGAAAACGGGCGGGCATGGTGCCGGGCCTTGGACATTGGATTCTTTACGACGAATCCAAGCGAAGTCCTGGAGCGAGATGACGTCGACGCGGTGGTCATCTGCTCCCCCACGGACACCCACGCTTCCCTGATGCAGGCGGCCGCGGCGGCCGGCAAACACATTTTCTGTGAAAAACCGATTTCGCTGAGTTTGGAGGAGACCAAGGGTACGCTCGAAGCCGTGGAGCGGTCAGGCGTACGCCTGCAGCTGGGTTTCAATCGGCGCTTCGATCACAACTTCTCCAAAATACGCCAGCTTGTCCAGTCAGGCTCCCTAGGCCAGGTGGAACAGGTCACGATTACTTCGCGGGATCCCGAACCACCGCCGATTTCATACGTGAAGGTATCAGGTGGCATCTTCCGAGACATGTCGATCCATGATTTTGATATGGCACGTTACATCACAGGCAGTGAAGTCGACTGGGTGTATGCTGTTGGTTCCTGTATGGTCGATCCGGCCATCGGCGAAGCAGGTGACTATGATTCGGCAGTGATAACGCTGCAGTGCCGCAGTGGTGCCGTTGTGGTCATCCAAAACAGCCGCCGCTCTGCCTATGGCTATGATCAACGGCTGGAAGTATTCGGGTCAGAGGGCAGCGCCGAGGCGGGCAACGATACGGCCACAAACGTGCAGGTCCGCACAGAAGGTCAAGTGGCTTCGGATCCGCCGCTGTACTTTTTCCTGGAACGGTATATGGATTCCTTTACCGACGAGATGAAAGCTTTCGCGGAAGCGATGCGGGAAGATAAGGAACTGCCCGTCAGCGGCCAAGATGGCTTAGCGGCTCTGCGGATCGCTGAAGCAGCTCTGCAGTCCGTTGCAGAGAAACGTCCCGTGGCAGTAAAAGCAGATGATTAGGCAGAAAGGAAAGGGGAACGACCATGAATTTCTTCCTTGAGAAAGGCCTGACCCAAGCGTTCATTGACGGCCGGTTCCAGGACGCAGACGGCTGTTTTGCCGTGCACAGTCCGGCCAGCGGCGAATTGGTCGCTGAGGTCGCGCAGTGTGGGGCCCACCAGGCGGCAACCGCTGCTGATGCAGCGGTAAAGGCCTTTGAGGCGTGGAAACAAACGACGGGTTTTGAGCGTTCAGCGCTCTTGGAAGCGTTCCACGATCGGGTCATGGAGCACAAAGAAGAACTGGCGCAGTTGATGACCTGGGAAATGGGAAAACCCATCAAAGAAAGCCGCGGCGAAGTCAATTACGCGGCTGGGTTTCTGCGCTGGTATGCCGAAGAGGCGAAGCGGAATGTCGGCGAAACCATTGTCCCTGCAGCGTCAGACAAGAGAATGTTCGCCGTACCCGTGCCGGTGGGTCCGGTGTATGCCATAACACCCTGGAATTTCCCCTTGGCCATGATTACCCGTAAACTGGGACCGGCTTTGGCAGCTGGCTGCAGTATGATTCTCAAGCCGGCGGAGCAGTCGCCGCTGACGGCGTTGGCCGCAGCTTATCTGTTCGCCGAGGCCGGGGGGCCGGACGGTCTTTTCCAAGTGCTGACAACGGACAAACCCGGCCCGCTTTCGGAACCGCTTTTTTCGGACCGACGCATGGCCAAATTGAGTTTCACCGGATCCGCCGAGGTGGGTGTACAGCTGTATGCCCGGTGTGCTCCTACCGTTAAACGGCTTTCCCTAGAACACGGCGGCAATGCGCCGCTTTTGGTGTTTGCCGATGCCGATTTGGAGCAGGCAGCAGAAGAGGCCCTAAAATGCAAGTTCCGCAATGCCGGACAGACCTGTGTCTGCGCCAACCGCATCTATGTGCAGGAATCGGCTGCGGACGCATTTATGGAGGCTTTCAAAGAGCGGGTCGCCCGGCTTCAGGTGGGGATGCCGGCAGAGGAAACTACCGATATCGGGCCGTTGGTCGATGAGGCGGGATACAACAAGGTGCAGGAGCATCTCCAAGATGCTCTTGACCGAGGAGCTTCTTTGGTGACGGGTGGCGAAGGGCGTTGCAGTGACGGGGTATTTTTCTTCGAACCTACCATCATCAGCGGTGTGACCGGGGAAATGAAGATTGCCCGGGAGGAAACCTTCGGCCCCATTGCGCCTGTATTCTTCTTCCAGGACGAGCAGGAGGCGATTACCGCTGCCAATGATACACCCTATGGGTTGGCTGCCTATGCGTTCACCAGCAACTTGGGCCGGGCTGTAAGGCTTTATGAAGGGCTCGACTACGGCATTGTGGGGATCAATGACGGCATCCCCTCGGCACCCCATGCACCGTTCGGCGGCAGGAAAGCATCGGGAATCGGCAGAGAAGGCGGCCACTGGGGAATGGAAGAGTACTTGGATATCAAGTATGTGTCCTTGAAATTGTAGGCTCGGCGCCGATGTTCATGACTGTAGGCGGATCAGCCGGCCGCTGTGCCGGCGGGTCCGCCTTCTATTCTATTCTTCATTAGAGGGGTCTGCTCCCCGATGTGGAAGAAAGACAGTACATCGTTGGCAAAAGGAGGGAACAAGATGCATCCGTTTCGCAGCGACATAGACTTTCAAAGCGGCGCGATGTCCCGGGGTGTACTGCGGACCCGGCGGGTCAGCGATATGCTGGACTATTTTGCCGACAAAGGGGCGGCTCGGGAAGCTGCGGAAGATAGAGATCCGTTAGTCTATCAATACACAACCATAGACCTGCCCGAAGAGTCCGGCCACGTCCTCCATGGAATGACAACCATCTATCCCGGCCTCGTGGGGCGGGAATATTATATGACAAAGGGGCATTACCACAGAGAGCGGGCGGCCGGCGAAGTATATCTCTGTCTGTCCGGCCTTGGTAAGCTTGTCATGGAACGGGAGGACGGAGAAACCGCCGTTCTCGATATGGAACCGGGTACTGCCTGCTATGTTCCCCCCTATTGGGCGCACCGTGCCTGCAATGTCGGCGAAAAGCCGCTGGTATTCTTTGCTTCCTTTCCGGGACATGCCGGGCACGATTACGGAACCGTTGAGCAATACGGCTTCGCCAATCGGGTCGAGAACCACGGCGGCAAAACGGTTGTCATAGACCCCATG
>PUOC01000135.1 GCA_003551965.1 Clostridiales bacterium | reverse complement strand
TGTCAATGGGCGCCTCAAATTAGGTCACTATGGGCGCTTTCAAAATAGGTCAGTTAAATCATCTTTCATATAGTCTTTTTACTTCCTTTTTTCAAGCAAATTTCAGGACAATAGTGCCTAAATCGCGAACTTTTGAGGCCTGATTCGCCCGAACCGGCGGCCGGGTGAGAATGGGCCTTTAAAAAGCTCGTCGGAACCTGGCTGCCGCAAGTCGGGCGGGGCAGGCCGGTACATGTCCGAATTAACTTTTGTCATCCTTATTTTCCTGTTTGATATTTTCACCGTTTTTGGCTCTGTCCTTTAACCGATAACTTCGGCCAGTGATATTGATAATCTCGGCGTGATGCAGAAATCTATCCAGGATAGCTGTGGCTGAAGGCACATCGCCGATGAGTTTGCCCCAGTCCTCCAGCGGACGGTTAGATGTCATTATCGTGGATTTGGTTTCGTACCGCCTCATAATGATTTCCAGAAGATACTCGCCGGATCTTTTCGGCAGATGCTTAATACCCATGTCATCAATAATGAGCAAATCTGGCTTGAGATATTTCTTCATGATTTTGTCCTGGCTGCTGAAGACATCCTCGTGCAAAAAATCCCTGGCAACATCAAAAATAGAGCGATACCGGACTGACAGCCCCATTTTAATTGCCTGGTAACCGACAGCCTGAGATAAGTGACTTTTCCCGACGCCAGGCGGGCCCAGGAACAAAAAATCTGTAGCCTCTTTTATGAATTGGCAGGTGGCCATATCGAATATCTTGCTTTTCTTGATCGAGTTGTTGAATTGCCAGTCAAAATCTTCAAGCGTTTTCAAGTCTCTGAATCCTGCTGCCTTAATGCCTCTTTTTATCTGGCGTTGTTTTCTTACCAGCATTTCATCCTGAACAATCAACTCTAAAAACTCGGTATGATTCAGGCTGTTGGCCGCAGCCTCCTGTAATCTTACCTCAAGGGTCTGGCGTATGCCAGATAGCCTTAACGCCTTTAATGTTTTCTCCAATGATTCGTTCATAATCAGTCTCCTTAAAATGATTTGGGTTAATTTTTAACGAAGCACATTTCTTACAAACTCTCCGTAATTGGACATATCCCGGATAATCGGATGCTCATCTATGAAATCCATCTGTTGCTGTTTTTTTGCTGATCTGTTGATAATATCCCTGATGGTTTTAAGTCGAAAGGCTCCATGGCTCAGTGCTATTTCACAGGCATTGTCTATGGCCGAACAACCATAACGATTGGCAAGATTCAAAAGCCCCACAAGTACCCGAACACCGGCTATACCGCGCTGTTCGAGCATAGCCTGAGCCCATCTGTCTGCGTTGGCTCCTATCAGGCAAACACGCTCCAAGAGCTTTACAGTGCCTTTTTCCACTTTTGCTCTCTTGCGGGAATGAATGTGCTGGGACTGTGTCTGAAACTTACCGGCTTCAACCCGTGTATGAACCGCTATCTGCTCCATCCGGATATTGAATATTCGCACCAGATGGCCGTCCCATCTTGCCCACACTTGTCTGGCTGTATATTCCGGCGGGACGGAGTAATAGGCCTTCTGGACTTCGATATGGCCGTCTCGGTGAACCGATCGTTTGGCTTCGGTAAATGACGGGAATCTGGCTACAGGCAATTTCAGTAAATGCGGCTTCTCTTGTTCGCGGAACAATTTGCCGACCTGCTTACGAGTGGTGCCGTGAATGCGGGTGTCGGCAATATGTGTTTCCCAGTGAAGCAAAAACTGATTCTGCTGGGATAAGCTATTGAACCTACGTCCCTTTAACGCATTATCTTTTACATAAGCTATGCCTTTTTCCACCTTACCTTTATGACGAGGCATATATGGCTTACACGGCATTATCACGGTGCCGTAATGACGACAGAAAGACTGTATCTTCGGATGTATATCCGGGTCATACCAGTCGGCCTTGTTTACCGCTGCCTTGAGATTATCAATTACAAGGGTCTTCGCAACTCCGCCAAAATGCCAGAAGGCATTTTCCAGGCATCGAATGAAATTGTCGGTAGTCTGATTATAAATTACCTCGCTGTAGGCTTTACGCGAAAAACTCAGGACTACCCTTATTACATGCGTTCTTCGACGTCTGCCTTTTTCATTTGTTACTGTTGCAGCTGTACCAAAATCTATCTGAGCCTCCTCAGCTGGTATACATTCTATACGGCGAAATGGAATAAGCGTAGATTCTCCCAGATTTTTAACAAATCTGCGAACGCTGTAGTAGCTTCCCCCAAAACCGTGGTAATCCCGTAGATCCTGATGTATACGTTTGCGGCTAAGACCATCGTTGAGCATTTCTTCGATGATCTTGCGATAAGGCTCGCACTGGCTGGTTGAGCTTGGAGCTTTGCTGTCCTTCGAGTCTTCAGACCCGGGGGGCGCGCTGACCGGTTTTGAATACTCCTGCGCCGATAGATTAACATACTTACGGACCGTATCCAGATGTATGCCAAGCTCTCTGGATATACGTCGGCAAGACCAGTTGCTCTCTTTTAATGTCTGTATCGCACTTATTTTGGTCATCTTGAGGTAGTTCGCCATAAAGACCTCCATGAAAATCCCGTATTATCGAGATTCAGGTCTGTCTCTGGCAAAATTTCCTTTCTTAAGATGACCTATTTTCAGGCGCCCATCACTGACCTATTTTGGGCGCCCCTTGACACAATGCCTCTTTCAATACCGCATTGTCAAGTGCCTGTTCAGCCACAAGTTTTTTTAACCGGGTGTTTTCTTTTTGCAGGGCCTTTAGCTGCTTTACCTGGTCGAGCTTCATCTGGCCGTA
>PUOC01000314.1 GCA_003551965.1 Clostridiales bacterium | reverse complement strand
CTTCCCCGCAGTGCGAAGCGCGTTTCAAAGCGCTCATGCTCAGGCAGATAAAATTCCATCTGCCCCTCTCCCCGCAAGTGAGCCGAAAGCTGGTCGCCATCATAGGCCAGGCCGCTTTCTACGGTAATTTCTCCGCCGATATCCACAGCCGCTGCCGTCGGCGCTCCGGCCAGCATCAAGACCAATACCATGGCCGCCGCGAGCAAATACTTATCATTTGGCACGTCCGTCGCTCTCCTTTCCGGTATGGCAAACCCCCGGCCCGCTGCCGCAGCGGGCCGGATCAGCAGGCAGAATAGAAGTCTCCCTACTGCAGAGTGTCCAGCGATATCTTGCCTTCGGGAATATCATAGTCCAGCTCCAACACCTTGATGCGGTGGATCGTCTCCGTACCTTCTTTGAGCTTATCTTCCATGACCACTTCCATGGGCATCCAACGCCCTTCCTGTACCTCTTCCACTTCTTTTGTAATCATCTCTTTGAGAAGCCGCCCGTCCCGGGCGTACATTTCTTCCCGCAAAACAACGAAACGTTCCGCGTCCACCCAAAAACGACGCTCATAATACGCTACCTCTTCGCCTTCACGGGCCACCGCCTTCACCACATAGACCTCACGGCCATCTATGCTGTCCATTTCTTCCTTTTCGAAGGTGTACAGCTCGGTCAGCCGCTCCGATTCCAGTGCATCCTGGTAGGAGAAATCACTTCCCATCATCCCTTCCCGCAGCATGTGGCCGGAAATCCGGACCAGGTCTTCCGCGTCGGGGAAGTACATCCAGAGCTCATCGTCCTGCATCAGATACTTGGTTCCGCGATCCCTGGGGTTGACAAACTCCGCCAGGGCGTTGGTTACTTCACCATCACTTTCCACATAGGAAATCATCTCTTTGACGTTTTCCCGGCCTCGGTCCCGGATAATCATTTCCGATTCCATGCGCCCCGAAGCAATAAACTGATTTTCATCAACCTTGTCCATAATGTCTGCACCGGTCAAATCAGCTGCCCCCGCCGCAAGCGGAAGAATGCAGAACAATGCGAGCACAGCAATGGATACAACTGTTCTTGGCCACTTCATGGTACAATACCTCCCATCTCTTTACGAACCTAAGGTTGGCAGCGCCGTCAATCGTCCACATAACGCAGAGCATGCACGGGTTCCATCTTGGCCGCCTGCAATGCGGGAATGAAGCAGGATGCCGCCACGACCACAACCGACAGCAAGAAACTGACCAGCAAATTTTCCAGGTTAAACGCCGTGTAAAATACCGGCTCCATAAGCATCTCCACGTCCATCAGCATGTCGGCAAAGGCGTCCACCCTCAGGCCGGCCAGCGAAAAGTACCAGGTGATCACGCCTCCCGCCACCACACCCGCCAGACTGCCTAACACGCCCATGAATGTACCTTCCAGAAGGAACACCCGCATAATGTCTCCTCCCTTGAGGCCTAGGGAGCCCATCATACCTATTTCACTGGTACGCTCCCGCACAATCATGGTCAGTGCGCTGACAATCACCACCGCTCCCATGGCAATGAACAGAATGTAGACGAGAACCATAATGTTGTTCATCTCGGCATAGACCTCAATCAGAGCCGTTCCCCGATTCCAGGGCAGCGCCTCATAGCGGGTCTCGTCCTGGCCGTGCAAAAACGACACAATGCCGGCGGCCAAAGCTTCGGCATCGCCCATGTCAGGGGAAAATACCAGCAGTTCGTTAACCTCATCCTCCAAATGCAGCATTTCCTGGGCAGTTTCCAGGGGCAGATAGAAGTAATTCCTGTCGATGTCGGCAATGCCCGAATCGCGGATACCAACGATGTCGAAGGTGCGTCCGCGAAGGGATTGGTAGTAGTCGGAAAACACTAGGGTGACGCGATCGTCCAGTTCGAGTCCTAGATCCTCCAGCAGGCGGCTGCCAACCACAATCTCGTTTCCTTCCCGGGGCATACGGCCTGCGGATATCTCTTCTGGAATAACACCGTGCTGCTCGGCCGCCGACAGATCGATGCCGATGCCCAGCATCCGGACCATGTCGTCGTTGCGGCTGGCCATGGCGCCAAAGCGGATCCGCGGCAGAACGTAGGCAACGTCATCCCTTGCTTCCAATTCTGCGACCAGTTGGGACGCCCCTTGGCCCTGGACGCCATCGACGAAATAATCCAGGGGCAGCAGGGCTTCACGGAGGTTGTACTCCTCGTCAACAATTCGAACGTGTCCCAGTTCATTGTCAATGTAGCTGCTGAACATGGATTCTGTGACACCGACCATAAATCCGCGGGAGAAGACCACAATCATAACCACAACGGCAATGGCTGCCATGGCAATGATGGTCCGAGCTGGGTTGCGCGTCAGGTTGCGCCAGGCAATGCGCGGCAGATACATGATTTACCCCCTCTCCGGTTAGCGATGCTGGATGGCTTCTATGGGATCTTTCTTCGAAGCCCAGTAAGACGGGACCACACTGGATACAAGGGCAGCCAAAACGACCACTGCAAAGATGAAAGCAAAGGACCGCAAGCTCCACGCTCCGTAGAGCGTATCGCCCATGGGAACGGCAGCCAAAGCATCGATGTCCATGAAATATCCCATGTCAAAGCCGTAGGCTGCAAACAAACCGACCGCCACAGCCCCAACAGCGCAGCCGATCAGACCGCCGACCACACCGATGCCTCCTCCTTCAAAGAGAAACACGCCCACAATTTCCCTTTCCCGGAGTCCCAGCGCCTTCATCATACCGATTTCCTCGACCCGTTCCAAGGCAGAGAGGATAACGGCGGCAATGATCCCAATGATGCCGACCATTAAAAACAGACCGAGGATGAAATAGGTTTCAATGTAACCCCACAACTCCAT
>PUOC01000282.1 GCA_003551965.1 Clostridiales bacterium | reverse complement strand
TTAGGAGACAAATTTCCGCAGATGAAGGTGAAGACCACCCACGGAGAGAAAGTGCTCCCCGATGATTACCACGGCAAATGGTTTATCCTTTTCAGCCATCCCGGAGATTTCACTCCTGTCTGCACCACCGAGTTCGCAGCCTTTTCGCAGAAGGCAGACCAATTCAAGGAGCTTAACACCGAGTTGATCGGCCTCTCGGTCGACCAGGTATTCAGCCACATCAAGTGGGTAGAATGGATCAATGAAAACATGGATGTGAAAGTACCTTTTCCGGTGATAGCCGATGAATTGGGCCGGGTATCGACAAAGCTCGGCATGCTGCACGAAAGCAAAGGCACCAACACCGTCCGTGCCGTATTTGTTGTCGATGCTTCCGGGGTACTGCGGTTAATGATGTACTATCCGCAGGAAGTGGGCCGCAGTGTCGATGAAGTTCTGCGGGCCCTGAAAGCCCTGCAGACATCAGACCGCGAAGGCATTGCTGCCCCCGAAAACTGGCCCAACAATGATCTCCTCGGCGACAAAGTGATCATCCCGCCGGCCTCTTCCGAGCAGCAGGTCGAAGAACGCAAGCAACAGGCTGCCAAGGGCGAAGTTGAAATGAAAGATTGGTGGTTCGCGTACAAATCCCTGCGCTAATGGTTGGCGTTCCATAGGGATGCAGCGGGCACCGTGTTCTCCGGGAAAGGTTCCTGGGGGAGGCGGTGCCTTTGCCGTTTCCACCCCTTCCCCTCGGTCCCGAGGCCGACCGCACAGGCAAAGAAATTGAAAACCGATGCAAAAAGCGCTATAATGAGAAACAGCGTCAGGACATTGTCTGTGCCCGCTTCTCTGTCTGTGCAGCAGCCCAACAACCCTTTGAGAAGGAGGCCGCTGCCATGGACCTTCCAGGGGCAGGCACTCCTCTGGTGGCCTTGGAATCCGCGACGGCACCCGCCTGGAGACGCTGTTGAGAACGGAACCCTGCGCCCGCAGGCAGAAAGGGTGAACATTGTGTCTGGATCCAGCTTTGGCAAGAACTTCGCCGTTACAACCTGGGGGGAATCCCACGGCCCGGCCTTAGGGGCCGTGGTCGACGGCTGTCCTGCAGGCATTCCGCTGACAGTCGAAGACATTCAAAGCGATCTCAACCGCCGCCGGCCCGGCCAATCGGCCTATGCTACGCCCCGAAAGGAACCGGACCGGGTCGAAATACTTTCCGGCGTGTTCGAAGGCCGAACCACCGGCACCCCCATTTCCCTGATCATATACAGCACCAACCAGCGGCCGCGGGACTACTCCCAGATAGCCCAGTTCTACAGGCCGGGCCATGCCGATTATACCTATGATGCCAAATACGGATTCCGGGATTATCGGGGCGGCGGGCGCTCTTCCGGACGGGAGACCGGCGCCCGTGTGGCCGCCGGCGCTGTGGCCCGCAAGCTCCTGCAGCAATTCGATATCGTAATCAAAGGCTATACGCAGTCCATCGGCCCAGTGGGCATTGATCATACGCGCTTCGATCGGAACGAGATCCTCCGCAACCCAGTAGCCATGCCCGACAGCCATGCGGCCCAGCGGGCCATGGCGTTTCTAGACCAATGCCGCGCCGAAGAAGATTCCGCTGGCGGCGTCGTCGTCTGTGAAGCCACCGGGCTGCCGCCCGGCCTGGGTGAACCAGTGTTTGAGAAGCTGGATGCCGTCCTGGCACGGGCATTGTTTTCCATCGGTGCCGTCAAAGCCGTCGAAGTGGGCAGCGGAACTGCTGCTCCCGCCATGACGGGATCACAGCATAATGATTTCTACCGTGTCGAAAACGGTGATATCGTCAAGGAAACCAACCATGCCGGCGGCATCCTAGGCGGCATCAGCGATGGCTCTCCGCTGCTGTTGCGCGCCCACTTCAAGCCAACGCCCAGCATTCACCAATCCCAGCGGACCGCCTCCAAACAGGGTGCAGAGCAGGACATCCAAATTGAGGGCCGCCATGACCCGATTATTGTGCCGCGGGCCGTCGTCGTGGTGGAAGCCATGACCGCCCTGACCTTGGCCGACTATCTTCTGCAGCGGGTCCTGTCGGACATCGCCCTCCTTCGCCGGGCCTTATCGAAACAGGCATAGCCGCCAGCCCTTCATCGCCCATCCGACGCAGCATGCAGAGCACGCTGCGTTATTTTCGCGCCAAGCTATCTTTCACGCTCCGCCTGCAGGGTTTGACGTCCCCAGGACGAATATCTCCCATGGCAGATAAACGGGACTTGACTGGATCGTCCCCAAGAAGGAAACACAATGAATCGTGTCATAGACCCCATGCCGGAAGGCAGGGGCATCTCGCGGCGTTTGGTGAAAATTGCTGTTAGAACCTTCGCTGTACTACTGGCAGCCCTATTGAGCGTTTCAGCCGGAGCCGCAGCCATGGACTGGCTATCGAAGTGCCCCAACAACCCCTGGACATCGTCATCCGTCTCCAAGAAGAAAATGGCCATTACAGCGGCAGTATGGACATTCCCATCCAAGGAGCCATGAACATTCCCTTGGAGGACATCACAGCCGAGCCCGAACGCGTGCGCTTTTCCTTAGCCGGCATACCCGGCGATGCCGCGATGGACCTTACTGTAAAGGAACCCGATGAGCTCGAGGGTCATAGACCCCATGCCGGAAGGCAGGGGCTTGAAAAAGAGCCCCGCTATGACCCGCCTAAGCCTTAAGAGGCTACGTTATCCCGGTCATGATACCCTGGAGTGCTTCTCCAGCTCCAGGCTCTATCGTCCAGCATTAAACAGCAAGTAGGGGTTTACGAGCAGTGTGCTGGACGCAACAAGCCAGAGGATAACATTGGCTAGGAGAGATGGTCGAAAGGCCACGTCACAAGCCCCTTACGGGGACTCTGAAAGG
>PUOC01000263.1 GCA_003551965.1 Clostridiales bacterium | reverse complement strand
TGATATGACCACCGATGGTTTATGCCACCATCATCTCCGACGACTACAGGGGTGAACCACATGAACTCCATGAGCACATGAGCACATGAGTCACATGAGCCACATAGCGGCGACAGCAGGTTCGGCGGTTGACGCCGGTATCCCGCTGTGGTATAATTCGCCTTGAAAAGAAGAAGCCACCGCTTCTCACCTTGTAACTGCGGTTCACAAGGTCAGGAACATTCCAATAGCACAGCCTCTATGCTCTGCATGTGAGGATATTGTTTTTGTGTGGGATGAAACGGGTGGCGATGGCTGCCCGTTTTTAATTTATGTGGAGGTGATATCACATTAGCAAGGAACCCAGAATTAACGGTCAAATTCGGGCTCGAGAGGTTCGCGTGGTGGACGCCAATGGTGAACAGTTAGGCGTGATGGACGTTAGAGAGGCACTGCGGATAGCCGGTGAACGCGAATTGGATTTGGTTGAGGTTGCACCCAATGCCAAGCCAACCGTCTGCCGGATCATGGACTTTGGAAAGCACAAGTATGAACAGTCGAAACGAGACAAGGAAGCAAAGAAGAAGCAGAAGACCATTACGATCAAAGAAGTGCGCATGAGTCCCAAGATTGATGAACATGATTTTGAAGTGAAGTTCAAGAACGCCGAGAAATTTCTCAAAGCCGGCGACAAAGTCAAGGTGTCCGTGCGCTTCCGCGGCCGGGAAATAGTCCACGCGGACTTGGCCCGCACGAAGCTCAATGAGCTGGCGCAGCGGTTGAAGGATATCGGAGCGGTTGAACGCAATCCGAAACTGGAAGGACGCCATATGATCATGATATTGGCCCCGAAGAGTGAGGGCAGCAAGTCAGACTAATTTTTCTATTCAAGGGGGATGTACCCGTTGCCAAAGATGAAAACCCATCGCGGCGCAGCAAAGCGTTTTAAGATCACCGGTTCGGGAAAGGTGATCAAGAACCACTCCTATAAGAGCCACATCTTAGAGAAGAAATCGGCTAAACGCAAACGCAATCTTCGCCATGCAGAGGTGGCGGCCAAGGCTGATGTGGATCGCATCAAACGAATGCTGCCCTATAGCTAACGTATGAACAGTCAATTCTATCTTAGGAGGAAATAGAGATGCCGAGAGTCAAGGGCGGCACGGTTACTCGCCGTCGTCACAAGAAAATACTGAAGTTGGCCAAGGGTTATTTTGGGTCGAAGAGCACGATCTTTCGTCCGGCGAACCAGCAGGTGATGAAATCATGGACCTACGCATATAGAGATCGCCGCAACAAGAAACGGGATTTCCGCCGACTTTGGATCACTCGCATTAATGCTGCTGCAAGGCAGAACGGGCTTTCCTACAGCCGATTCATCTCCGGGCTCAAGCGCGGAGGCGTCACCGTAAACCGCAAAGCGCTTGCGGATCTGGCTGTCCACGATGCCCGGGCCTTTAGTGAGCTGGCTTCGGTAGCCAAGCAGAACATGTCGTAAGAGTCGATAAGCAGGGAATTGCGTACCGGGTGATGCTTCACCCGGAGCTTTTTTTCTGGAGATGTTCTTATGCAGGGTTCGCGTCATCCAAGAAGGACTGGGATATTTGGACAGATCACACCGGCACAGTTCCTAGTCCTTGTGTATGCTTTAATGTTGGCCATCGGAACAGTGGTTTTGGGCACAGACAATGCAACCGTAGGTGAACCGCTGCGGTTTATTGATGCCGTCTTTATGGCGGCCAGTGCCCTCTGCGTTACCGGGCTCAGTGTTGTATCCATTGGGTCTGAATTTACCTTGTTTGGTCAGTTGACCGTGGCCGTCTTGATCCAAATAGGAGCATTAGGCGTCATGACAATGTCGACATTGTTTGCTATGATGTTGGGCCGTCGTATCGGACTTCGCAACCGTCTTTATCTGCAGCAGGACCTGAATCACGATTATTTGTCCGGCATTGTCCGTCTGGTGCGATATGTTCTTTTTTTAACAATTTTGGTGGAACTGGTTGGGGCAGGACTGTTATTTGCTGCATTCTACCCTGCGATGGAGGGAACGGAGGCGGCATACCATGCCGGATTCCATGCCATCTCCGCGTTTGGCAATGCGGGATTTGATCTCTTTGGCAACAGCATGGAAGGATTTGTCGGTGAGAGCTTTGTATTAGCGGTGATTGCTGCTTTGTTCTTTCTAGGTGGGTTGGGGTTTCCTGTGCTCTTTGAGATCATGCATAGCCCGAAGGAGCCCCGAGTTTCCCTACATACCCGGGTTGTCCTGTGGTCTTCAGCTCTCTTGACCTTGGCTGCATGGGTCGCTGTTCTGATTCTTGAATTTAACAACGGCGATACCTTGGGCACTCTGACTTTGGGCGAGAAACTAATAACTTCTCTGTTCACAGCTGTTACACCTCGCACTGCGGGATTCAATGTTGTCAATACCGCAGCGCTGTGGCCGCCGACACTGCTATTTATCATGGGTTTGATGTTTGTCGGCGCTTCCCCTAGCTCCACAGGCGGCGGCATAAAGACAACAACGTTTGCTGCATTGCTTTTTGGCGTCTGGTCGACTGTGACAGGGAAACAAGACGTCGAGCTGGGTCATCGGCGTATAAAACAGGAACAAATGGTCAAAGCCTGGACCATCGCCTTCTTAGCTGCTGCTTGGGTGTTGATGATAACGATGGCCTTGTCGATATCGGAAAGAGCGTCTCTAGTGGCTATCACATTTGAAGTGGTGTCAGCCTTTGGGACAGTGGGGCTTTCGATGGGAGTCACAGAGGATCTGAGCAGCTTTGGACGCGTGCTGCTGACTGTTACCATGTTTGTAGGGCGCCTTGGTCCCATGACACTTGCGTTGGCGCTGGGACAGCGATCCCGGAAGATGGGTGTAACTCGTCTTCCTGAAGAGCCCATTGGCTTGGGATAGGTAACATGGCTGCGTGTCGTGCTTGTCGAATTGCCCCAGGATGGCAATGGTGAGCAGGCGTAATGGCCCTCCAGCAGATAAAACAGTGAATGAAGATTCGGGGGTTCTATGGCTGAAGCGTGTCTCACACTTTGAGTCTAGGATAGGGGTAATTCCATGGCGGGAATGGACAGGCAGCACAGACGAAAGAGCTTCGTGGTTATCGGTTTGGGTCGTTTTGGATCTAGCCTTGCTCGTACATTATATGAGATGGGTTATGAAACATTGGCTGTGGATAGTGGTGAAATGCCTGTCCAAGAGATCGCTGATTTTGTCACTTATGCGGTTCAAGCTGATTGCACAGACATACAGGCGCTTCGCTCGCTTGGCATTCGCAATATGGACGTCTGCGTAATTGGTGTCGGTGATTTGCAGACAAGCATTCTTGCGACTGTTTTGGTTAAGGAATTGGGCGTTCCATACGTGGTTGCTAAAGCATCATCGGAAATGCACGGCAAGGTTTTGGATAAAGTAGGCGCCGATCGTGTAGTGTATCCTGAAAGAGATATGGGATATCGCATGGCTCACAATTTGGTTTCTGGAAGCATTGTTGATTATATTGAACTAGTCCCAGGGTATTCCATTGTTGAAGTGGAGATTCATGCGGACTATGTCGGCCGTACTTTGCGCCAGGTCGATCTTCGTGCCAAGTACGGTATCAATGTCATGGCCGTTCGTCGTGGCGATCAGGTTGAAGTAGTTCCCGAAGCTGAATTTCTTTTTGAGACGGGAGACATTTTGGTCGCCATGGGACCGGATTCGAAGTTAGAGAAGCTGGTGATGCGAGGTTGACAGTGGATATTTCTAGCCCACAGAATCAACGTATAAAGGAGCTCGTGAAGCTTCAGCGGAACCGCTATCGAGCGAAGACCGGACGTTTGATCGTGGAGGGCGTTCGCTTGGTGGAGGAAGCATTAGAAACGGGCTTCCTCCAAGAGGCGTATGCTTCAAGGCAGCTGGAGAACTCGGAAAGGGGACGCACACTCATTCAGTGGCTGAAACTCCGTTCTATTCCACTCTGGACGTGCAGTCCAGAGGCACTGCAGAAGGGCGGAGAAACTTCCACCAACCCGGGGATTGTTGGAATAGCCAGCCAACCGCACGCTGATCTCCATCGTCAGACTGTTGGTGGCAACGGATTTGTTCTCTGGGCTGACGAAATCGGCGATCCTGGCAACCTGGGGACACTGATTCGGACAGCGGCTGCAGCCGGTGCTGATGCGGTCATGTTGTCGGCGGGATCGGTTGATCCCTGGAACAGCAAAACCGTGCGAGCCTCTATGGGTGCCGTGTTTCGTGTGCCGGTCTGTATAGAATCAAGGCAGGCCTTGGTTTCGTGGTGTTTTCAGGAACATGTGGCGATAGCGGTGGCCGATAGTGCCCGCGGCCGACGCTATGACACCGCGGATCTATCGCAGCGTCTGGCACTGGTCATTGGAAGCGAAGCCCATGGTGTACATGCCGATGTGGCTGAGAACGCTCGTCTGCACGTTTGCCTGCCAATGCACCGGGGAGTGGACAGTCTCAATGCTGCAGCCGCGGCTGCCATTCTGTTGTATGAATGCCGCCGCCAGCGTGATGCCCAAGGCAGTACCCCAACCGGCCCGGACCGTTGAATGTCTCTCTTAGACTGCACCTTTCCCCAGACGGGAGTTGTAACAATAGGGCCTCTGTGCTATAATTGTTTTAACATCCTAGGAAGGGTGGTAGCGGCGGTGCTGATGACACCTGAAGCTGTTTGGAAGATCTTCCGAGCGACCGGATCGGTGGGAGCCTATCTGCTCTATCGCCAGCTGATCGCCATGTCTATGCAACGCTGATCGATGGAAGCTGCCCGCTGTGGCTTCTGGGACCGGGAACCATCAGGTACAGAGGCTCATTTTTGACTGCGGGCCATGCTGACATCGATTTTGCCATGGATACGTTTGGAATAGAATAAAGGTGATGACAGAGACGAGTACACTGTTGGAACTGCCAGGGAGGAAGAGCCGCTGGACTGGAAGCTCTTCTGAGGACAAGACAGTGGAAATTCCCTCTCAAACCGCGGACTGAATCAGAAGTAAGTCCTGCCGGCGTCCCCGTTATTGGACACAAAGGCGGATCGAAACGTTGCTTTCGATCAATTTGGGTGGTACCGCGCACTATGTGCGTCCCGGCAAGGGGATGCAGATGGTGTTTTTTTTATGGATATGCGAGGAGGTTGCGTAATGGAATTTCGCCAACGAGTCGATGAGGTCAAACAGGAAGCACTCGAGGCTTGTCAGGGTGCCCCCGATTCCCAGGCTCTTGAGCAGGTTCGGGTTAAGTATCTGGGAAAAAAAGGTTCTTTGACGGGACTGTTGCGGGGATTGGGGCAGCTGGACCCTGAAGAACGTCCGAACGCTGGGAAACTGGTCAATGAAGCCAAAGCCGAAGTGGAGTCAGCCATCAAACATCGCCAGCAGGAACTTGCGGTGATGGAGCAACAGCGGCAGCTGGAAGCGGAGACCATTGATATTAGTCTGCCGGGCCGCCCGCGCCCGCAAGGAACAATGCACCCTGTGACGATCGTGCTCAATGAAATAAAGCGCATCTTTGTGGGTATGGGCTATTCTGTGGCCGAGGGCCCAGAGGTCGAAACCGATTATTACAATTTTGAAGCTTTGAATATTCCCAAAGACCACCCTGCCCGGGACATGCAGGACACGTTCTTTTTTAACGACAACTTACTGCTGCGCAGTCAAACCTCACCCGTGCAGATTCGGACCATGGAAGTCCAAAAGCCGCCTGTTAGGATCATTGCTCCGGGCAAGGTGTATCGTTCCGATTCTGATGTCACCCATTCTCCCATGTTTCACCAGGTGGAAGGGCTGTTGGTCGATGACCATGTTACGTTTGCCGACCTAAAGGGCACACTGCAGTATTTTGCCGAGCAGATGTTCGGTTCACACACAAAGACTCGCTTCCGCTCCAGCTATTTTCCCTTTACGGAGCCCAGTGCTGAGGTGGATGTTTCCTGCATCATGTGCAGTGGCCAAGGCTGCCGCATCTGCTCATTCACGGGCTGGCTTGAGATCCTCGGTTCGGGAATGGTTGATCCGAGAGTTCTGCGCATGGTAGGTTATGACCCGGATGAAGTTTCGGGATTTGCCTTTGGCATGGGTGTGGAACGCATTGCGATGCTGAAGTACGGCATCAACGATATTCGTCTTCTGTTTGACAACGACGTCAGGTTCCTGCGTCAATTTGAGGGACAGGGAGGGTGCTGCTGATATGAACGTTTCGTATAACTGGCT
Source organism: Clostridiales bacterium (assembly GCA_003551965.1). Taxonomy (GTDB): domain Bacteria; phylum Bacillota; class Limnochordia; order Darwinibacteriales; family B1SED10-159; genus B1SED10-159. The sequence continues at coordinate 6,888 of PUOC01000263.1, read as the reverse complement.
GCAGCAGTATGTTGCAATTCCATGGTCAGTGGAGGAGTTGGCTGAGCGGTTGACTCTTGCGGGCATGGAGGTCGAAAGCGTTTCTTCGGCAGACCCTGGCGTGTCTTCGATCATTGTAGGCGAGATTAAGGAGGTTCAACGTCACCCCGATGCCGACGGACTAACGGTTTCCGTTGTGCACACTGGCCGGGAAGACCTCACGATCGTGGCAGGAGCCCCTAATGTGCGCCAAGGCATCAAGGTGCCGGTGGCCCCCGTGGGCACAGCTCTGCCTAACGGACAGTTGATTGAAGCTGCAGACCTGCGAGGAGTCCAATCCTTTGGTATGATGTGCTCCGAACAGGAACTGGGATTGAGTGATGATCACACAGGTATCATGGAACTCCCACAGCAGAGCAAGGTGGGGCAGAGTCTCAGCGAGGTCCTGGGTTTGGATGATTGGATCATGGACATTGCCATCTACGCCAATCGGCCAGACTGCATGAGTATGCTGGGGATGGCCAGGGAAGTAGCCGCCTTGACCGGTTCATCCATCACTTACCCAAGCATCGAAACAGTAGAAGATGTGCACGCCGTCACGGAAAAACTCGGCCTGCGGGTGGAAGACAGTGATCTGTGTCCCCGCTACATGGCCCGTGTGATAGAGGGGATTGAGGTAGGTCCGTCACCGCTTTGGATCGAGTCACGCCTGCGCGCTGCCGGAATGCGCCCCATTAACAACGTTGTTGATATAACCAATTTTGTTATGCTGGAAATGGGACAGCCCCTCCATGCGTTCGATTACGATCGATTGTCAGGGCCAGAAATTGTTGTTCGGCGGGCTAGGCCCGGGGAAACGCTGCTGACGTTGGATGGCCAAGAGCGAAACTTGGATGAAGAAATGCTCATGATCTGTGACGCAGAGAAACCTGTGTGCATTGGCGGCGTTATGGGTGGTGCCAACAGCGAGGTTACCGCGAATACCACGGCACTGGTATTGGAATCTGCCAATTTCTCGGCAGCGAACATTAGGAAGACGGCACGCCGCCTTGGGATCGCGTCTGAGGCATCATCGCGGTTCGAAAAGGGCTTGGATCCCAGCGGAACGGAGTTGGCTATGGAGCGAGCTGCCGAGCTTCTTCGGAAATACGCCGGTGGCCGGGTGGCAGAAGGCGTGCTAGATGATCATGCGGCAGCGTCCAAGGCCGTTGACATTTTGGTGCGCCCCAAGGAAGTGGAGCGGCTTCTTGGCATTGCGGTGCCCACTGAATCTGTGCATTCGATCCTCTCTGCACTGGAATTCCAGGTTGAAGAACAGACCAATGGCGATCTGCAGGTGACGGTGCCGCCCTTTCGCACGGATATAGAGTTGGAGTGCGACGTGATTGAAGAAATTGCCCGTCATCACGGGTTTCATCGCATTCCGCAGACGCTGCCTGCCAGCGGTGCCGAACCGGGGGGCAGGACCGACAGACAACAGGCCGTGGATGCGCTAACAGGCCTTCTGACTGGGCTAGGCCTGCAGGAGGCGATCAACTATACGTTCGTTCATCCGCAGAGCATGTATCGATTAGGATGGGATGAGCGCGAATTCGGGGGCCTTGTATTGGAAAACCCGATCTCGGAAGATCAGGCGGTGATGAGGCTGTCCTTGGTTCCAGGTTTGTTGGAAGCGCTGGCTCGTAACCACAGCCGCCAACAGTCCAATGCTTCCCTTTTTGAGATCGGTTCCGTGTATATACCTGAGGATCCGGGAATGGAGCGGCAGCCCCGGGAGGACCTACGCCTAGCGGTGGCGATGATGGGACAGCGCAATCCCAGGCATTGGAGTCACAGTAATAGTGAACTGGATTTTTATGACATTAAGGGCATTATGGAGTCGATAGTGAACCAATTTGAGCTGGAGGAACTAAGTTGGAAACGAACCCAGTGTCCGTGGCTTCATCCGGGGCGAAGTGTGGAAATCCAGCTTCAGGGTCGTTGGGTAGCCCTCTTCGGACAAATTCACCCGCAGACAGCATCGGTGTATAGAGTGCCGAAGACGGTTCTGGTTGGAGAACTGAACTTGGCAGCCATCATAGACCATTTTGGGCGCAGGCTTGCTGTTAGCGCCCTGCCTCGCTTTCCCGCTGTGGATAGGGATCTTGCCCTATTGTTGGACGAAAAGGTGCCGGTGGGCCAGGTTCTTGCAGCACTGCAAGAGGCAGGCGGAGAGATACTGGACGATGCATGGGTCTTCGACGTTTACCATGGCGAACAAGTTCCCGATGGCTGTAAGAGTGCCGCATTTTCCCTGCGGTTCCAAGCGGACCGCACATTGACCGATGAAGAGGTACAGGAAGCGATGGACAAGATACTGTACGCAGCGAAGGAACAGTTCAACGCCGAGATTCGTTAGCAGGAATCTATGCGTTCAAACGAGAACTAGGAAACGAAACCCTATGGTGGGGGAGGGAGCTCTTATGGCGTCACGGGAAATGAAGACAGTGTCTGTTCGGATTGGCGGTGTGGAACACAGAATTCGAGGCGAAGCTCCCGGAGAATATATTGAATACCTGGCCCAGCAGGTGGACAAGGAGATGAGCAGGGTATCCAAGAGCCACCCTAATATCACAAAGACTCGAGCTGCCATTTTGGTTGCGCTGAATATGGCTGACGAACTCGAAAAGCTAAAGAATGAGTACCAAGAATTGGTGGAGTTAATGGATGAGGCGCAGTAGTCGGGGGTGGGGATTTTGGATAACTGGGTTGACCTCGTCGCTATAATCCTCTTGGCTCTGGCCCTACTGCGCGGCTTTATCCGCGGCTTTACCCGGGAGGTCTTTGGTTTAATCGGGATGGCAGCCGCTGTAGTGGCGGGCTTGTCTTGGTATCGAGAGCTGGCTGGGTATGCAGCTGCCGCCTATGGGCTGTCTGAAGGGCAGGCGCAGATCTTGGCGTTTAGCGTCATCGTTCTGGCCGTTGGTCTTGTGGCCGCTCTAATCACCCATATGGGTGTGCGCATTATCCGCTTGACGCCGTTTTCGTTAGTCGATCGGTTGGCTGGCGCGGCTTTTGGCGGCTTCAAAATTTTGCTGTTGCTCTTGATCGTTATAAGTGTTCTCCTGTCGCTCGGTGTACCTGCCATCGACGCAGTTCTCGACGACTCGCTGCTAGCGGATCAGATCGCGCTCTTGCAGCCCCTGGCTTACCGTTACGCGGAAGAATGGTGGCCTGCGGCATGGGAAAAGCCTGCTTGGCTGTTTCCTGGACCGCCAGAGCCATTGGAATATACGAATTTCCCCCGCTGAACTTGGCGGGGGTTTTTAGGGAGATGAGTGCAATGGATAACCTTCAGTTATCCTGGCTGCTGCAGGAAACAGCCGCTTTGATGGAAATAAAGGGAGAAAACCCCTACAAGATCCGTGCCTATCAGAATGGAGCACGTACCGTTGCCGAGCTGTCTTCCTCCGTTCGCACACTGATCGACAACGGCGAACTGGCAAAGGTGCCGGGCATAGGAAAAGGGCTCCGTGGGCAGATAGAGGCATATCTGCAGGAAGGGTGCCTGCCCGAACTGGAAAAGCTCCGGACGGACATTCCTGCTGGTGTGGCGTCACTGCTGGATGTGCCTGGCATCGGCCCGAAGATGGCCAGGCAGTTCTACCAGGAACTTGGTGTCACATCCGTAGCGGAACTGGAGCAGGCGGCGCAGGCCAGGAAAATACGGCAGCTGCGTGGCTTAGGCGGTAAGACCGAGATGAGCATTCTACGCGGGATCGAGCGGATGAAGCAGCGGCAGGGCCGCACCAGTTTGGCCATTGCGCGGCCGTTGGCAGAAAACATTAGCAGCGTGCTTCAATCGGCGCCCGGTGTCAGACGAGTCGTGGTTGCCGGCAGTTTTCGAAGATGCCGCGATACCGTCAAGGATCTGGACTTTCTGGTGGCCGCGGATAACGGCGAACGGGTCATTGATGTCTTTGCAGAGATGCCTTTGGTCCAGGAGGTGGCCGGGAAGGGCACCAAGAAAGCCAGTGCCGTTCTTAAGGCGGGGCTAAACGCCGATCTTCGTATTCTGCCGGAAGAGAAATTTGCCTTTGGGTTGCACTATTTTACGGGCTCCAAGGACCATAACGTGCATATGCGGCAGATAGCCGAGAGACAGGGCTTGTCCCTCAGCGAATACGGCTTGACGGTCTCTAGTACTGGTGAGGAACTGGGAGCTGCATCAGAGGAGGACCTGTTTGAACATCTGGGTTTGGCCTATATACCCGCAGAACTGCGGGAGGATCGCGGTGAAATTGAAGCCGCGGCTGAAAATGCGCTGCCGGAATTGATTACGCTGGATGATATACAGGGCGATCTGCATATGCACACCTCGTATTCCGACGGTACGAACAGTATTGAAGAGATGGCCGCGGCTGCAAAGAAAAGAGGCCTGCGATACATTGCCATTTGTGATCATTCGAAGTCTTTGGCAGTGGCCAATGGAATGAGTGCTGAGCTGCTTCGCAAACAAGCAGCGGCTGTCCGTTCGGTGTCCGATAAGCTTGGTTTTCCGATCCTAGCGGGTGTTGAATGTGATATCCTATCGGACGGCTCTCTTGACTATGACGATGCCCTGCTTGGTGATCTAGAGGTGGTTGTGGCAAGTATTCACAGCGGCTTTCAGCAGGATGAACACCAGATCACCAGGAGGATTATAGCGGCCATCAAGCATCCTCTTACGCACATTGTCGCCCACCCGACTGGCCGTATGCTCGGACAGAGAGAGGCGTACCCGGTGGATATGGACGCTGTAATTGACGCAGCGGCTCACTACGGAAAAATGCTTGAGATCAACGGAACTCCTGAGCGGCTGGATCTCCACGAGACCTATGCCGCGATGTGCCGAGAACGAGATGTACCTTTGGTCATCAATACCGACGCACACAGCGTCGAGCAGCTGGATTTTATGGAGGGCGCTGTCTGCTATGCCCGCAGGGCTTGGCTCGAGCCGAAGCATGTGGCCAACACCTGGTCCTTGGCCGACTTCCTGGCGTATTTCAAAACGACTGATCGAAGTTATCGCTGACAGATCATACCCCGATAGCGGGCAGAGGCATCGATAGGGGCGTTTTGGGCTGTGGTTCCGGTATAATGACTGCAGGATACGGCGGAGGATGCGTACCTTCAGACCGCAATCCGTGGAATTCAAAGAAAACAGGTGGTAGTTTTATGAACGAACGAAGTCTGCGAGTGCTGGAATGGCTCAAAATCAAAGAAATCTTGGCTGACCATGCCAGTTTTTCCCTGGGCCGCGAACAGGTGATGCATCTGCACCCGAGCACTGAATTGGAGGGTGTGCTGTCATCCCAACAGCTTACCAGTGATGCTGTGGCACTGCTTTGGCACGAAGGCTCGCCGCCTTTTGGCGGGGCTAAGGATATTCGCGGGCTGCTGCAGCGGGCGGCGGTTGGGGGCGTTCTTGATGGCGAACAACTGCTGGCGTGCGCTGGTGTAGCGTACTGCTCTGGAAATATGGCACAGTATTTGGATGAAGGGTCCGATGTGCTGGCATCATACGGGCAATCCCTAGCCCAGGTGCCGGATTTGGTCGCTGAAATTCACCGCTGTATCGATGAAGATGGAAAGGTCCGCGACCAGGCATCGCCGCAGCTTGCCCAAATTCGGGCGAAGATGCGCTCCTTAGCCAGGAAAGTAAGGGAAAAGCTGGATTCCCTCATCCACAACGCTTCTGTCCAAAAACAACTGCAGGAACCTCTTGTGACAATTCGCAACAACCGCTATGTTGTGCCGGTTAAGGCAGAGTATAAAGGCCACTTTTCCGGGATCGTCCATGATCAGTCGGCCAGCGGCGCAACTTTGTTTATGGAACCAGCGGCGTCGGTAGAACTGAATAATCAACTGCGGGTGGCCGAGCAGGACGAGGAAAGGGAAATTATCCGTATCCTGCAGCGTCTGAGCGGTTGGGTGCAGCAGGAACAGGAACCGCTATCCCATTCCCTGGATACCCTGGCATGGCTGGATTCGGTGTTTGCCAGGGCCAAACTGAGCCGGGCCATGGATGCCGTAGAGCCGCAGGTCAACGGAGAAGGCCATATCTATATCAAGCAGGGCAGGCATCCTCTCATCGGTGACGATGTGGTACCCATCGATATCTGGCTCGGCGAGACGTTTCACCACCTGGTTATCACAGGTCCCAATACCGGCGGTAAGACGGTGACATTAAAGACTGTCGGTCTGTTTACCCTGATGGCCCAGGCTGGTCTCCATGTTCCGGCCTTTGACGGCACACAGCTGTCGGTCTTTGACGGTGTGTTTGCAGACATTGGAGATGAACAGAGCATTGAACAAAGCCTTAGTACGTTTTCGTCACACATGACGAATATTGTGGACATTCTCGAACGGGCCGATGAAAACAGCTTGGTGCTGCTGGATGAACTGGGTGCCGGGACCGACCCTACCGAAGGGGCTGCGTTGGCTCAGGCCATTTTGGCATTTCTGCGCAGCCGCGGATCGCTTTCTGTATCTACGACCCACTACTCGCAGTTGAAAAGTTTCGCCTATACCAATGAGGATGTTGAAAACGCCAGCGTCGAATTTGATATTGAGACACTGCAGCCAACGTATCGTTTAGCTATCGGGATTCCAGGACGCAGTAATGCCTTCGCCATTGCCTCTCGTCTGGGTCTGCGGGCGGAAATTATCGACTATGCCAAGGGACTGTTGAGTGATGACGAAGTTCAGGTGGATGATCTGATAATGGAAATTGAGTCCAGTCGAGCCTCTGCAGAGAAGGACCGGGATGAAGCTGCTGTGCTGCGCCGCCGCTACGATGAACTGAAGAAACGGTATGACGAGAAGATGGCGGCGATAGAGGCAGAGCGGGAGGCCATACTAGAAGAGGCCCAACGGGAGGCCGAGGCC
>PUOC01000199.1 GCA_003551965.1 Clostridiales bacterium | reverse complement strand
CTCTTCACTGTCAGCCCAGCCAAAGCCTTGATTCCATACCAACTCACCACCAGAGACCAATGCAACACTAACGCCGGGAATATCATACACGTCCATAAGTTTCAGTATGGTTTCTTCCAGAAGTTCAGGCATGGTTTGCTTGGCCTCAGAAGCGGCCATTCGTGATGCCAGTAAGAAAAAAAGAAAAAAATTAATGCTTTTTGATTGGTCATAATTTTCAGCTCCTAGATAATCCACAAGGAAAATCGTGATAGGTTGGCATTAGGTCCACAAAAGCCATCGACCTTCGGAGTGCTGATACTGCTAAATGGCTCACTGCCATGCGGGCATAATCGAGGAGGGTAGGTAGTTGGCGCTCTCTCAAACAGAAAAAATCGCATCAGCTAGTTCGTCAATCGTTGCCATGTCCTCCATCGGCAACAGGTCCGGTAATTGATAGAACACATCATTTGTTAGATGTTGAACCGACCCGATGGCCTGCCGATACAATGCCATACCCATACACTGCCGAGCGAATGTATGGTCTACTGACCACCCGGCTGTGTGCAAGAAAACTCGAAGCAGCTCCTTGTCACAAGCAAATGTATCCAGAAAGAGCTTCGGCAGTTCATAGTGACAGTCACAAAACATAGCGTCTCCCCAATCAATCACTCCGGTAAGTGCGCCGCCTCCGACAAACACGTGACGGCTAAACAGATCTCCATGAACCACAGTTTCATTGGTAAATTCGATATCAGCAAGGAATGCGTGAACTTGGGGGATGAGATGTTGCGGAAACGAGCTTTTCTCGGCTGCAGCAGAAACGTCTAGATTTCGCCATCGTTCCATTGTTGGTAGTTCCCCTGCGGACAAGCGTTGGATCCGCTTTATCTGGTCTCCTAACTCTGCGGCCACTGCAAGCCGTTGATCGCGAGCGAGAGATGCATCATGCCAGGACGTGCCTCGAATCCTGGTTGTAATCAAGTACGGCCAGCTTGCCGCTTCTCCAGGAAACAAACACCCAGAATCCCGGACATCAGGCACAAGCACATTCGAGTCTGCTGCCAAAACCTCATGGGCTGCCTGCTCATTATGAAAGGACTCATTCCAATACGGCAGATACCCGAAGAGCTTGATCACTATATCCCCATGTAGAAAGGTAGGATAGGTCCCACCGATCCCAACCTCCAATCGGTTCGATCCGTCCCTATGCCAACCAGCATCTTCAAGGATTGTCTGTACATAGGGCAGCCAGAACTCTGGATCGAAACGCCGAGAACGGAAGTCTGAATCGTTAACAAAGACAGGCGGCTGCCCCATTATCAACATCTCCTTCCTGAAGAACCATCTCTAGAAGGATTTCATCACGAACTGGGATCCCGTAATCCCCGGTCTCTATGAGGCTTGGTTTGATTTCCCGAGCCGCAGCAGAGGCGCCCAAGCGTATTCCGCACAGAGTGAATCCTCGCCTTTGGTAGAACCGAAGTGCATCCAAGTTATCATTCGTAGTCATCAAGTGAACCCGTCGACATCCTTCCTTTGCTGCTTCGACTATGAACTGCCGAAGCAGCCGAGAACCGATCCCTTGGTGTCTATCGACGATCTCAAACACAATGATCTCTCGCTCAGCCTCCTGCAGTTCATAGATCAGGCAGCCAATGAGTTCATCTTTGTGGAATACAAGAAACCCTGGCAGTGTACTAGGATGGTAAAGCTTACAGTTGATTACCAGCGGCTCTCCACCCCAACGCTCTTCCATGAAAGACCGTACTAGCGGTGCATCGCTTGCTTCGCTCCGTCGAATAACCAAATCACTTTCTGTCCGATGCGGCATAAGTACTCCTCCTGAACACCAAGGTTAGTTAATCTGGATTGCATACGACTCCACTGTGGAGGATTGCAACCAGTGCTATACAACGCCTGTATTGACCTTCTTCGTCCCAAAGTCCTGCCGACTTTTCGGGAAACACTTGCTATCTTCCAGTCCTGGACTGTTCTGATATGTTCCGTATTGCCGAATATGTTACCCCATGCCAAATCACCAACGTCTTTGCCAGATTTCTAATCGATCTTTCCAAAAAATCCTAGGCAACTATGTTCAGCACTATTACGGCCTACATGTCCATGGAATCGTGAAATAGCGGTAAAATTGAAAGAGCCTCCCGATGACGCCGCTGCTGGGCATCGAGAGGCTTGGAGAGAATACTGCAATAGCTATTGGCAATCACTCTGATACAAAATCTCATCGGAAGGGCCGCTTCGACCTCCCAAACAGCCCGTCAACATGGTTACTGCTGCAAGGAATATTCCAACCTTCAGCCGGCAAACTTTCACTGATGCCGCCCCTTTCTGTCTCGCTGGTGGGCTACAAGGAAGGAATTGAACAGCCTTCCAGGAAACACAGACACAAGAGAAAATTGACAGGAGGTTCGATCTATGGACGAATTACTGAGCAAAGATGCCTATGAGGAACGAACGGCGGGTACCAGAGATGAACGAATGGCCTGGTGGCGGGAAGCTCGCTTCGGAATGTTTGTGCACTATGGTCTCTACTCTGTTCTAGGCCGTCACGAATGGGCTATGGCCGTGGAGAACTGGCCGATCAGCGAATACGAAAAACTGGCTGAAGAATTCAACCCCAAACCAGGCGCTCCCCGAGAATGGGCTAACTTAGCGAAGGAAGCCGGCATGAAATATATGGTCATGACCACCCGGCACCATGAAGGCTTCAGCCTATGGGACTCCAAGGCTAATCCCTATAACTCGATGAACTACGGTCCGAAGCGGGATATCGTTCGAGAATTTGTCGAGGCATGCCGCGAGCATGACTTGGGCATTGGTTTTTATACTTCACTGATGGACTGGCACCATCCTGATGGTTGGCGCTGCGCCTTTGACACAGACGCCCGGGCCCGCTTCAACGCATATATCCGTGACCTGAACTACGAGCTTCTGACGCAGTATGGTAAAATTGATATCCTTTGGTATGATGTGCCGAGGCCCATGGAGTCTTGGGAGGGTTGGGATTCCCTGCGGCGCAATCAGGAAATGCGCGCCCTGCAGCCCCACATTATTATCAACAATCGCAGCCGTCTCGATGAGGATTTTGGCACCCCAGAGGAACACATTCACGCCTTAGACCGTGACTGGGAGGCCTGCATGACGTTCAACGGCCTAAGCTGGGGATATGTAGATTCGTCCCAAGTCGGACCATACAGCTACAACGCGCAGCAGATCATCAAAATGCTGAACACGTGTACATCGGGAGGTGGCAACCTCCTCCTCAACATTGGACCAACCCCTGATGGGTCCGTTCCTGAAGAGGCTTTTGCGCCGCTGCGAACGGTTGGCTGCTGGCTGCGGGAAAACGGCGAAGCCGTCTACGGGCGCCAGAAGAAATTGGAACGGATGACGCCAGGCAGACTTGCAGGAACCTCGGTTGTTGGTCGCTGCGCATATCTCTGGAACTGGATTTGGCCGGAGAATGGTGTTATGCATCTCGGCGGCTTTGCGTCGGAATTGGAATCGGTGTCGGTGTTGGGCGATAAGACGCCCGTGGAATTTGAGCAGAACGGACACCGCATCACCCTGAAGAACCTGCCAAAACAGTGCCCGGATAGTCATGCCGGTATCGGCGTGCTGCGCCTAAACTTTAAGGAAGAACCGCAGCACATGTTCGCCAGTTATTATCCACAGCTTTCTGGTGGAAGGGATTTGGCTGCCGGAGTACGGCCGGACTAGGGGAAATAAGGAGGGCCCATCCCACCGGATGGGCCCTCCTAATGACAATTGGGAGCACGCAAAGTCGAGCTGGTCTCGGTACTTATCAACAAATCGCTCTCTACGCCTTCCAAGGCCCATGCAGCTCACAATCTTCACTCTGATGTAACCATAATGCTGGCTGTATACTGCCATGTTCTACCGAGGATGCAAGAAGTTGTCACAGAAAAGCTGCGAAATCTTCCATTCGCCACTGGCAATCAGAAAAATTGAGCGCTTTTGTGCCAGTGTTTCTGAGTTGGCACGGCAACCAAAAAACCGCCGCTCCTCCGAGCAACGCTGAATCCTTAGAACGCCTTATACATTGATGCTTTAGGTGGTGGGCCATCAGGGACTCGAACCCCGGACACCCTGATTAAGAGTCAGGTGCTCTGGCCAACTGAGCTAATGGCCCACCGTTCACCTCTATTGTATCATAACGTCAATTCGTTGCAAAAGCCTTCGACCTCACTCATAGGTACACCCTTTTGTTCCTCACAGCCAGAGTGCGGTTCAACCCACAAACAGGCCGCACTGTGGCCGCTTCACAACAGAAAAAACCAAGCCAGAAGGCAATGTCGCGGCGAGGCCTAGACACGCTCATTACAAGCCATGCATACCCGAGCGCTTGTTTTCCATCGAAGAACGCAACCACAGTGACGGGTTACCGACACGATCCTATCATTACCCATCTGCGGTGATAGCGCCGATCCAGCCACCGCAACCGGGACAACCATCCTACTGAAGACCAGACACAGCCAAGGATAGCTGCCGCTCACAGGGGAGCAGCGAAACAGTCTATATTGCTCTTGACTTTGGGCTAACCTAGAGTGGTAGAATGAGTTATCTGCCGTCGGCTTTGGTAGGACATACGATGGCAGATCTGCAGATTGCGGCCTTCCCTTTTCGAGTCCCAAATTTACAGTGGAGGCCGAGCCAGTGGTTTATTGACTCCAACAAGCAAGGAGCCCCATGCCGTGGATCATCGAACCCAGATCTATCTAATGGCCTTTATCGGCTTCCTGATTGCCACCTCACAGTTTGTCATCAGCGGCATTTTGGACAAGATCGCCTTGTCGCTGGGTGTACCGATCGCAGCAGCCGGCCAGCTGATGACCGTTTTTTCTTTGTCCAACGCCATCGGTACTCCCCTGATTATGATGGCCACAGCGAAGGTCGACCGCCGCAAACTGATGCTGGTCGGCCTAAGCGCCATCGCTGCCAGCCTCTTGGGAACAGCTCTGCTGCCGAGATATGGCATCTTGATGGCGCTTAGGGCCCTGCTGGGAGTCGGGTTTGGAGTCTATGGCGTCAGTGCCTACACTGTAGCGGTGAAGCTTGCTCCCGAAGGCCGGCAGGCTACGGCCATGGCAACCATCGCCATGGGCGCCAGTCTCGGACTGGTGATTGGAGTCCCCGCGGGCCGTCTGGTCGCAGGCTTCTTCGATTGGCCATGGATATTCCTCGGTCTAGGATTGATGGTCCTCGGTGCATTGATAGCCGTGGCTCGCACCATCCCCTCTGCCACCGGTCCACCACCTCCGCCCTTGGTGCAACAACTGCGCTATCTCAAAGAACCGCGTATTGCTGCGGCATTGGGCGTGGCGGTAACAATGTTTATCAGCTACGCTGCCATGAATACCTACATCGCTCCCTTTCTCGCGTACACGCTGCCCCTGTCCGATCGGTCTATCAGTGCCGTCTTTATGGCTCTCGGTCTCGCTAGTACGGCTGGCGCAAAGACCGGTGGTATGCTGGCCGACCGTACCCATGCCAGCCGAGCGGTCATTGCCGGTATTTCCATGCAGATGCTGAGCCTGCTATTGGTGGCTCTGCTGCCAAAGACGATCTTCCTCACTGTCCCTCTCTTGATGTGCTGGTCAGCCGCTGCCTGGACCGCGGGACCGATGCTCAATTTCAACTTGATCTCCCTGGCGCCAGGGGCTGCAGCCATTCTTCTGAGCCTCAACGGAGCCTTCGTTCAGCTGGGTTTTGCCAGCGGTGCCGCCATGGGCGGCCTGGTTGTCAGCGCTGGTTCCATGCACGCCCTTAATTGGACGGCAGCAGCATCGGCTGGATTGGCCGGTACGATAGCCGCGGCCGCTTTCTGGAACCACGGTTCAGCACAGCCGCAGGGAAGATCAAAGTTAGGCAATGTGACTTAAACCGGGCCGGGGCAAAGCCGACATCACAGCTGAACCTAAGGCCCTGGATGCAACGCTTCTCTTCATAAGCTCATGCCCTTGACCATGACTCTGCCCAACCAAGTGGAATCGAAGGCGCCTTGGGCAACAGCCCTCAACTCGGGGCGGCCAAGGAGCGCGACGCTGCAGGCGGACGATCCACAACAGGCCACAGTGCAATGCACTGTGGCCTGTTGTGCTGCAATACGTGATCGGAAGAGTGACGGCTGCAGGGGGCCGTGATGGTTGACCATGGGTTCATTCCCGTTTATTCCTCGCCTTCAACGCAGTGACAATCTTCCGCAAGAACTTTCTTATCCTCACTATCCATAGGTGCTGTCCAAACAGCCAAACCGCCTTCGGGCGACTCCGTCACCAGGACGATCATATCGCTTTCCGGAGAAGGAGCCAGACGACCGGTCAAAGGAGCAAACAGCCGCCGCACAAGATGTGTTCCGTAGAGACCGAAATCGTACTTGCGATCCTCTGGAAACGTCAGTTCCCACACCGTGTCCGCAGCCAGCATCTCCTCGATGTCGCTGGCAAACAATCCCAAACGCAAGCGGTCATGGATACCCTCCAGCGCCGTGATCAAGGTTTCCTCTGTCCATTGGGCCTTATCTTCCAGCACCTGGTATTGCTGACCATCCCGGTAAAAGCGCAGTTTTGCTTCCATAGGCTCCTCGACCACCCCTATTTCCGTGCAGCACGGTGCGGCATGCCCGGGCAAGCCCAGCGATACCACCAGAACCATGGCTATGGGCAGAACATACAGCAAGCTGCGATTCACCTGTCCTCACCTCCGCTGTTATAGCATTCGCTTACTGAACCACGATATTGTCCAGCAGCACAACGCTATCCCAAGAGGTGTCTCCGGTATCTTCCACTCGGAAGGCCAGGGTCACCACTTCACCGGCATAGGCCGAAATATCCAAGGCTTCAGCAATCTGCCAATGGGTCATCCAGACATCACCTTGGTCAAAGACAATGGTCGGCGACACCCAGATTAGGTTGCCGCCAGCGGCACGAACGTCGGGGTCTGGGTGCAGGTAGAAGCCATGTTCGCCGACTGCGTCCAGCTCGTCGGTATTATAGAACGGTGAATAGGCATACGATGCCCCGAATGCCTCTGCAATCGTGTCCACCCTCCACTCAAGCAAGGTATCGGTCTGCCCCGTAGCCACAGGGGTTATGGATACTTCCCAGGGGTCCTGGTATCCAGAACCGATCCACTCCAAGAACTCTTCTGATAGATAGTTCCAATCGAAACGAAGCTGCGTGGCGTTGTCAGGGACTCGGAATGTCTGGCTGATACCGCCGTGACTGACAGTGAAGCCCAGACCCGTGGAAATGAGCCCCATGCTGAATTCATCGGTCGGCTGCAGTGGCCCTAGACCGCTGACAGTTCTGGCGTCGCCAGTACCTACCCAACCGAGCATGCCGTCTTCAAAGCTTCCGTTGATGAGCCCAAGGGCAAAAGTCAACTCTTCGTTCCCCCGCATTTCCCAGACAGCGTTGTGAAAACTGTAGGGATCGGTTTCCTGAACGTAAGACGCTCCCGTTGTCTGCCCGGCCGCCAGACCTTCGACCAATTCATAGACCTTTTCCACGGCAAAGCGGCTGGTCACAATCCGGGTGTGCCCAAACAGTGCTCCTGCCCCTCGGTCAGCGAAGAAATTCCACAAATCATTGCCCCGCAGGCTTTCACAGGAATTGTTGACAATGATCGAATTCGGGAACTGGCCAACGACATTGGCAGCCAGCCAAGTATCTCGGACAGCATAGGTGGGACTATACGATGTCACATTTCCAGCCGTAGTCAGTTTCATCTGCTGCCAGATGGCCATCCGGCCAGACTGCAGATCGGTCAAGTAGGTTGTATCCGCGGTACTAGCCAATTCTGCTGTAGCAAGCCAGCGGCCTCCGGAACCATGGGTCGCAAGTACGACCATGCCGTAATTAGCAATGGAGCGCAGTGAATTGACATCTGCGTCGTAATTGCTCTTAGCCACTACATTGAAGCCAATATCTGACTCGCCGAAACGCTGAAACAAACCCGCTGTTTCATCCCAGGGCGAAAATTCAGCGGCAAAGGGAGCCCATATCAAGACGGCGCGGCTGCCCACTTCGTTTTCGCCTGTTTCACTGAGCGGCAGCAGGGCCGGGTCAACATCCAAAGCGGATATACCACCTGCATCCAATGTGTCGCCTCGGGTTTGCTCATCCAAGGGAATGACGGGTTGAGCGGTCCGTTCTTTCGAACCGCCGCGGATCCAGCCCACGTCCTCGTTGGCTTCATCCTGCAGGTGGATGAAACTGGTAATGCCGGAAGCGTGGGTTATTTCCAGTACATCACCGGACTGCTCGACGTTGTCAATGCCGTCACGTCCCGCCAGCCAATTGGCCGCGTGGGCAAGCATTTCTTCCACGGAAGTTCCGGGTGCTAGTGTATTGAGTTCGGTGAGTATATCCTCATGGACGCTCTGGATCTGAGCGCCTGCCTGTTCATCAAGCAACAGCACTTCCAGTTCCAGGTAGCGGGCGAAAAGGCTGCCATCAGCTAGCTCCACCTCTACCTTGAGGTAAATAGCTCCTGGCTCGG
The DNA here is from genome assembly GCA_003551965.1 of Clostridiales bacterium. Taxonomy (GTDB): domain Bacteria; phylum Bacillota; class Limnochordia; order Darwinibacteriales; family B1SED10-159; genus B1SED10-159. The sequence goes on along the minus strand of PUOC01000199.1, from coordinate 32,885 downwards.
TTTCGTTGAAAACAAGCTTGTTTGAGTAAACCCGATCGCCCTTGATTTCGTCTCCATGCGCGAATAGATCACCCGAGTCGAAGAGATACGGCCGGGCAACCGGTTCCCAATCATCGGCGCCGGGGCCGCCCGTGCTGCTGCGATAGAGGCGGACAGGAGACTCTGTATCTTCGTCTCCGACGGCAGCCAGGTCACCTGGGGGAAGGTTTACGTTTGCGCTGACAATAACGGGAACACTCTGTTCCGTGCCGATGGCAGACAGCGGTGTACCGCCTTCGGTCAGCATCTGGACCGCCCCAAACCACAGCGGTGACAGTGCTTGGACCAGTACTGTGGTTTCCCCTGCCTTGACGTGAACACTGACCTCGACATCTGCGTAATAGGCCATTTGAATCAAGAGTTCATGCGTTCCGGCACTGACATTTTGAATTTGCAGCGGCGTCTGTCCTTGCAGGGAACCATTTAGGAAGACGTCAGCCCCCTCGGGAACGGTGGTGACGGAAATGCCCCCGGTATCGCCCGCCCCGCTGCGGCCGCCGCAGCCGCCGGCAAAGACTGCAACGAGCACAATCAGACAAACATACAAGACATACTGATGACTGAACAACTTTTTGGTCACGTCACACATCGATGAAACACCTCCTTGGGATGAATGCAAAACCGAACAACGACGAGTCCTCTCCTCAAACTTCTACGACCACATCCTTACCATCATCAGTGTTGCACCAAAGTCACAAACGAATAAGTCGGTGCCCTCGTGTGCAAGCCGCACAGTCTTTTGCATTTCCCCTTTCCTTTTATTTGATAATTACGACCTTTATATTTGACCCCTCATAAATTAACTCCTTTTTCCAAATTTTTACACAGAACCACTTTTTTTCATTGCGACAACTTCTGTAAGCTGTCGTTAGTCAAAATCACCTTAACGCGGGCGGTAAACAACGTTGGGAAAACCCGTCACTCACGTCATCGGCGTTTCGCAAAAACCCCGTGGCATCGAACCGTCCCGGTCATCTCGCCACAACGGTATGCTGGAAAACCGCTGTGGAAATTGTCGATCAATGCTACCCGTTTTTGCCGGGGATCTTACATCGATTTTTTGCAGACGCTCCACAAGGCAAAACTGGACAGAGGTACCAATGCCGGGGTAGATAATTGTTAGTGCAATCGAAGGTTAGGTTCACTGGCCCGGAGCGAAATCGCCGGTCAGAGGACGCGTAAAACAAACCACCCTAGACGCTGCCGCCGCACCTGCCAAAACAGGCGACAACCGTACTTCTAAGGCTGGCTACCGTGAAATAATCGCATTAGCAAGCTTTCGACGGAACACATTTCCGGTGAACAGCAGGCGGCAGCTAAACCCGATAGGACGCGTTTAATTCAGCCATGACCGCTCCACTCGGCGCTGGGCATAGAAAAAACCAACACCCGGCTCAGAGAGAGCTGCGGCCCGGCAGGTAACCACCCAATGCTTAACGGCAAACACCAACCGTCTCGACAGAGAATATCTCAGGCCTGTCGTGCCATTCACACAAGATGCTGTCAATGCTGGCTGGTTTGGTCAGCCATGGGGTTCGATACCGCTGGGATTGTACGTTGAGGCTTCCGACCCGCGCCCTAGGTCTCCCGCGGCTTCGGCCGATGAACATGTGGCAGTAAGGTTCACGAAAGCAATACTGTCATAGCGATGCTGCCCAGCGTTCGCATGTCTGAGCAGTCTGCCCTCCTCGCAGCTGTCTGCGAAAACAGCCTCTCTTTCACTCCAAGAACTCGCAGCTACAGTTCGACCGGGATAGTGGCTTTCCAGGATGAACACTGGCTGCCATCGCTGCCGCATCACATGCTCTTACAAGCCCAATGGCAGCTGTTAACAATGAGCCTGCGGAAGGTTTGATTGCGGAACGCCTCCACGTCGTGGCCCGGAGCCAGATAGACAATGCGTCCCCGTCCAAACGTGTGCACCCATCCAGCAGGCCACCACTGCCGGTCCCATTCATACTCCAACAGCATCGTCCGTTCGGTAAATGGATCCAGTGCAAACTGATACGGCTCTTCATCCATGGCAAAGGTGCCAATCCCCGCCAAAATCGGGTGATCGCCCGTCGGACGAAAAGCAAGCCTCTGGTAAGGCGGATGGTGGGTGAACTTGGCGCCGACCATCTGGGCCAGTTCATAGTCACCCATGATAATGCCGTTGTGAATACACACGAGACCACCTCCGCCGGAGACGTATGCCAGTACAGCATCTACGAGCTGCGCCGAAGTCTTCTCCTGCCAGCAGTCAGCGTAGGTAATGAGAAGATCAAACGCCTCCAAATCGGAGCGAGTGCATGCGCCGTACTCTTCCGTGCAATGCAGGGCATAACTGTCCGCCAACATGGTCGTGATTTCGCGGTCAATACCGTCCACCGGATGCCAATGCGGTTGGGAATAGTCCCCAAATAACACGGCTCGTTTTCTGCTGTCCACAGCATTTCACCTGTCCTCTCCAGGATATTGCCTGCAGCCCTGTCGGTTTCATCAACCCGTTGTTCATAGTCCAAGCTTGATTCCGTACCAAACCCTGGCCTGCGTCTGCCGCCGCCAGCCCCGAGATGACCGGCCGCGCGCGGCACTAGACTGCCCGTACCTTTCAGAAGAAACAAACGAACAATGAGGATTGGGAACCATGACTGTCAAGGATCCATCACAGCTAGGAAACCGGGAACCCACACTGCCACAAGCAGCGCCGTCAAACAAAAAATGACACGATGACGCGCATTTCTTCTTATTCGCAGACGAAGCCTTTCTCTCCCATGCCTTGAGATCGCCTGCGTCCGGAATTCCGGCCACCTGACACCCAGTCTCCGCCAGATACTGTGCAAATGCCGCCTTAGAGGCAAATCGCCGGGGATTTATGCGTTCTTCCTCTTGTCTGTGCCACACGATTGCCTGCAGCCACATGGTATGTCACTACCCCATCCACTTCTGGCCATATACACAATACGTCCGATCCGAATATACCGTTTCATTCGTGACATGAAACCGAAGGTCCTGTCTCATCTATACACGAACCCAGTGAAGATCCCCGACACACTCCAATCACTCCGGGACAGACGCCGGGCGCCGAACACGTGTCACAAAACGAGGCAAGCCTCTGTTTCTAAGACAATCCTGCCTTCATCACAAAATGCAAAGCTTCGGTTTTCAAGTCCCCGTTCAAAGCCGAATCATGGCCGTTATACCAGGCAGAAGGTCATTTGTCAAAGGAATCCTGTGTGGGGGTTAGACTGTGGTCCTACTCCTTTCCAGGAGTCCGGTATCGCTTCTGCCGCCAGGCCCGCAAGGCGGGGTTTGACCCCGGGCCTGCTTCACACTATAATAATGGTTACAGTTTGCCATTTTTATGATGTCGGAAAGAGGGTATATCCTTGAACATATGGTCATTCTCTTCTCTGCTGTATGAAATCTTCCGCGGGAATCCGCCGGATATTGGGAAAATCGAGCAGAAGGGCCTCTTGGCCGTGAAGATGGGACAGATGTTTGCCCTGCGTTTCGATTTCCTGCCTCCGGAAACCTGCACCGTGCTGTCGGAACTGTACCAGAACACGGATCGCATGCCCCCGGAAGATTTCGCTGAGCTCCTGGAAGCACATGTCGATGCTGGTTGGCGCAACCGATTCCTGGACATCGACGAAGATCCCATGGCCAGCGCATCCGTCGGCCAGGTACACCGGGCTCGTCTGCGCGGCGGGCAGCCGGTCGTGGTTAAGCTGATTAAGAAAGATTTCGCCGCCAACTTTCGTCAAGACGTACGCACCGTTACAAGGCTGTTCAAGGTCCTGACCACCTTCTATCCGCGCCTGAGAAAGGTAGCAGATCCCGTGGGGCTGCTGGAGATGATCGAACATGATACTTTGGCGGAGTTGGATTTGACCAATGAGATCAGCAACCAGACACTGCTGCGCGACATCTGTGAACGGTACCGCCAAGAAGTGGATCTCCATGATTTAGGGTTTCCGCAGACATATCCGGAGCTGTCCAACACAAACGTGCTGGTGACAGAGGCTATTGCCGGCAGTACACTGGAAACCCGCTTGGAGCAAGGTGATCTCGAGTACCATCACCTGAAAAACCTCTTCCGGCTCCACGGGTTCTTCATGTTTGCCGTCGGAGTGTTCCACGGTGATCTTCACCCCGGCAATGTACTGCTTGATGGAGATCGCTTCTACTTCGTGGACTGCGGCGCCATCGGACGGGTATCCGACCGGCTGCGCTGCGGGCTCTTCCAGTTCATGAAGCACCTCAGTTACAGTGACTTTAACGGCTGTGCCGCCGCTCTTCGCAGTATGTCGGACAGAGAAATCTCCGACAAACGCTACAAGCATTTCCTCCCCAAACTGCTGCGGCTCTACAAAGACTTCCCAGGCAAGACCGTCTCGGAAGTCAGTCTCACCGAGCAGATGATGCACACCATCAAAATGGCCGTTCATCACGGCATGAGTTTCGAGAAAGGTATGTTCCCGATCATAAAGAGCCTGATGTACATTGACGGGATGGTTCTGCGGTGCAATCCCCAGGCAATCCTGATGCAGGATATGCGGGAGTTCATTCCCCCATTGGAGAAGTACGTCTGTTAACGGCTGCCGCCCCTTCTGGATTTTCGATCGGCCGCTGCCAAATTGCCGGGAGGAGTCTTTGCGATGAACAAGCATGTTGTTGTGGTAGGGGCAGGGCCAGGAGGGTTAAGCGCAGCCATGCTGTTGGCAAGCGCAGGCTGCCGCGTCGACGTATTCGAAAAGCAGCCCCGTGTCGGCGGGCGCACATCCTTTCTGGAGCAGGATGGGTTCCGTTTTGATCTCGGTCCGACTTTCCTGATGATGATCTATACTCTCCAAGAAGTCTTTCAGCTGACGGGCCGGCGTCTAGAAGACTATATGACACTACAGGAAGTGGATCCCCTCTATCGGCTGGTTTACAGCGACGGACGGGAATTTCACCCCACCAGAGACGCCGATAGAATGGAGGCGGAAATGGAACAGTTCTTCCCCGGAAGCTACCAAGGTTACAAGCGGTTTCTGGAGGTGGAACAACGCAAGTTCCGGCATCTTATCCCACGGCTGCGGGTCCCCTACAGTTCCTGGCGGGATTATCTCAGTTGGCAGTTCATATTTTCCCTTCCCACCCTGGATGCACACCACAGCCTGCATACAAAACTGGGCAAATTTTTCAGCAATGAAGACCTGAGAATGGCCTTTACATTCCAGGCCAAGTACTTAGGGATGTCTCCCTGGGAATGTCCGGGGACCTTTAGTATGATCTCCTACATGGAACACGCGCGGGGCATTTACCATGTTATGGGCGGGCTCAACCAGATTACTCGCGGCATGGCCCAGGCCTTGGCCGAGGATGGCGGGCAGGTGCATCTTTCCACGGCTGTCGAGGAGATCTTAGTCGAGGACGGGCAGGCGGCGGGTGTTCGCTTAGAGAATGGTGAGACCGTGAAAGCCGATGATGTCATCATTAATGCCGACTTCGCCCATGCCATGACCCATTTGGTGAAGGCGCGGAACCGCCGCAAATATACCGATGAACACCTGCACCGCAAAAAGTATTCCTGCTCGACGTTCATGCTGTATTTGGGATTGGACAAGCTCTATGACGTACCCCATCACAATGTGGTGTTTGCCAAGGACTACCGTAGGAATGTGGACGAAGTGTCCAAAGGGACTACGCCATCCATGGATCCTTCTCTGTACTTCCAGAATGCCTCCGTCACAGACTCCGGCCTGGCTCCGCCGGGAAAATCGACCCTGTATGTGCTGGCTCCGGTGGCGAACAACACCAGCGGAATCTCCTGGGAAAAGGAAGCTGCCGCCTACAGGGAGTTGGTGCTTGATACACTAGAGCGCCGAGCGGGCCTGGACGACCTGCGCAGTCACATTGTAACAGAACGCATGATCACACCGGAAGATTGGGAGCAGGACTACGCCGTATTCAACGGAGCTACCTTCAGTCTGGCCCATAATATCGGGCAGATGCTTGTTTTCCGTCCGCATAACCAATTTGAAGAATGGGATCACTGTTACCTCGTGGGCGGGGGCACCCATCCGGGCAGCGGTCTTCCCACCATCCTAGAGTCCGGCCGCATTACAGCAAAGCTCATTCTAGAGAGCTACGGCCGGGGGCTGCGATAGGCCTGCCTCCAACGGTCTCTCTCCCCATGCAGTTTCTATGGCCCTGAACCCTGCAGATCACAGAATAAACAACAGCCTCCCTGCTCGACAGCCGCTGCTGCCTTGGGCAGGGTTGTTTATTGTCATCGCTGCCGCTGCCGCCGGCATGGGTGCTCGCCGTGGGCCGAACAACCGGGTTGGCGCACAAGCCAAGGATTGCCGCGCGAAACAGGTGGTTCGCAAAGGGTTTTCGTCCCTGGCTGGGGAAGACACTATCCAAGACCAACGGCCGCTGCCCATGGGGGCGGCCGTTGATACTGGGAGGAGACAGACCCCTATGGTGCAACAAAGAAGTGCCTCGGAACGTTTATTGTGGGCCCAATTTGACGCTCTGCAGCTGGGCTCCGGGTGGGATGAGCCGGATATAAAGAAGCCGCAGATCCTCATTGAAGATGTCTACGGCGACAGCCACCCAGGCAGCACCCATCTGGACAAACTGTCGGAACAGGCGAAATATGGAGTCTTTGAGTGCGGAGGTTATCCGGCGCAGTTTCACGCCACGGATATCTGCGATGGCTGCGCCCAGGGACACGACGGCATGAACATCATCTTGGCCTCCCGGGAAGCCCTCTGCGACATGGTGGAAGTCCACGGCTCCGTCTCCAGCTGGGATGGCCTGGTGCTGTCCTCGTCCTGCGACAAGTCCATACCAGCGCATCTAAAGGCCGCTGGCCGGTTAGACCTGCCGGCCATATTTGTTCCCGGCGGCAGCATGCGTCCCGGACCGCACATGACCACATCGCTGCTGGCGGGAGACATATCCCTGCGCCAAAACCGGGGCGATGCCATTGCAGACCAGGAAGTCCGAGATTATAAGCTGACCGGTTGTCCATCCGCGGGAGCCTGTACCTTCTTAGGCACAGCCAGCACCATGCAGTGCATGGCCGAAGCCTTGGGCATGGCTCTTCCCGGAAGCGCCCTGGCGCCAGCCACCATGCGTGACATCCTTTCCTATGCCCGTCAGGCGGGGCGTCAAATCCTAACTTTGGCCGCCGAGGGAATTCTGCCGTCGGACATCATGACACGAAGGGCCTTTGAAAATGCGATTGTTGTTCACAGTGCCATCGGCGGTTCCACCAACGCCACTATACACCTGCCTTCCATTGCCCGGGAACTGGATATTGATCTGCCGCCGGAACTCTTTGACGAAATCAATCATCGCGTTCCGTACATCGGCAATATTGATCCATCCGGTGACCACCTTACCGAATCCTTCTGGTTTGCCGGCGGCGTCCCCTGGGTGCAGTGGCTGCTGCGGGATTATCTGCACCTTGACGTAATGACAGTCACGGGACGAACCTTGGGTGAAAACCTCGACGCCCTGCACCAAGACAACTTCTTCCATCGCAATCTCGGCTACCTGGCTAATTATGGCCTCGAGCGAGACGACGTCATTAAACCTTTGGATAAGGCCGCCGGCATCGGTTCACTGGCTTTCCTTAAGGGTAACCTGGCTCCCGAAGGCTCCGTTGTGAAATATTCAGCCTGCGCCGAGAACATGCGCAGCCACAGAGGGCCAGCAAGAGTGTTCGACTCCGAGGAAGAAGCTTATGCTGCCGTGATCAGAAACCAAATCCGCCCCCATGACATCATCGTAATCCGCTATGAAGGGCCTCGGGGCAGCGGCATGCCGGAAATGCTGATGACCACCGAAGCCATTGTCTGTGACCAGCGCCTCAACGGTACTGTGTCATTGGTAACCGACGGGCGGTTTTCGGGAGCTACCCGCGGCGCAGCCATAGGCCATGTGTCGCCCGAGGCAGCAGCAGGAGGCCCCTTAGCCTTTATTCAAACTGACGACATCATCGAGTACAGCATTGCCGAAAGAAGTCTGGATGTGGTGGGCATAGACGGCCGGGAAGCCGCCGAGGAAGAAGTGCAGAAGGTGTTGGCCAAGAGGCAGGAAGAGCAGGGGGTCAAACCAAGGCCCAAACGAACCGGGCTTTTTAAGCGCTATACGGATAGTGCCTTGTCGGCCATGGACGGCGCCGGCTATTAAACCCACTGTGGAAGGAGCGGTCTTAATGAAACCTCAATATCTGACCCCAGCTGTAACAACCTTTGACGGGCAGGGAAACCTGGATGGAGAAGCGCAGAAGCTGGTTTATGATCACCTATTGAGAGGTGGCGTCAGCGGTGTTCTGGTCTTGGGAAGCATCGGTGAATTTTTCGCCATGTCCATGGGCCAAAAGCGGGAACTGATCCGCCTGGCCGTCGGCTGCATCGAAGGAAGGATTCCCGTTATCGTGGGAGCAGCCAGCACTCGAGTCGAAGAAACCCTGGAATTGGCGGACTTTGCCTACAGCCAAGGAGCCGACGCAGTAATGGTTTTGCCCCCGTATTTCTTCAGTCTCGCCGACGAAAGCGTTGAGGCCTACTACGACTACGTTGTGCCGCGCTGCGCCGGCCGGGTCTACCTCTACAACTTCCCTGACCGGACCGGCTATGACCTTTCTCCCACAGTGGCGCTAAACCTCGTTCGCAAGCACTCCAATATCGTCGGCTACAAAGACAGCGTTGCGTCCATGAACCATACCCGAGAACTGATCAAACTGATCCGCCCTGAATTCCCCGATTTTCAGGTCTATTCAGGCTTTGACGATCACTTCGTCCACAATGTTATGGCCGGGGGCAGCGGCTGTATCGGGGGCCTCTCCAACTTGGCCCCGGAACTTTGCAGCGCCTGGATAAACGCCTTCAAAGAGGATGACCTAACCTGTGTCACGGCCATTCAAAAACAGATCGACCAGCTCATGAGTTTGTATCTCATGGGAATGCCCTTTGTCCCTTTCATTAAACGGGCCATGACTCTGCGGGGCCTAGCCATCCCAGAGCACTGTTCCTTCCCTTCACCGGAGATCACCGCCGATGGCGGGACAGCGGTCAAAACTGTCCTGGAGCGGGCAGGACTTCTCTGAACGCAGGGCGGCTTCTCGGTCACGGGAAAGCCGCCCTGCATTCGCGTGCGTCTGCCTGCGGCTATGCCATCAAGGCTATCTGCTCCTGGTCTACGGCCCACTGCAGCGGCTCCCCAGCCAGATAGCGCTGCAGTTCTTCCACCATATAGCGGCCCATGCGGCGGCATTCGTCGTTCATGGACCCGGCAATGTGAGGGGTGAGCACCACATTCGGCAGCGTATAAAGCGGCGAATCAGGGGCCGGCGGCTCCGGATAGGTCACATCCAACACCGCATAAAGATCCGGACGTTCCTGCAGTACCGAGATCATCTCCGGCTCATTGACCACCGCGCCGCGGGCTGTGTTGATCAGTGCAGCATTTTCTTTCATGGAAGCCAACAGCTCGCGGCCGATCATGTTTTCCGTTTCCTTCAGCCATGGTGTATGCAGAGAGACCACGTCGCACTGGGCAAATAGCTCTTCTAGAGAACATAGGGTGACACCCAGCTTTTCTGCGTCTCCTTCGGAAACGAAAGGATCATAGGCCAGGACTTCCGTGTCCAGACACTGCAAAAGCTCACAGGTTTTGCGCCCAATCATACCCAAGGATACCAAGCCCACCTTGGAACCATAGGTTCCTACCCCATGGCCTTTGCGTTTATAGGCGCCTTTACGCTTGATGGACAGGGCATAATCCCATCCCGATTTCAAGCAGAAAATAATCTGCGCCAATGTAAACTCTGCCACCGGAACCGCGTTGGCTGCATAAGCGGTGGTTATGGTAAGGCCCCGCCGCCAAAAGGCATCGGTAACCAAGGCCTTGCAGGACCCCGCACCATAGAAGACCGCCTGCAGATTCGGCGCTGCGGCAAGGAATTCTTCTGTGAATTTTGGCCCGCCCCAACCGGAGAAGATCAGATCCACATCACGGAGCATATCCAGATGCGAAACAGCGGTTTCTCGGTTGATCTGGCCTTTGACTGTCACCAGCTGGGCGATGTCCTCGCGTTCGGAGGGACCGTAAATCTTGTCATAGCTGTCGTCCGATAAAATATATAATCCGTTTAACACGTCTGCTGTCTCCCCTCTACTTGTTCGGTTCCACTGTACTGCATCACTCCGAAAGATGCTCGCCGCCATGGACCGCGGCGAGCATTTCCTTAAGTACTGCCGCATCCTGCAGAAACTGCGCCGGGTCATCATCTTTGACGAACTCCAAGCTCGCGAAGCGTTGGCCCGGGGCCTTGGAAGCTTCCCGCAGATACGACAGCCAAGGGCCGCGCCCTTCCTCCAACGGCCGCCGGTCCCGTCCCAGCCAATGATACACATGCAGATGGGAAAGCCATGGGCGGACATCCCGCAATGACGGCAGCCGTTCTTCTGCCGCATGATCGGGCAGTGGCTGCCAATAGCTGTGCAGATTAGGGTGGTTCGCTGACCGGAGCAGAGCCTCGGCCGATTCCGGCGTATCGGTCAGTGTTTTGCCGTGGTACTCATAGGCCACGGCGATACCTGTTTCGGCAGCTTGTTCTGCAATATCCCAAGATTTGCGGGCCACATAGTCCCGCCAGCTTTGATCGGCCTCTTCCGATCCCAGGTTGCCAGCCCAGACCCGAATCAGCGGCGCCCCCAAAGCCTTAGCCGAAGCCAGTGCCTCATCAAAGCCGGGAGTTTCGGTGAAACGGAAATAAGAGCCGTAGGCAGCAATCCGCAGGCCAGCTTGTTCAGTCATCTTCTTGACTCGCTCCGCGGTACCCACGTCGCCATGGGGCACATGAACGTCACCGCCCCATTCAATGCCGTCCATGCCTGCCTCGACGGCCAGCTCAATGATGTCCTCCGGCTTCAACTGCCGAAACGTCACGGAAACCAATCCTGCATAGATCATAAATCTTCTCCCTTCCCGCCGCTGTACAGTTACGGTACTGGAGCCAGCCGTCAACGGCCGCTGGTTTTTGTGCACCCTATAACCGCCGCAGGTGAAAACCGCCATCGACGTTAATGGTCTCACCGGTGGAAAAACTAAGCCGGCCCGAACAAATCACCATAACAGCATTGGCCACATCCTCGGGCAGGCCCCAGCGCTGAATCGGCGTCAAACCCCCGGCAATGAGGCGATCATACTTCTCTCTGACGTTTTCTGTCATCTGCGTATCGGTGATCCCGGGACGGATTTCGAACACGCCAATGCCGTGTTCCGCAAGCCGGTGGGCAAACAACTGGGTAATCATCCCGATCCCCGCTTTGGAAATGCAGTATTCGCCGCGGTTGACGGAAGATGTATAGGCTGAAATCGATGATATGTTGATAATTTTGGGCCCCTGTTTGGGACCTGGGCCTTCCGTTTCGCTCTGCCTTCGCTGCTGCTGGGCAATCATAACGCGGGCAATGGCCTGGGTGAGGAAAAATGTTCCTTTGAGATTGACGTCCATGACAAAATCGAAATTTTCTTCCGTAGTGTCCAAAAGATCCAGGCGTCTTGGCGGAGCAACACCGGCATTGTTGACCAACAGGTCCACATGGCCGTGAACTTCCATGACCCGCTGCAGCAGGCGCTCACGATCGCCCTTCTCGGCGATACTGCCCTGGATGTACCCCGGCTTAAGACCATACTGCGCGATATCATTTAAGGCCTGCTGGACCTGGTCCTGCGGAGAGCGGGAAAAGGCAACCACCTGATATCCATCGGCTGTCAGCTGACAGGATATGGCATGGCCAATACCCACCGCCCCGCCCGTGACAATTGCTGTGGGCTGTTCTGGCAAGGAAACACCTCCCTATCTAGGCTGCTGGTTCCCGCAAGCCTTAGGCCCGCCGGCATGGTTCTTCAAAGCCGCGGCCGGACGGGCAGAGCAGAGAACAAGCATCCATCTGCTTCTCTGCCTTCGCCATAAATTATCATAACCCTGGATCAATTTCGCTCGGTGACACCCTCGTCTTGGAGCAGGCCGGAAAATAAATTTCCAAAACAAGGTACAGCAATAAAATAAAAGTAATTAACTAATTTAGGAGGAGTTAGAACCGTACTGTATAATATTAGTATAGTTATTATTACAGGCTTAGCTGGCCGTGTGAAAGAAGGAGGCAGTCATTCTTGCAGTGGACACAGACCTTTATGAAACAGGACCTTATGCGCCGGGTTCTGTACAGTTTGCTTCCCCTCTTGGCTTTTTCCGTATACCTCTTTGGTTGGAGGGTACTTCTGCTGCTCGTTGTCGTAACGGCAGCGGGCATCGCCACCGAATACGTTGTTATCCAGCGCTGGTACCAAGGTAATTCGAAGGTTTCAGAAGCTGTCCTGGTCTCTTGCTTTCTCTATGCCCTCACCCTGCCTCCGGCGGTGCCCTTCTGGACAGCGGTGCTCGGCATTGTATTCGGGATCTTCTTCGGCAAAGGCATTTTCGGTGGGTTTGGAAAGAATGTCTTTAATCCTGCCATCCTCGGCCGCTGCTTCATTTTTATTTCCTTCCCCGCTTCCATGACCAATCTCTGGAGCCAGCCATTTACCGGACTGCCAGGGGGGATAACGGCCTATGCCGGAGCAGCTGACACCATCACCGCGGCCACTCCATTGGGATTTGGACTGGCAGAGATTGGGTTTCTGCCGCGTCTGCTCGGCACAATTCCCGGTTCCGCCGGCGAAACCAGTGCTCTGCTGATCGCGGCTGCAGCGGCGTACTTGATCGTCACGAAAACAGCGTCGTGGAAGATTATGGGCTCAACGGCCGTCGGATTTCTAGGCATTGGGACCCTGGTGTACCTGCTAGGGGATATGACGTTGCATCCGGCGGCAGCTATGGTGACCGGTGGTTTTCTCTTCGCCGCTGTTTTCATGGCTACAGACCCCATATCCGCTCCCCGTCAAGAAACTGCCCGCATTCTCTATGGACTTCTGATCGGAGCGCTGACAATCATCATCCGGGCGTACGGCAACTTCGCCGAAGGAGCTATGTTCGCCATACTGATTGCCAATACCTTTGGGCCGTTCCTGGACCGGCATGCCAAAGAATGGGCCGATCGGCGGCTCAAATCCGCGGCGCCAAGAGAGAAGGTGGCATCATGAAGAAAGAATATATCTATTCCGTGGTCTTTGTGTTTTTGCTCAGCGCCGTACTGACCACGATCTTAGCCGGGGCCAACGCCTTTTTTCTGCCCCAGATCGAACGCAATGAAGAACTTGCCCAAAAGCGTGCGGTGCTCTATGTGTTGAACATACCCTTCCAAACCGACGCTGACGTCGAGCAAGCTTTTGCTGAACAGATTCGGACGGCATCCGTTGACGGCATCGATCTGTTTGTTCAGTATGACCAAAGCCAGGTCACCACGGGTTATGCCGTGCCCTTCCAAGGATCCGGGCTTTGGGGTTTGATACGCGGCTACATGGGATTATCCTCGGATCTGGATGGCCTCCTTGGGGTAGAGTTTACGGAGCACAACGAAACCCCGGGCTTGGGAAGCCGCATCGATGAAGAATGGTATAAGGAGCAGTACAGAAACATTCCCATTGAAGACGGACAGCCCGTTCTTACCGATGACGACGGAGACCGGAAGATAGACTCGATCACCGGTGCAACATCCACGTCCAATGCTGTTATCGATATCATCGGGCGTTCCGCGTCCAACGCCGTGGAGACATTGGAGGGAGAGCTGTAATGGATCAATTGAAACTCATTTTCAAACGCAACCTCTGGAACGAGAACCAAGTTCTCCGCCAAATTCTCGGCATCTGTTCGATCCTAGCCGTGACCAACCTGATGATCAACACCCTTGTCATGGGGCTGGGTTTGATCTTCGTTATTTCCTTCTCTAGCTTGACCATTTCCCTGCTGCGCAGTTTCATTCCCCATCGTGTCCGGATGATAACCCAGGTATTTATCATTGCCGCCTTTGTCATCCTCGTGGATATTACTATCCAGGCACAGCTGCCCGAAGTCAGCCGTGCTTTAGGGCCCTATGTGGGGCTTATCATCACCAACTGCATCATCATGGGCCGGGCCGAGGCCTTCGCACAAAAGAACCCGCCCCTGCTGGCCATGGCCGATGGTTTTCTGGCCGGTGTTGGTTATACATTGGTCATTCTGTTTATCAGCTTCATCCGTGAGCTGTTGGGCTTCGGTACCATCCTGGGCTTCAATGTCAATTTTGCCGGATTTGAAACGTGGACCATTATGGTCATGCCGCCGGCTGCCTTTTTCATCATTGGGCTGATGGTCTGGGCCGCATCCGCCATGCAGCTGTCCCGACAACAAACTCAAAAACCTGCGCCGCCGGCGAGTTCCGTTGGCCAGCAGGCCAGTCGTTAGGAGGTCGCATTCATATGGGAACCCCTGCAGCTATCCATCCCATCGTCATATTGCTCGCCGCGATTTTTACCAGCAACATGGTACTGGCCAATTTCTTAGGTATGTGCCCTTTCATCTCCGTATCCAATGAGTACAAAACCGCCTCGGGGCTGGGAAAAGCCGTCAGCCTTGTCATGCTTGTCACCACCATATTGAACTGGTTCCTTTACCATTATGTCATTGCCCCTTTGGGCCTCGAGTATCTGCGGTTCATCCTGTTCATCGTGGTCATTGCCGCCTCGGTGCAGATCATTGAAATGGCTCTTGATCGCTATCTGCCGGAATTGCACGTTAAGCTGGGCATATTTCTGCCACTGATCACCGTCAACTGCTCTATTCTGGGAATCAGCCTCTTCATGGTAATCCGGGATTACACGGCTCTGCAGACCGTATTTTTCGGTTTGGGCAGCGGGCTGGGCTGGTGGCTGGCCATATGCGCACTGGCAGCCATCCGAGAGAAGATCGCCAGAAATAAGCTGCCCATAGGCTTGGGCGGTCCCGGCATTACGTTCATTATCACGGGAATCATGGCTCTGGCGTTTATCGGCTTCGCCGGAACCCTGATGATTCAATAGCGGCCACAATGGAAGGAGTTCCGTCTATGGAAATCGTGCAAACTGTACTCAGCATCTCCCTGATCTCCAGTGCTCTCGCCGTAGTTGTGGTTATCGCCGATCGGTTTTTGAACGACTATGGTGAGTGCGTGATCGATATCAATGGCGGCAACAGACAGATGACTGTAAACGGCGGATCGACGCTTCTCAGTGCCTTGGCAGCCAACAGGATCTTCATCCCCTCTGCCTGCGGCGGCAAGGCAACCTGCGGCTTATGTACCGTACAGGTAGCTTCCGATGTTGGGCCTGTGCTGCCGACGGAGGAACCGTACCTCAGCGAAGAACAGGTCAATGAAGGCGTCCGTCTCTCCTGCCAGATCAAGATCAAGCACGACCTCGAGATCCATATCCCGGAAGAGCTGTTCAATATCGAGCAGTACCAAGCGCGGATAGAAAAAATTACCGATCTTACCCATGACATCAAGGAGTTCCGTTTCGCCCTGGAGGAACCGGCAGAACTGGCTTTCAAACCGGGCCAGTATGTACAGATCGATTCCAAACCCTACGGCAGTGTCACAGAATCGGTTTCGAGGGCATATTCCATCTCTTCTGTGCCCTCGGACAAGGGCTTTGTCGATCTCATTATCCGCCTGGTTCCCAACGGCATCTGCACGACCTTCATGCATGAGCATGTCAAAGAAGGAGATACCATCACTCTGCGCGGGCCGTTTGGAGACTTTTACCTGCGGGACGGCGCCGATGACCTGGTCTTTATTGCAGGCGGTTCGGGCTTGGCGCCGATCAAATCTCTGGTATTCGATATCCTAGAACAAGGGCTGGAGAAGAACATGACATTTTTCTTCGGAGCTGTAACAAAAAAGGACCTCTACTATGTGGAGCTGTTCCAGGACCTGGAAAAACGCTATCCGAATTTCCGCTATATTCCCGCCCTGTCAAACCCCGCCCCCGAAGACGCATGGCAGGGAGACGTTGGCCTGATCACCGATGTGGTGGCCAAATATGTCGAAACCCCCGTTAACAAACAGGCCTATCTCTGCGGAAGCCCAGGTATGATCAACGCCTGCATCAACGTCCTGACGGGGATCGGCCTAACGGAAGACGAAGTTTTCTATGACAAATTCACGTAGGAATCGGCCGCTGCTGCGCATACGGCTCGGTTTCCCACACCACAGCCGCAGAGGCTAGAAAGGGGAGCAGCTTTTGTGAAACAAACCCCCGAACTACATGCAATTCAAGAAAACATGCGCTCGGGATCCCTGGCGGCCTTTGGGTTCTTAGGTTCGGACACCCGCCAGCTCATGGACATTCTAGAGGCTGACGACGCCCTAGTCACCCAATTGGGTACTACCCACGGCGACATCGCCGGGAGACTCCAATTCTTCTACACCGAGGGCCGCAAAGGATTAGGTCAGGCGGTGGAAGTAGAACGGCGCTACGACGTTGTGGCGGAAGAGCACAAGGGTGGAATTCCCTGTCCCTTCCGGGACAACCACACCGCTCCTAAGGTTATGGTGTCGGTAACAGACCAGAAGACCGGGCAGCGCCTCTCCTTTTCTGCCCTCAATATCCATATGATCCAAGCCCATGGTTTCTATGAAGGGCACGGCGCGAAGTTCCGCATCGAGCCGGCCACAGTAATGCGTATTCTTTTTTAGCCCCACGGGAAGATATTCCAGAATCCTAAAGAGGAGGTATAGTCATGGCCAATGTGCTGGACATTGCCCTGCAGAATGAAGAAGACGGCCGCGCCTTTTACCTGAAGTATGCCGACGCCACCAAGGATAGACAGACCGAGAAACTGTTCCGTTCTCTGGCTGCCGATGAAGAGCGCCACTACCAAGCAATTCTGCGCATGAAAGAACTGGGTAAATACGACTTTGAAACCAAAGACCCCATGGAGGATGCCAGGAAGATATTCCCACCACAGACCATTGATCGCGAAACCTTGGACCAAAAGCAAAATTACCTGGAAGCCTATGAAATGGCCTTAGAGTTCGAAAAGAAAAGCATTGCGGTCTACACAGAGATGGCGCAAAACGCCGGCTCCGATGAAGAGAAGAAAGCATTCCTGCGGCTGGTCGACGAAGAAGAGTCCCATCGGCTGATCATATGGCGGCTTCTCCAGCTCTTGCAGCGCCCTGAAGAATGGTATCCCTATTTGGATTTTCGGTAGAATCTTGGGTGTCGCCTTGTGTTGGGCGGTGTAATAACCCAGGTGTCGATCCGTCAAGCCCTGCTGGCCAGAGCTTGGCGGTTTTCTACTGTCGGCGCCCTTTCCCGGGACGTGCGGGTGTTGGCCGGACCCGCTGCCCACAGGAACCCTCACAGTAGCGGCCGCCGTTAACAAAACCATTTACTTCCGCGGCCTCCCAGAGTACACTAGAAGCATAAATTCTCCGCTGTGGAAAGGGGATAGTGCTGTGTCCAAGGTAATCCAATGGGAAGTTCGTGAGATGCCGGCCATGCGTGTGGTGGGTAAGGGTATGCGGCCGCTGTTTAAAGATGTCCAAGGACCGGACAACCCGCTTCCCAAACTCTGGGAGCAGTGTTTTTCCGATGGAACCATGGCTGCACTGGACCAGCTCCAGGATGTCTCCATTGACGACGCCTATGTGGGTTGGATGGCCGAATGGGATGAGAGCACCCAACAGTTTCTATATATTGTCGGCAAGCTGGTGGAGCCAGGCACACCGGTGCCCGACGGCTTCGAGCATCGAGATGTGGCCCCCTGCACGGCGGCTGTGTCGTGGGTAAAGGGTCCGGAAACGAGCATCTACTCCCAAGCCTACCAACTGGCCGAGGCTGCCATGAAAGAACAGGGGTATGTCTATGATAGCAGCGCCGGCGGCTGGAGTATGGAGCTGTATAACTGTCCCCGCTTCACAAACCCAGATGCCGAGGGCCGCGTCATCCTGGACTATTATCTTCCCTGCACTAAGGCGTCAAAAGACGTGTCTTGATCCGAGGCCCCGTTCCCCTGAAACGGACAGCGTCACGGATATGATTCCTATGCGATATGACGGACTTGGGTCAACCCTTGCGTTGCAGCGCTGTCTTGCGACTGAGGTGTTCCTCTCAGTACAGCAGCGGGTAACCTGCGCCGCGAGCGGGTTGGCCCTTTTGCTTCTGTTCTTGGGCCCTGTAAGACGCCTGGTTGCATCGAGAACTGGTGAACATACCAGTGTTTATGCACGCGCAGAAAAAACGCTGGTCGGAAACGGTATGCTGGTCACGCAGCTCTCACGTTGACTGTCTGCCCGTCCGATAATTGCCTACTGCCTCGTAGGTACGCAGATAACGATCGTAGATGTTCACTTGTCCGAGTTCTCCCTTAAAAAAGCCCATGGTTAGACGACTCGCGCCATTGACATCCACGAGCTCCTTAGGAATGCGGTACCAACCCCGGTCACGAATGTCCCCGCCGTCACATAAAACGCCGTCTACCACAAAACTCATGATTCTGGAACCGCCGTCCACGTTCAGAACCACATGTTGCCATGCTCCTCGGCGCAGTAGCCCGGTATCGGTCTCTCCGCACAGCGATACTTCGCCGTTTGACAACGTCAATTGCAGTGTCCCGCGTATTGTCGTCCTGACTTCGATGCCCTTATTTGACTCGTCTAAGGTACTGCACAACATGCCCTCCATTCCTAGGCCGCGCATGTTCAGCCACAACTCCAAGGCAAAACCCCGGCCCTCTTCCAATCTCGGGATTGTGCCCGCGGTGATCTTTGTTCCCGGCTGGCAACCAGATACTGTAAGGTGCGGTTCCGGCCGACGGGGTGTGCAGGCCGTATCTTCCATCTGGCTCCACATCCCTTCCAAAAGGCTGCCATCCATTCTGTGACAGCGGGCGATTGTCTTCTGTGTCTCTGTAACGAAATAGTGGCCATCTTCCTCAATGAAGTCCGGATAACTGATTCGTGTCTCTGGGTTGTCGTCGTAAAGGCAGATCTCCGGCTGTGACCAGTGGATATACCCATCGCGTTCAACGCCGCCGGCGATCCAGGCGGGGTTGCGGTCCTGGTACCAGCGGCGGCCATGATTGTGGAACCAGAGGATGAATCGGCCATGGCTGCATTTGCGCACGAAAGTAGCTGCGCGCGGATGCTTAAGCCATCGACCGCCTGGAGAGTACGAGGCATACTGCCGGTCCTCCCAGGTGTATCCCCCATCCCTGCTGTATGCTTGGCCACTGCGGCCTTCCATGGTCCGATATGTCGCGTACAGGCTTCCATCGCTTAAGGCGGCGACGTTATTTTCATCCGCTATCGGCCCCTTAGGAGACCTAAGGCCCATATCACCGTCGGGCAAAGTTTCCCAGTGGATCTTCCCGGGGTCCAACTCCTCCAGAATGTTGTTACTCTTAAGGAAAACACCTTCCGACTCCGCCATAAAGCCAACGCTGTTGAAGTCACCTACTTTGGCAACACCCAAGTACACGATATTCCCGTGGATGATGGGCTTGCCCACGCCCCAGAAAAACATAACTTCGCCGCCATAGCCATTCTCATAATCGATTGTCATCTTGCGCATGGGCACATAGTAGCGCTGGCGAGACCAAGTCCGTCCGTGGTCATCGGAATACTTGTATGCAAGATGACCTAGGGTGTCTACTCGATGGCGACCCGGTGATGCCCATCCCGGCAATTTCTGCACATTGTCCTTGTTGTAGGTATAAAACACATACACTCTTCCACTGGGTGTCTTCAACGGCATGGCCCACGAAGCCTCCGGCGGGCCCATGGGCTCAATGTCTATGAGCTGCGACCATGTTCTTCCCTGATCGGAGCTGACCGTGGCTGCCACGTGTTGACGACAATCACCCTCGGGGCCAGGGCCAGTGGTCATAACACAAAGCCAGTTGCCGTCATTGGTTTGTACAACATAGGGTTGATCGCAGTACCCCTCACACGGCAGGCGATCTCCATGCCGGATGTTGCGATGGTCCTTCACCATTTCCATGCCACTCCTCCCTCATGTTCCCTGCGCTTCTTTCTTCATCTTCTGTATCCTCTTAATTCCGCGTTGAACAGAGGCAACGCATTCGACTGCGCCCGCGGGTTGCGGTTTGGTGTATAGAATAGCCATCACCGCAAACCCATGCAGGTTCGGCCTGTGCGGGGACCTAAGGGATGCTGGTTCTCAAAGGCAGAGCCCCGATTCTGCCTGATCCAGGGTACATGGCAAGTGTGCTCCTCCGCAGAAGCGATACCCCTCGCCGCCAAAAGGAACAAGTCAAAATGCTGTCCCCTGAGCCTTCCTAGCGCTCCAACCCAGCCTAAAAGGTTCCGTCACAGCCCAGGTACGAGGAAAAGGAGGCCCGCTAGGCCCCCTTGCCCCTTGTTCTCGTTACTTGTGCGTCAATCCAGCCGCTGGCAGCTTCCACAGTAATATACGCTTCCTCCTAGATAGTTTGCTTTCACAATGGCCCGATCGCACAGCGGACAAGGGGAGCCGACGGTGTGGCGGCTCATTTTCGTCACATAACCGCCTGTCTGCCCCCACAGATCCTTTTCGGTATCCCGGCCGCCCTTGACCTGCATTTCGTCTAATACAGTTTTCAGGGCATAGAATAGATACTCCCGCTCTTGGGCTGAAAGAGTCGAGACCTTTCGCTTGGGGTGGATTTTCGCCGCAAATAAGATATCTTGAAGCACGCCGTTGCCCAGACCGGGAATGCGCTGTTCTGTGGCTAGAAATGCCTTGGCACTGGCTTTGGCTGCCGTTGGATCGAAGAAGAGCCGCTGGAAGTAAGGTAAATCAAAGGCGTCATCCAACGGAGACGGTTTTTCCACCGCCATCTGATAATAACGGCTGTCAAACGCACCGTGGGCGAAGCACCATAGGTGTCCATACATTCGCACAACTGCCGCGAGTGCCGAAGAATCGTCAAAGGTAACCAGCAGTTGATGCTTCTGCGGTTTTTCGGTGTCCGGTTCATAGTACCGCAGTCCGGTGCCTTCGCCGAACACCAACACGCAGCCGTTCACCGCTGTTTCCACCATCCCGCCCCGGGAAGTTGCGGTACCCATCATCGTTCCCTGCAGACGTGTTGCGTAGTGCGCCGGATCGCCGGAATACCAGGCAAACTTATGGGGCGTCCGGGCCGCCTCTACCTCCCGTATGGTTTTCCCCCGTACCGAATCGTTAAGCTGCCGGGCGAGGACAGCGGCTTCAGGTAGTTCAAGCACAGCCATGGCCCCCTATCTCATTGGATTTTCAAGCGCCTTCCGCTGCCCACCGCTGGGTCCCTGTCGACTCACGATGACTAGCGGACAGCGGCCATCGAGGCAACGTCACTGCTCGATACGGCATAGTCGTAGAGACGCACATCATACATACAGCCCCAAAAACTCCATCCTCTGCCCCAGCTGTCACCGCCGATGGTGCCAATGAGAAGCGGCCAACTTGTTGCATTTGTCCCCTCGCCCACCTCTGCAGTGCCTAGTTCAATGCCGTTGACATAAAACGACACAGCACCATTGTCAAAGGTTACAGCCACATGCATCCACTCCTCCAACGGAACGTCATAGTCGAAGTGGCGGTTGCGGCGGACCCCGTTGCCATCTATGTGAGCGAAACGAAAGCCGCGTGAGCGTACCGCGATATACCACTCGCCATCTCCATGAATATTGTGTTGGGACATGATCGTGCTCCATTCCGAATCAAAGCCCATGGGGCGTATCCAAGCGGCCACGGAAAATCGATCCAATCCGGTGAACCTAGGCGAGTTCCCCAGATCAATGTGATGGTCGGGGCGGGCTGTGCCGCTGAAGTAGTAAGCGTGACCTTCCCGCCCAAAGGGATCGGTGCTAGGGTGCGGGCCGACAACGGTGCCGTGATGGCCATGGCCGGAAACATCGCGGGCTGTTCCCTGGGCAGCATCATCCAAAACCCAGTGGCCCGCTGGGGATCCGACGGCGACGGGCATAATATCCCGGACCGTGTCCCGCGGGACCGTGGGGTCAGCCGGTTCCCGGACCGATAGCGGCAGATCCGCCGGAGCGCGTTCCGCCAACTCCAGCATGCCTTGGACCGTTTGACGTAGATCCCTTAAGAAGTCTGGATGGGCTGCATTGGCCGCAGCAGCCGCCTCAATCACAGACTGCATTTCCAGAGCAAGCTGTTCCAATCGGAGCGCAACAGCGGATGCACCATCCTCCCGCCAATCCCAAGCATCGTACGCCAGCGCTGAGAGCGAACAACCAACGAGACAGAAAAAGAGTACGATAGCCGTCAGTTTTTGCACGGTCGATACCTCCTCACCAACTTTGCTTGATAACCGTTTCCCTACGGATACTCGGCCGCTGTCATTCGATCTGCAGGACCAAGTAGACCGAATCCCTGTCTGCAGCAAAAACAACTTCGGAGGCCAGCGATGGTATCAGCCAGAACCCCTTTTGTCTCGGTCTCTTTAAAAGCCGGTAGGACGAGGCACCAACGACCGTACATAACCAGGATGCAAGGTTTGATCATAGACACGGACATCGTGAAGGGCTCCCTGGAAGTTCCAACCCGAATCCATGCCTTGGCCGGCAATGGTTCCAATCAGTACGGGCCAAGTGGTCGTGTTGGTGCCGCCCGATGACTGCTGCGTACCTACCTCGTCACCATTGACATACAACGTAACCTTGCCGCGTTCAAATGTGACAGCGACATGGGTCCATTCATCTTCGGGCACGTCGTAGTCCCATTCCAAATTCCTCCGCAAACCCCCATCACCCACATGGGCCAAGCGGAAACCTCCGCGCCGCACGGCAAGATACCATTCACCATCGGCGAACTCGCTGTGCTTGGAAATAATGGTACCCCATCGAGATACACCCAAAGAAGTAGGCCTTATCCAGGCAACCAATGAAAAGAGACTCTTTCCTGCGAAAATCGGCGAATTGCCTACATCAATGTGATCGTCGGGACGGGAGCCGCTGAAGTAGTATGCCTCGCCTTCCCGGCCGAACGGACTCGTAGTGGGTGTTGGCCCCAATACCGTTCCATGATTCCTGGACCCGGTAGAATCCCGTGCTGTACCTTCCAGCGCATCCCGGAAAATCCAGTGTCCCCTAGGTCCAAAAAAACCTTGAACCTGTGTTCCAGCCGCTTGATCCCAACGGGATGCCGGTTGTTCCGTCGCCGGCGCCAGAGCGGTCTGCAGCTGCTCCTCCAGGGCCCGGGAATTCTGCAGCAGGCCGCGAAGTTCGTCCAAAAAATCCGGATCGGCAGCATCGGCTGCCTCTGCCCGTGCGATGTACGTCTCAAACTCTGCCAATAACGCCTGCAGCTGGTTGGCAAAGGAAGGCGCAACCTCCTCACCCTGCCAATCCCAGGAACCATAGGCGGCAGCTGGAGCCGCCATCCCAACACATAGACACAAAACCAACAACAATCGCCTCAGCAAAACTCCTCACTCCTTCCCAATCTCCTCAAATTCTACCCTCACGAAAACTACCCTTGGAGCGTCCAACTGCTGTTCTATCACCCAAAGGAAGAACTATGTCCATTATACATTGTATTGCTAATTATTTCAATTCTATGCCTACAATGGCTCAAAATTTCTTGATTTCGCGGGTCACTGTCGATTTGTGTCCACGGGAACATGGCAGAAACGCGGCAAAACCGCTTTTCCGGGGTTCATGCAAATGTGCAGAACGCGCTGCAAAGGTTAGTGCCGCCATGGGGCGGTCCGGTACTTTGGCTTTGGCAGCAGCATGTGCCCACAGACAGGTTGCGGGATGTTTGCACGCTTGCACGTCACTCCGTCTAAATCCAGCTCAAAGCCAGCCTACGTGTGTACTGCCCAGCAACGAAACGGATAGCATTCTGATCGGCGGGGTATGAAAAATAGAGAAAATTGAAGATTTTAACAGCTAAGTGATTCTAAACAGCTGAAATCGACCGTGTTCTGCCCTTGCATTTCTAAGTGTCTATGGTAGATTATAGATAGTGATAATCATTCTCACTGACATCGGGGACTACTTAAATGTCACCATACAAATTTAAGAGGAGTGTTTGACATGAAAAAAACTATGTTGCTGAGTTTTGTACTGATTGCTTTCTTCACAGTTGTATCCTTGGGCTCTGCCCACAGCCACCTCGAAGACATCGTTGACACAGCCATTGCAGCAGACGACTTTGAAACCTTGGTGGATGCCGTTGTCGCCGCGGATCTTGTAGACGCATTGAGGGCTGAAGGTCCCTTTACCGTATTTGCCCCTACCGACGAAGCCTTTGCCGCCCTTCCGGAAGGCACCCTTGAGTCCTTATTGGAAGATACCGACGCCCTGGCCGATATTCTGCTCTACCACGTTGTATCCGGAGCTGTCTTTGCTGAAGATGTCGTTGAACTCGATGGCGCTGAGGTAGAAACACTGCAAGGACAAAGCGTTACTATCACAATTGATGAAGATGGCAACGTCTTCGTCGATGATGCACAGGTTACGCAGACCGACATCGAAGCGACCAATGGCGTAATCCACGTCCTCGATGCCGTTATTACTCCCCCCGAAGACACCGAAACCGAAGGATACTAAGTTATCCGGGAAAACTGCTTAAGCACAAAGACCGCTGTGCCCTGGAGATCTCTGGGGCATGCGGTTTTTTTGTGCGATGCTGCCCGCCGCGTTGCCCGCCCCCTGGTTGACGGTCCTCTGCCGGTAGTTCCCAGAACCGAGCAGCGAAATCTTCCAGGTTTGACAAATCAGCCGTCACAAAAAGCAGTATTTCCCAAGGGATTGCTCGGGGAAAGGCAGCGGTTTGATGGTGCTGCCGCAACAACATACCGCCGCTGAACACAGCGGCCCTTGCCCATCCTTGATCTTCCGTTCATAGAAAAGGATGTCGGCCCCCAGCCCAGCCGGCTGCTCCACCATGCAGGCGCGTTAGTCAGCGTTGCAATCCAAGCTTCGCTGCCGCTTCCCGTCAAACAGTGTCATCCTTGTGTATAGTTCCGTGCAGAGGTCACTTTCCTCTGAGACCTTGGTGCTCCCTGGCCCAGCCGAGGCAGGGCCGCTCCCGCAGGGGACCGATTCCCGCGGCACGCGTCCGGTCACCGCAACTTTCTGCAGGAATTCTTTGCGCCGACACTAATGTAGTACTATGTTCCAAATGAGACTAGGAGGTCATGTCGATGAAGTCCGTCCATTCCTTGACAATCTGGTTTTTGGTGACGTTGTTTATGGTGTCATGGCCTGGTACCTTGACAGGTGCCCCGTTGGAAGAGCAGGAAATTCACGAAGCCATGGACTTGTTTCTGATCAGTCAGGTGCAGCGAGACGAAGAGACCATGATCACACAGATAGCTCCTGCCGACGATCTGCAGATCATTGTTGAGTCTGAAGAACTGCATCCTGCCAACCCGCAGCAGATGGCAGAGTTTGTACAACATGAGCTCGGAGGCTCTGCCAGTGCTGTCCTGGACAATGTGCAGCTGGTTCTTGATGACGATGATGCTGTTCTGGCTGCCGATTGGATCCTGGTCTGGGACTATGGTTCCGAGTTTGAGCAGTTTACTCTCCCCACCGAATTCCATTGGAGAAGGCTCGACGGAACATGGCAGTTGTACAAGCTTGACATTCAAGGCTACGAGATGCAAGTGGTGGACAAACCCCTGTACCCGAAGCCCTATTTTCACTACGACAACGAATTCTTCAGTATCCAGTACCCAAGCACCTATTCCTTGAGCGAAGACGGTGAATGGATCATGCTAGACACAGTGATACATCGCCAACAGGTGACCATCGTCCCCGGCGGCTCGGACCAAGGATCCCATGAACGTCTGACAGTCGATGTCCATGATCTGGAGTATGCCTCGGCGGCGGAGGCGGCCGCAGCCTTCAGCAATGAAGACGAAGAGATCAAAGCCAACTACCAGCTGATTGACGAAATCACTGTGGAAGTTGCGGGAATGGAAGTCCCCGGTCATCAGTACTCCTACGAATTTATGGATCGCACCACGGAAATGGTACGTTTTTTTGTTGCGGGCGATGACATCCTATTGGCAATCTATGGCCCTGTGATTGGTGACGGCGTCACCCAGAGCCGTCTAGAACGCCTTCTATCCACACTGGAGCTGCACCAATAACCGGGGTGGCCAAGCTCCGTCACCAGCGCCAAGGGGTTCCTTGGCGCTGGCCCGACCTGGCAGGGAATGCGGATGTCCCGCCATCTGCCGCAATACAGTTACTGTTTGTGGCAAGCCCTGGACCGGACCGCCCAAACGACATCTGCGTCATGCAGTGGGAACCATCCGTTGTGACTGGGCCCTTTCCGCCTCGGCGGTCAAGAAGTCCAGGCATGGCAACCGTTGGCCGCTGGACGCATGCCTCGTCAACCGGCTTTGGTCGCCGTTCTCCGTGACTTGCACAGGACTTTTCTCCGATACGTAGAGCACCAAACAATCTGGTATTCACCTGACCAGACGACACCGTTGTTCGGAGGTTTGGTATTTTGCCAGACGGGTTGTGCTGGGAAATATAGGCAGAGCCTCCAGTGCAGCTTTCACGGTGACCGGCTGTGGAGCCCAGCGTGGATGGGGGGCATGGTCCAAGGGCATCGAAACGTCTGACCGCGGATTGGCTGTGACCATATGGGCTGTGTCAACGGGCTCTTCGGGGAGCCGCAGAACCGGGGCGGCAGGAATATTCGACCAATGGATTAAGAATCCTCGTTGAAGACCGCCTCGGCACAATCCGGGCTTCAATGGTAAGCAGCCCCGCAGGCCACCGGTAGAGTTATCGGAGTGGAAACAAACCCACAGGAAAGCACATGAGGTGCTTTGCGGCTTGCACTTGTCCCAGGCCGCAAGCCGGCGGCAGCGCCTGCTGGAGATAACAAGCCTCCCGCCTAAGGCTCCAAAGGCCGCTGCATCAGCGCCTGGAGCATGCTCCACCATCACCGTCGAGGGATGCCAAACCTAAAGTGAGGTCCGCTGCCACCCCGATTGCCAATAACACATCGACTATCCAAGGAGATGGTGACATGAAAGTAAGATCAAAAAGTGGAGCCTTGCTATGAGTGGAGACAATGTCCATGCCCGCGACAGTAAGGAGTTTTCGTATGCAAAGATCTGGTGGATTGGCTTCGGCTTCCTGGGCGTACAGCTGGCGTTTACCACTTACAATGCGTTTCTGCCTTTGATGTACCGGGAATTCTTTGCAACGCGAGCTGCCGTGGGTCTCCTTATGGGTACAGACAATCTCATCGGCCTGCTGTTGATTCCGATCATCGGTGCCTGGTCGGATCGCATGAATTCACCATTGGGGCGCAGGTTGCCCTTCATCATGGTTGCACTGCCCATTGCAGCGTTAACCCACATGGCTATTCCGCTGGCTGCCTCCGTTTTGTTTCTGCTGATTATCACCGAAATCGTCTTCACAGCGGCCATGCATTCGTATCGCGGACCGGTCATTTCATTGATGCCTGATCACACGCCCCCTGAGAAGCGGTCTACCGCCAATGGCATTATCAATCTTATGGGCGGTATGGGGACCCTGATCAGCTTTGGTGTGTTGTCGCTGATCTATGATATCGATCCCCGGCTGACGTTTGGTATCGGCGGTGCGGTACTTCTGCTGAGTTTGGTCGTTGTCTGGCGCAAGGCCGACAGACAGCCCCCGTATGTAGATAACTCGCCAAGATCGTCGACGAACCCGATCAAAGACGCGGCGGTGGGCATTCGAACCTTGCTGAAGCCGGGCTATATAGGTCAATTTCTCATCCTCATGGCAATGTTGGCCTACTTTATTGGTTATGCTGGGCTTAACGCCATGTTCCCCATTTACGGCGTTGAAACCCTGGGACTTACAGAGGGAAGAGCCAATTTCCTCCTTACCTCCTTCGCAGGATCGTTTCTGGTATTCGCTCTATTGGCCGGTGTTGTCGGCACCAAGATCGGCAAAATCCCTACGATGCTGTGGGGCCTGATACTGGTACCGGTCCTATTCCTCATAGCCATTCCGGTCAGAGAACCCTGGATCATCGGTGCCATTTTTGTCCTAGGCGGTTTGGGGTGGGCCTTAGTCAATGTGCAGGCAATGCCGCTGATTGCCGATTTCGGCGGCAGAGACAGGGTCGGCTTCTATATCGGGCTTTACTACGTATTTACCATGGTCGGGCAAATGATGGGGCCCTTTGCCTTGGGACTTACCATGGATATCGTCGGCAATCAAGGTATGTTCATGGCGGGGGCTGCGTTTTTCTTTCTGGCTTACGTGCTGCTTAGAGCCGGCGAAAAAAGGTTGGATGCCGACCCCGTGGAAATCGCCCGCCAGAGCCAACTAGTCTCCTGACCAGGAGGCAGCACAGCATTCACTACCGCTGCATCTCTGGGAGAAAACCTGTGAGGGCTAGGGGCCGCAGCGTACTTCGGGAGGTGTACCGGTGTCTTTTTGGTGGCAGGTAGTGTGTTTTGCTGTACCCGGTGCCGTTGTCTATACCGGAGTTTTCTATGGCGTACCGAAACTAGTTGACAGGGGATGGGCTCTAATCTATGCGTTTTGGTTATGTCTATGGCTGCCGGCCCTGCTCTTGCTGCCCGCAGCCCTGGTGCTTTTTTCCCTGACCGAAGGCGGCGCGTTTACCGCAGAGGTTCTTCGGGAGCGCTTTCGTTTCTTCCCGTTGGCAGGAACCGACTGGCTCTGGATTGCAGGGGCGGTCTTTCTGACACTGCTCACAGAACAGGTCTTAGAGCCCGTGAGCAGGCGCTTGGCCAAATTCGGCCGCCTCTCACCGCCCCATTATCTTCCGGCTCCTTTCCATCCTCTGCGGAAGTTCTCTCTGCCGCCTACAGAGTTCTTCGGTGTTCCCCTGCCGGGCAACTGGAAGTTGCTGTTTCTTTTTGTACCCGTGCATGTCTTTGCCATGTTCAGTGAAGAAGTGATGTGGCGCGGTCTGCTCTTACCCATCCAAGAGGCCCACTTCGGCGGCACCGCGTGGATCGTAAATGGATTGATGTGGGCCTGGCTTATGCATGCTGCACTGAAATGGCACTTTGTCGCCATGATACCAGGCATGCTGATAGCTCCTCTGACAGCGCAATACCTTGGATCCACCTGGGCTTCCTTCTCCGTCCACGCCATCAGCAATGCACCGCTGTGGTTCATCCTCTTGCTGGGCATCCGCGCCCGTCCGCAATCGGACCGAGACACGGAGACGAGCAGACAAAGCCAGGGAAGCCTGCACTGATCTGCAACGATGCCCCCGGCACGGTGTGGCTGCGGGCTGCGGCCCGGGCAGGTTCTGACTCGACCCGGGTGTTCTTAGCTTTCTGTGTCAGTGCTGAGGTGTTGTTGCAGATAGCATCAGGATCTTTTTGCCACGGGTACATACACGGATCATAGCCGGGCCCAGGGACAAACGCGACAGCCCGGCATCGGGGACACCATATATCGGCCATACCCGAACCAGTCAAAGGCTCCGCCGCCGTATCTTGTCCGGCCGCATAAGACGATGCAGGCCACAGCATTGAGGCAGGAGTTGTGCGATGAATATGGAAAGCTATGGCCGGGGGCTGTGCCCCATGGGCCGTCATTGCATAGGGGAAAGGATCGAAGCCAAAAACCGTAATGGAGTTGAAGAATATGACAAAGCCAAAGATTCAGGCCGTGGTCGGTTCACTGCGAACCCACTCGTACAATCGTCAACTGGCTCTCGCGGCTCAAAATGTCTGCAAAGGCCGAGCCGAACTAGAGCTATTGGACTACTCGGACATACCTTACATGAACCAGGACATAGAGTATCCGGCGCCGCCGTTGGTAGCTGCCGTGCGGACCTGCATAGAGCAGGCCGATGGTGTATGGTTCTTTTCACCGGAATACAACCATTTTTTCCCAGGAGTACTGAAAAACCTGTTGGACTGGCTCTCCCGCCCGCCAGAGCCGGGCGCAGCCTCCGTGCTTAACGGGAAACCGGCGGCATTGAGCGGCATCAGTCCGGGAATGGGCGGCACCGCCACCGGTATGGACCACTTAGTGACCCTGATCAGTCTGCTCAATATGGCTGTTATGAACAAACCCAGGCTCAGGATTCCCCAGGCGCAGACGCAGTTAGACGAGGAAGGTCGGCTTCGACTTACTACCAGCGCCTCCATGCTCGAGGAACAGGCCGAGGCCTTCATCCAATTCATCGCACGGTGTAAGCCAATCAGCGTATAGGCATCGCTGCGCCGGTCTGTTCTTGCGGCTGGACCTTTTCGCTTTCCGGCGGTGGGCAGTTGGGCGAGGCAACTCCGGGACAGGTCTGCCGAAAGCCGGTTCTTGATGGATCCATATCTGTTCCCAACATGAAGACGCTGTGCAGAGCATCCGTAGGCTCTGCACAGCGTCTTTGCCTTTCGTGCTTGACTGTCGCTTCGACGCCTTTGTGACAATCTGTTCGGAAACGGCACTGCCCGGGTCAGGTCCTAGACTAGCGCCATCGCGGCCGGATCAACTCCTTCAGGAAATGGTGCCCGCATGGGGTCTGCCATTGCGGTGTCCAGGACGGCAACCGGTTCGCCGCAATCGTTTTCTGCCTGCACACATCCATGCTGCGGCCTGCGATCACCCTATGATCAGGACATTCTCCAAGTCTTGTTGGGTAGGATAGAGCTTCTTCAGGTACAAAGGAAGGCGATGGTACATGATAGTCATAGACCCGGCTGCCATTTCCGGAACATAGCTCCATAGGTGACGGTGAATCAGATGGGCGGTATCGGCTGGACCGCTGACAACGACACGGCCGATATGAGGGACATTTCGCCCCATGTCTTTGAGAAAACCAGGGACTTGCCCATGAAGAAGGAGCGCAAGGATGCGGTCGGCGTCGTCCAACAACTGTTCGATCCAACGCTCATGATGGGCCAGTGCCGTTTGGGCCGAGCGGCCGAAAATCCCGGGGTACACACCCCGTTCGTAGTCAGTTAAGATGGCCTCCCAGCGCTGCACCCAGGCTTCCCGCTCCTCGCGCAGAATTGCCTCGTACGCATCCCGCCATGCTTCCGGTCGATGGACCGGCTCCAACTCCCAGGCGTAGACCTGCCGATTGCTCTCATCGTGGGGCATCCCACTGCCGATGATGTTGCGGTAGGGACCCCCTCGCCGATCCACTTCTGCGCGCAGAATAGCATAGGGCTCCGGCAGCGGCTCCGTTTCAGAAATCACATCAAAGATTGTGACCGTATCATGTAGAGGACGTAGATTACCCAGCGACACTCCCTCCTGAATACTGCCTGTGACCTCACGGGGTTCCGTCAACCCAATGGATCCCTTGTGCTGGTGACGATCATGCTCAATGATCAGAAAGGTGTTATCCGGGCACAATGGTACATCACCACTCCGCTCCGCCAGATTTGAGGCTGTCAGCGATTTATGGTCCACCATCAAATTGGGGACACTGGGAAAGGGGTGATCGAACTCTTTATAGGTTCCTTCGCTCCGTTTCCACTGGTAGTAGAGCAGTGTGATCGGTTCAGGACTGCGCCAAACGCGATAATCACCTTCCAACTGGCGTTCATCCAGCTGCAGGACACTCCATAGATCCACATCCTCGGTCTCGCTGAAAAACCCCAAGTCTGTATCGGAGGACTTCGTTTCATAAAAATCATAGGCCATGACTCCGATCCAACTGTCTGCCCACAACCAATAGGGCATGTGGTCATCCAGCCAATGCAGGGATGCACCACCCACCGCCGCCGGGAATAGGACCAAGACTATCAACACAACCCCCAGACATCCTTTCCAGGGTGCACTTCCCATCCGTCCCCCTCCTTTGCCCCTGTCACGGGAATGTTCCACTATACTGTCATCGAAAGCAGCCCTGGCGCTGACTACGGAATCATGGCCCCGGGAAGATCGTGTCCGAAACGGCGTTCAATGAACAGCCTGACGAGTCCTGGGGTCTCCTCCAAAGCCCGTTCTGCGGCGGCTAGTTCTTCAAGAAGCGCCAATTCCCAAAGGTAACCTCCAGCCCCGTCTCGCAGCAGCCGCGGCCGATACCCTTCTCCCAAGTCCATGGATTCCATCACCGACAACGCCTCAATCCAACTGCCAAACGACTGCGTCCGGAGGGAATACAGCGGACGCCCATTTGCTATGTCCATCGGTCTCAGATCCAATACAATGCGCGCCGGACTCTGCAGTGAAAAGGCGTGAATCTGTACCGGACGCTGAAACTGCAGCACATATGCATCAGGGCCGCCCGCAGTGACATGTTCGATCAGATAACTGCGGTTATGGTCTACTTCGGCGATCTCCTTCGGTACCTCCGCATCGGCGAACGTCACCTCGGCCCACGGGGGATAACTAGCGTGGTCCAGGCCAAAGCCGCCGCCCGCCTCGGCCTTCCGTGTATAGCAGGAATAGTACACGTCAAACACCAGCCGTTCATGGTCGCCATGATCGCCCCAGCGAACATCACCAATCACAAGGTGAGAAGCTGCCTCTGCCGACTTCTTCTTCTCTGCATTCACAGCCGGCCCGGTGTCCGGTTCGACGTCCCTCACCTTCGCCTCTTGGGCCAAGAGCAAGCCCAAATCGCGGTTTTCGTGCCAGATCTGCGGCCATTGTTCCATGGGCACGGGTCTAGCTCCCACGTACGTGCCTACTTCCACGGTTAGCGCCGGCCGCTGCAGTGTATGCACGAACCAGTCCGTGAAACCGGCTCCACTGCCGCTGGCATGGGTCAGGTCGACCAAAGGGTACCCGGTGGCCGCGGAGGCCAGGGCAGCCACACGGGTTCTATGGCAGCAAGCTCCTAGGCGCGTGAATATAACCGACCCCGACGAATGATACGCGGCAGCGGTAAGAAAATTCCGTTCCTGGACAAACCGGACCAGCGCAGCGGTTTCAGGCTCGCTCAGAGGTTCTGTTCCCTTATAGCCG